>CAYHBO010000036.1:9703-16565 GCA_964354855.1 uncultured Pseudomonadota bacterium | reverse complement strand
ATAAAAATTTCTTTTCTTTTATCAATCTTAATTTGAAGGTATCAAGCTATAGTCGTCACCGTAAGTAGACATCATGCTGAAGATACTGATGATGAAGTCATTGAACTTCAAGACTTTTTTCCAGATCCAGATTTATAAAAAATTACAACATCCCGCCATCAACTGAAATCACCTGACCTGTGATATAATCGGCATGTCCTGAAGTAAGAAACGCAACCATGTGCGCCACATCTTGGACGGTCCCAAAACGGTTAAGCACAATGCGTGATAAGATGTGTTCTTTCGTTTTATCAGAAAGTTTTTCGGTCATCGGCGTTTGAATAAACCCCGGTGCAATAGCATTAACTAAAATGTTACGTCCCGCATACTCAGCTGCTAATGATTTTGTCATTGCAACCAAACCTGCTTTGCTTGCGGCATAATTCGCTTGTCCCGGATTCCCCCTAAGGCCTGCAACTGAGGCCATGTTAATTAAATACCCTTTGGTACCATGGGCATTAATCGCTGGAGCTTTAATCATACGAATCAGCGCCTGTTGGGCACAAAAAAAAGAACCTTTAAGATTGATATCCATGACATCATCCCAATCAGGTTCCTGCATACGAATCGCTAAGGTATCGCGGGTAATTCCCGCATTATTGACCAATACATGTAACGGTTTACCATCCAAGGCATGGTCAAGCTGCACAAACCCATTTTTTATGGCTGCAACATCGACAATATCAACCTGATGATAATATAGTTGTTTTTCAGTAAGTTGTGCAACGCGACTGTCATTGACATCAACACAATCAATAACAAACAAACGGTCACCGCGCGCCGCAAGAAGATCAATAATCCCTTGCCCGATACCGCCAAGACCACCGGTAATTAAAATGTTTAAGGGTGTAGAGGTGTTAAGCATCGCTTTGATTCTCTCCTGAAATACTACTCTCAGGTACAATCAATTCAGCAATAGGTTCTTGTAAAACAATTGGTTCGATCAGACTAATGTCTTGTTGCCCACTACATTGATTAACAATCTCAGTAGCCCCTGTTGCAGCATTCACGACAACTAACTCTTCAAGCGCACAATCTTCTCGATCACAATGAGCATGATGTTCACGTTTTACTACGTCACGTTCAAGCAACATAAAAAGTTTTTCAATGTCTTGTTCAGTATGAATTGAAAGAATTTGTTTATCCGGCCACTCTCGTGCAAGCATTTTAGACAACTTGTCATCAGGGCCAATCTCAAGAATAATATCACACTCACGAAACCGTTCCATAGCTTGACGCCAACAAACCGGCGACGCCATTTGAGTTTTAATCGAAGCATGTACCTGTTCACCGGTAGTTACAACATCAGCATTAATGTTATTCACCAACGGTACCGTTAAATCTTTAAAATCAACTTTAACCATGTATAAAGCAAATAAATCAGCCGCCTCTTTCATCAAGCGTGAATGAAACGCACCTGCAACATTTAGCATGATCGCTTTACCACCATAGGTTTTTACTTCTACAGCGATCTGCTCAAGCGTATGCAAGGTTCCAGAAACAACCATCTGCGTTGAGCTATTATAGTTAACAATTTCGGCAACGTTTTCATCAGTACCATCGTCATACTCACGACAAATTTCTTGAAGCGTATTATGCGGCAGATTGATCACCGCCATCATCCCACCTTTATGCTTTTGGGTAGCTTCATCCATAAACATGGCACGTTTTTTTAACAAATATAAGGCATCTGCAAACGTCATACCCCCTGCAGCAAAAATAGCCGCATACTCTCCTGAGCTATGCCCAGCAACCATATGCGGCTTAATTTCATATTTTACTTGTAAGAGTGAAACGATTGCGGCGCTTACTAAAAAAATTGATGTTTGCGCGTTTACCGTTTCTTTTAATTCTCGATCAGATGATGCAAAGCAAAGCCGTACAAAATTCTGTTCAAGACAACTTGATGCTTCTTCAAAATATTCTTGTACTATACGATGTTTATCGTATAATTCTTTCCCCATCCCAAGTGATTGTGATCCCTGTCCTGGAAAAATCATCCCTATTTTTTTCATATTAGCCCCTTGTTATTATTATCGACCCCGGTCGATAACCCCACATTTATAATAATCGTTAAAGCACCTCAATCAATGATTGAATACGTGATAACAACTTTTTTTCCCTAAATTTTCCATGAGATCAAAAACACTAAGACTCTTTAAGCTTCTAATAAATCTAAACGCTCTTGTACCATAGTAATTTGATTTTCAAATCCTGGTAAAGCACTAAATCCTTTGAGAAATAATCCCCAATAATTTTTTACATCACTAAAATTTTTATGTACCCATGCGTATAACCCTAAATGATATAATGCAAGACCTTGAGCTGTCTGTTTAGAATCAGCTACTTTTTGAAGATGTTTAAGTCCTTCAGCATGATCATCAGTATTGACACTATCAAGTTGCATTAATGACAAGGTAACTTCGTAATAAGATTTCAACGATGGTGTCTTCATTAAGCTAACCGCTTTTTTCATTACCACAATAGCCTCATTAAGTTTATTCAAATTGACAAGAGCCGTTGCTTGGTAGGCTAAAAACATAGGAGCAAAGGTACTTGATGTATGTTTTTCAAAACCTTTACGGAAATTTTCTTCTACTTTATGCCACTTTTCTTCTTCGGTCGCAAATCCCGCAGTTCCACCCGTTTTTACCGGTTTTTCAAATTCTTTCATAGCTAATACAAACGATTGATGAGCAGCTACCTGCACTCCATGGATATATGAACGATAGGCAAAGAAAACTACTAATCCTAATGCGACTACGACTAACCCTGCAAAAACTTTATTACGATGCTCAACTAGAACATCAAAAAATTGGGTCAGGCTTTGTGTTATTACGTTTGTTTCCATCTTCATCTCCTTATAAAGTCACATCAACAACGCCATTGTCATTTGACGAACTAAAGATTAGTTAAAATTTACCAATAATCAAAAAAAAGTAAAATATTTTAAAAATTCAAGCCTTTTTCGGGCTTTTTGTATGCGGATGAGGTTGAATTAAGCGAGAACGCAAATTTAATCGCCTTAAAGATAGTTGGGCCTTCAGAATTGCCATGACACACAACCACGTTCCCTTTAACGCCGAGAAGCAAAGCTCCCGCCTGCTCTCTTGGTGAAAATTGATTCATTACATTCACTATCTCACTCGCTTCTCTTGCCGGCAAGGCTCCTAATACCTTATTTTTTGTAAGCTGTAGAAAGGCATCGTACGTAGATTCCATTGTTTTTAAAAAGATATTACCTGAAAATCCATCACAGACCATCACATCTACACTTCGATGTAAAATAACTCCCTCAGGCTCAATATTCCCAATAAAATTCAAAGAAGATTCGTTTTTTAAAAGCTTAAACGATTCTTTTACCAACGTTGACCCTTTAGCATCTTCTTGTCCATTGGAAAGAAGACCAACGCGCGGATACTCAATTCCTAGGTTCTCTTGTGCATAGATAGCCCCTTGCATTGCAAATTGTAACAGATGTTGAGGACGACATTCCGTGTTGGCGCCAAGATCAAGGGCCACCATTTTTCCATGCAACGATGGAAGAAATCCGGCTATAGGAACACGCTCGACACCATCCTTTCTTCCAAGGATAAGCATAGAAGCAACCATTAACGCACCCGAATTACCTGCAGATAACACGGCACTACACAGCCCTGAACGAACACTTTCTACCGCGCTCACCAATGAAGTATCTCTCCCTTGCTTTACCGCTATAACCGGTTCTTCACCCATAGCAATAACACTCGCAGCGTGATAAATCGTAATTGGCAGTGTTTGCCATGATTGATTGATGTTGGATAAATAGTTGACAATCATCTCCTGTGGCCCAAAAAGAACTACCGGGATGTTGTTTTTCGCGGCTAAGTAAGCGCCATGCAGTATTGCCTGTGGGGAGTAATCACCCCCCATAACATCAATAGCAATCATGTAAGTCTACTATTTTTCAGTATTTTTATCTTGATCAGGTTCGGTAATCGCATTTTTTGCACGGTGCTTCAATTCTTGCGTTTGACGGGTTTGTACACGACCATGAAGACGATCTGACTTCGTTTTAAGAACTTTAACCCCTTTGTAATAGCCACATGATGAACATGCTGCGTGCGTTGCTATTGGCTCTTGACACGTTTGACAAGACGCAACTGCTTTAGGCTTAATACCTTTATTAGCAGAACGACTATCTCTTCTGGCACGCGAATGTTTACGTTTTGGTACTGGCATCTCAAGGACTCCTACTAAATTTATATAAACCATTTCTTAAATACTTTTTAAGAATATTACCCCACTCAGAGTAATTTTTTAACTTTTTTTGTCAAAATTGCACAGCAAACTTGTCAAATTAGTCCATTTTGGCAGAATAGACAAATGGTTGCTTTGCAAGAACATAAAGATAAGTAAATACCTCAAATAGGTAAAATTTTCAAGAAACATTTTTTAGGAGTACCGCATAATGTCGAATATCAACATAGATTTGGTAAAAGAATTAAGAGAAAAAACGCAGGTTGGCATGATGGATTGCAAAAAAGCACTCGTTGAAGCAAATGGCGACATGGAGCTTGCAATCGACATTTTACGCAAAAAAGGTGCCGCTGTTGCCGCAAAACGCGCCGACAATGAAACAAACAACGGTCGCATAGAGGCTTATATCAATACAGACGCTAAAACAGGTTCATTGGTAAGCATTGGTTGTGAAACCGACTTCTCAGCAAATACTGAAAACATGCGTGAGTTCGCTCAACTTGCTGCTCATGAAGCCGCGACATCAGCAATCAATGATGTTCAAAAATTACTGTCCGAAAAGAAAAACGTAAAAAATTATCTTGATGAGTTGATTGCAAAGATATCCGAAAAAATCGAAATTAGCCGCATCGTAACCATGCACGTTGAAAAACATGGCATTGTTACAGCCTACATTCATCCTGGTTCAACGATTGGCGTCATGATTGAACTTACAACAGAAAATGATGGCACAACTATCATCAATGACCTTAAGACGTTGGCTAAAGATATTTGTATGCACATAGCCGTAACCAAACCGGTTTCTCTATCTCCTGCTGATCTTGATCCTGCAATTATTCAAAAAGAACGTGAAATCGCTCTTGAATTAATGAAAAACAGCAATAAGCCTGCAAATATCTTAGAAAAAATTATCGAAGGCAAAATCAATAAATTCTGTGCTGAAGTTTGTTTAACACAACAACGCTTCATCAAGAATGAAGACCTTACCATCGAACAACTCGTTAAAGAGTTCTCTACAAAAACTAAAAATCCTACCAGCATTAAGCGTTTTGTTCGCTTAAGCATTGGCAAATAACCATCTTTCTTGGTAGCTCATGAAAACAATTTTACTTAAACTAAGTGGTCAAATTTTTACGAAAGATAATGGTTCTATAAATCAGGAAACTGCTTTACACCTTATTGATCAAATCAAACAACTTCGGCAGCAGCAATACAAATTTGGCATCGTTATCGGCGGAGGAAATTTTTTTCGTGGAGCATCAGAAGGAAAACAACTACAAATGCAACGTGCTGCAGCAGATAATGTTGGCATGCTTGCCACCGTCATGAATGGCCTCATACTCCACGATTTATTCACCCAGGCAAAGGTTCCAGCTAAAATTTTAAGCGCCGTGGCTATTTCGGGTGTTGTAGAAATAATCAATCAAGAAGCACTTAATAAAAGTTCACAACAAAATGATTGTATTATTTTTACCGGAGGTACCGGTTGTCCTTACTTTTCAACTGATACCAACGCTATTATTCGAGCTCTTCAAATCAATGCTCATGAAGTTTGGAAAGCAACTAATGTTGATGGCGTTTATAGTGATGATCCTGCTATAAACAAAACCGCTCAACCGTTACAAAGAATTACCT
The DNA here is from genome assembly GCA_964354855.1 of uncultured Pseudomonadota bacterium. Classification (GTDB taxonomy): domain Bacteria; phylum Babelota; class Babeliae; order Babelales; family RVW-14; genus CAYHBO01. Next base: position 10,652 of record CAYHBO010000036.1, on the reverse strand, counting down.
TTCAAGAAGCTTTAAATAAAAATCTGCGTATCATGGATATGACCGCTTTTAGCTTAGCTCAAGATCATAAATTAACCATTCGCGTATTCAACGTGTGGAAAAAAAACTCACTTCTTAACGCTGCACAAGATGCAACGTTTGGAAGTACCATAACATTATAAAGGAATAAAACATGGTAGAATTAGCATTTCAAGAAGGCGATTCAAAAAGTTTTGAAGCCGCTGTTAAGAAAGAAATGGAGCTTCCGCTCAAACATTACGAAAAAGAACTTACCAGTATCCGTACAGGCCGTGCTTCTACAACAATCCTTGATAACATCAAAGTTGAAAGCTATGGCCAATTCATGCCATTGCGTGACTTGGCTACCGTATCAGCACCTGATGCACGCTTACTTACGATTCAGCCTTGGGATAAAAGTGTTATCCCTGCAATCGAAAAAGCAATCGCCGCATCAGACCTTGGCTTAACACCGGCTAATGATGGCAACGTTATTCGCTTACAACTTCCACAAATGAGCGAAGCTCGCCGTGAAGAAATCGTTAAGGTTCTCAACAAGAAAACAGAAGAATCACGCGTCAACGTTCGTAACATCCGCAAAGACTTCCACAATGAAGTTCGTGATGCACAAAAGAAGAAAATCATCTCTGAAGATTTTGCTATCAGACTTGGTGAACTTTTACAGAAAATTACCGATGAACTCATTAAAAAAATAGATATGCTTAACGACAAGAAAGCACACGAGATTCGTCTCGTTTAATAATTTTATTTGCTTTAGGCAGTAAAGTTTAAGAAGGGCTGGAAAGAAATTTCCGGCCCTTTTTTTATCGCATTACCCACGCTCTTCAACCCGAACGATAGACCCACCAGCACCCTTCTCTACCACAAAGTGTACCGGAAAATTGTCTTTGAATTCAGCTAAATGCGAAACGATAATAACTTTTGAGAAGTC
>CAYHBO010000036.1:5493-9603 GCA_964354855.1 uncultured Pseudomonadota bacterium | reverse complement strand
CCGCTGTAAACAATTTTCAAAATTACCAATGCGCTGTAAAGCCTGTTCTTTCCGCTCGGTCAGCGATATTTTTTCTACTCCTAAAACAACGATTGATTGCTCAATAATAATTAACTGAGCCAATGCATCATGAAGTGCTGGTAGCTGCTTGCCAATTTCTTCGCGTTGTTTTTTAAGCACTTTAAGCGCTATAACTTGTTCCGCAATAAATATGCGACGCTCCGCTTGTCGTTCAAGATCATGACGCAAATGCTGGCAGCGCTCAATCTCTTGGTCAATTTTTTTACTATAATCTTGTAACTTTACGTAAGCACCCTGATCAACGTTTAGTAATTTTTTTTCTTCCTCAAGTAACTTAACTTCTTGAAGTATCTCTTTGATACTTAAATCCTGATCTTTTTGTTGTAACATTTGCTGCGCATCTTGATATGTTTTTTTTAAGATCACGATTTGTTGCTCTATTATTTTTTGTTCCTGCTCAAGCACATTAACGTCTTGTTGAAAACGGGTTATCTCTTCAGAACGCAGCGCAACTTGATGCATAATCTCTTTACCGTTAAAAATAATTTGATGGTACTCCGTCAATACTTTTTCACGCTGTTCAATATCTTGATGTTGTTTAACCAGTATCTCTTTAAGTTTTGGGATCAGGACTTTAAACCGCTGTAGTTGATGCACAAGGAAATCACCTTGCTGATGAAACTGCTGCGTCAACGCCTGCTTGCGATCAACCGCTAAAAATTGCTGACATAGCGGACATGCAGGATTATTGCCATCATCGATAACGGCACATTTTTGTTGTAACTCTTTAGCATCAAGATTAAGCCGGTTTCCTAACGACACCAACGTTTGATAAAACGCACGCCGCTTATCAAATTGTACCTTTTGTTGCGCAAGATCTCTCTCAAGCTGAGCTTTATTTTCAACCTGTTTCCTTAAGGGAACAACCGTTTGCTCAAGTTGCTTGATAAGTTGCCCGCCAACTTTAATCATTTCTGTTTTTTTATGAACTTCTACCGTCACTTGCTTAAGTTGTAACTCTTGTTTTGAAAAATCAAGCTGAACGCTATTGCATTGCTTTTCTTGTTCATTGCGTAAATGTGCAATCTGTTTTTGATAACGTTCTCGACATAACAACATTTTTTCTTGAATACCCAATGACTGTTGATGCGCCTGCATCATTGCCTTCTCTTGTTGCGATACTAACAAACGTTCAGTCTCTAATTTTTTTATATCGGGCAACAATAACGCCTGTGCATGCGTTTTTCGCCATTGTTGTACCAATCCAAAAAAAACCGATTCTAAGTCATTTTTTTTTACTTCAATCATTATACATTCTTTGCTCAACAACTCGTACTGACGACGTTGATCTTCATAAGAACGTTTTTGCAGCTCAAACTGCGCACCTTTTTTAAGTATTTGCTCTAGTAAAACGTTCAATTCCTGCAGCCCAGTTTTTTCTTTCGTAAACGTTTCCTGAATCATCTGCTCTTGTACAAGCTCTTGCACCCACTGCTCATTAAGTTTAAGCAGTACACGTTTTTCTTCATTATTATTACGCACCTGTTCAAGCGCTAGCTGCTGAAGCTTAGTATATTTTTCAAGCCCAAGAATGTTGGTTAAAATTTGCTTTCGCTCTTTTGCTGTTTTTTTAGAAAATTCATTGGACTGTCCCTGTTTTAAAAATGCAGAGTTAATAAAGGTATCAAAATTAAGCCCAATACATCGTTCTATTTTATCTTGTGTTGCCCTAATCGTTTTATCAGTCAATGATACAAAAGTTTTTGTTTGTTCGTTTAAAATTTCAAAATCAAGCGCAGCATAAGGCTTTCCGTATGTTTTTGCATATTCTCTTCGTACACGATATCTTGCAGTTCCTAATTGAAACTCTAAACTAACCATCATGCGCGTTTGACCGAGCCTAAGAAGGCCTTCATCAGCCTTTGAAACTCCTGAAATTTTACGAGCCTGCCCCCAAATAACCCAGGTAATGGCATCAAGTAATGCGGATTTCCCATTACCGTTTTTACCGGAAAGACAAATCATTGAATAATCATCAAATGATATCGTTTGGATTTCATCGGGGTAACAAATAAAATTTTTGAGTTCAAGTTTTGACGGGATCATTATGCGCACATGCCTTTAAAGATGAAAAAGATAAAAGAATGTATCAGTTTAACCTAACCATGGATCAGATCAAGAATCTCATACACAAAAACAGGTAAGCTCATTAATCATGATAAACAAACGTTACCTTCGCTATTTTGACTGGATAAATTTCACCATAACCATTGCTATGCTCATCATTGGCAATCTTTTTGTATTCAGTGCAACCTACCAACCGACTAAACCATTTTCTGCTTTTTTTGTCAGTCAATGCGTTGGTAGTCTTATAGGGCTTGGTCTTTATTTTTTCTTCTGCATCAAAGACTTACGAACTATTGTTAACAAAGGCTACATCATTTATGGTATTGTTTTAGTACTTCTTGTGTATACGATAATCTTTGGTTGGACCTGTATGGGAGCACGACGCTGGATCTCCCTTTATTTTTTTCGCTTTCAAACAGCTGAATTAGTAAAACTTTTTTTACCGGTCTTTATCGCTTGCTATGCACACAATTGTTATGCTGCAACATTAACATCTACTACTATTTTCCCGCTTAAAACATTTATCGTACCATTGTCTGTCATCGGGGCAAGTTTCATGTTGGTACTTAAGCAACCTGATCTTGGCACCGCATTAATCATTCTTTTCTCAGGAATATCACTCTTATGGTTTATTGGTCTTCCCCGAAAATTTATCATTGCTTCAGGAATCGCTTTATGCCTCGGAGCACCCTTCTTATGGAAATGCTTAAAGCCTTATCAACAGCAACGTATTCTTGTTCTCCTTGGATACGGAGAAGCTCAAAACGAGCGTTATCAAATTGAACAATCAAAAATAGCAATTGGCTCGGGAGGCCTTTATGGAAAAGGGCTTCTTAAGGGAATGCAGAACAAGCTGGAATACCTGCCTGAAGACCACACCGACTTTATTTTTTCGGTTATTTGTGAAGAATGGGGACTTATGGGTGCATTGCTCATTCTTTTACTTTTTAGCATATTATTTTTACGCATCGCCCAAGTCATTGCTACCACTGCTCAGGTAACCGATCAGATTCTCGCCTTTGGCCTACTTATCCACTTACTCTTCTCAGCCTGCATCAACATCGGGATGGTCATTGGTGTACTTCCCATTGTTGGGGTTCCCTTACCACTCTTTAGCTATGGGCGAGCGCATCTTTGGGTCAGTCTTATCAGCCTTGGGTGGTTAAATAATATCGCCATTCGAAGATTTTATTATTAAAAAAATCAAAATTAATAACCTTTTTTAATATTAAAAGCCCTAAATAATTGACAAAAACATTGTTTTCTTAATGATTACTTACTTAAAATTACAATAGTTTGACAAATGAGATATTTATCCTTATAGTAATAAGGTAAATGAACACGAACTTGCGGCGACGAAACGAGGATGCGAGATCTACTCTATAATCAGAAACAGCAAAGCTGCGAGTTCGAGCACTTACTCAAGTGCTCTTCCAAATACACCTTCACATTCATAGTCTAAAATCTACAAGAGCTAAGCTCTTTACGCTTCACTTAATACAATTTTTTACCAACAGTTTTTTACCAATGGAATTCAATAATGAAATAAATGGTAGTTTAGTCCATAAAGGCGACTAGATCTTCTCGTTTAGCAATCGCATTACTTACGTCTCATTCTCCAATGATTCCAACATTGTGTATCATAATCTTCTTTGATAGTCTCTCCTGTGCATAGGTAAAAGGCCTATAAGAAAAGGAAACAGAAAGTTTTATTGAAGGAGACTAGAATAATGAAGATATCCGTTAAAAATCTATCAATACTGACAGCGGCAATCGTCGCAATTAATATGATCAGCACACAACCGTGTCAAGCATGGAAATTTCCTTGGGAAAAAACAGAAGCAACAAAAGTACCCGCAACTAAAGACCAAGCTACACCAGGAGCTATTATTGTAGCATCAGGCGACAAAGAAGGTAGCGAAGCTGGATCAGGCGACAAAGAAGGTAGCGAAGCTAGATCAG
>CAYHBO010000036.1:0-5393 GCA_964354855.1 uncultured Pseudomonadota bacterium | reverse complement strand
CAGCTGATACAAAACCAGCTGATACAAAACAAGCTGAAAAAGATTGGAAACTTGTTGGGAAAAGAACCCTTATCGTCACCGGCATTGGCGCAACTGCTTTAGCAATCTTGTATGGCATCAACACACAAACATCAACAACTCCTTGGGAAACAACAAAAGAACAAATTCAAGCACCATTTGTATGGATCAAAGACAAACTCGTTGACACAAGCTTATTAGAAAAATGCAAAGGTCTTTCAGCACTCTTAGCCGTAGGCTGTAGCACAGAACTCCTTGCAAGCTACATATTTGACTACAACAGCAAAGTAGTTGAAGGCTTTAACAAAGTAAAAAGCTGGTTGCCGTAAACTAAATACGTAACCTACTAAATTTGAGGGCGCTTATTCAGGCGCCCTCTTTGTTTGATAGCATCTTAGAAGAATCAAAATAACGATCAAAAAAAGAACATGTGTTAGATGACTTTGACGTAAATCAACGGTTAACCACCACGGCAGTTGATCTGCAGGTAAATAAGTTACCAAAGGAATTCTACGTAAAATAACTTTAACAAAAACCAATCCCGCATGAGCCCCCATGCCCACATACAGTTTTCCTGAAATCAAGAAAAGCATATTCAACATGACTCCCAAAAGAAATAATCCCAAGCCAAGTTGCCAATTTACCGTCATCAGGCTCCAAGGAGCGGTAATGTCATGCGCCAACATAAACACTAGGGACGCAACAAAAACACTCCCCAATGGCGAAATTAGTTGCGCTACATACCTAAAGAATAGACCTCTAAAAATAAGTTCTTCAGTCCAGGCAAGAAAAAACGTTACAACAAAGCCGAACACAATACTGCCAACAATCTTAGGAGACACGTTGCATAAAAAATTATAATCAAGATAACCTGCTACGCCGATGCAACAAAGTATAAAAGTATGCAAACTAAAGAAGATTAAAAAAGTACTAAGAAAAGCCTTAAGCCAGGGTTTTTCCCAAAGGAAAGAAACATTAATCTCAAGAGATTCCTGAAAAAATTGCCATGACTGAGTTAGGGCTAAACCCATCACATGACCAATCACCAGAAGGGTAAAAATAATTTTACCGACTCCGCGACTTGCAAGAAGATTAAATGATGGACTAAAAAATGCCCCCACCATTTGAGTCACCAAGGAGCTCATCAAAAGAAATAAGGCCGAATAAAACATCGGCCTTATTTTGTTCCACATTTTAGACATGTGATCAAACAAAAGACTAGAAAGAACGAATTTGTTCTTTAAAGTGTTTGCCTGGTTTGAAACGTGGGACCTTAACCGCAGGAAGATTAATTCTTTCTTTGGTTGCAGGGTTAATCCCAACACGTGCTGGACGCTTAGATGTCCAATAAGTACCGAACCCTGTTAAAGAAACTTTTTCGCCTTTTTTCAAAGCGCGTTCAACTATGCGTGTAAATGCTGCAAGTACTTTTGCAACATCTTTTTTGCTATAGCTGGTTTCTTCACTCAAGGCGGCAATTAATTCACTTTTGTTCATAGTGACTCCCATAAAAAAATGTGTGTAATACTCTATACCTTTCAGTGTGAAATTTAAATATTGTTTCCATCTTTGTCAAGCAAAAGCACTAAAAAAAACGTATCCTACAACATTTTTGTATTATGTATTTTGATAAATGTTAAAAAATGCATAAAATCGTGGACTTTGACGATTTTCTTTTCTGGAAGAAACTTTGAAATTAACCTACAATGACAAATATTTTTTAGTCTAAAGAATTATTTTAAGGATAATTATTATGTTTATTGATACTCACTGCCATCTCAACATCATGGTAAAAAAAGAATTTGATGAGCCATTAAATGAACAACATTTTCTCATCATTGAAAATATCATTTATGAAGCAGAAAAAAACGGGGTAACAACCATCATCAATGTAGGGACAAGCCTTCCTGAAAGCATTAATTCTGTTGCCATAGCAAAACGCTTTGCACCGGTCTATGCAACAGTAGGCATTCATCCATGTGATGCAACCGCAACCTGGCGTAATGATTTCAAGAAATTAGAGAATTTAGTAAAAGAGAAAGAACAAAATAAAATTGTTGGCATTGGCGAAACTGGCCTTGATTTTTATCATAAACCATACGATGAACAACGTCAAAAAGACGCGTTTAGAGCACACATTGAACTGGCATTACGCCATGACCTTGGACTTGTCATTCATGTAAGAGATGCAGGAGACGAACTTCTTCGTGTGTTAGAAGAGTACGTAAAAGAAATCAAAGCAGCCACCATTCACTGCTTTGCTCAAAGCCTGGATTTTGCAAAAGTAGTCACCGGCTGGGGATTTTATATCGGCATCGATGCACCAATAACCTACCCAAAAAATGATTTACTCCGTGAGGTCGTGAGAAAAATTTCGGTCGACCATCTCATTCTTGAAACTGATGCGCCCTTCTTACCGCCACAACAGTTCAGAGGAAGGCAGAATCATCCGGCCTATATCCCGATATTTGCAGAAATTATTGCAGAGCTAAAAGAAATGTCGCTTGAACAACTTGCCCAAGCGACAACAAAAAATGCTAAAAAACTATTTGGTTTTTATAATCGCTCATAATTTTAGAAAGCATTTGAACAACTTGTTGCATGGTAGTTTCTAAAGAAGCATCGGTCATGATTTTTTGGCGTAATGAAATAAATTGATCGAACAATGCATTGATTTCTAAATCAACACTTGAAACATTCTTATCATTGAGATCACCTAGTGAAAGTTTTATGCTCTGGTAATTACTCAATAATTTGAGTTGATCTTTATTAAACATTGATGACCCAACATGATCAACAACTTTCCAAAATTCAAAAATACTAAATAACTGTAACAATTGTTCAGCCAAAAACGGATTAATAACCGTTTTTTTATCCAAGGCTGCAATCGCTTCTTCAATCTGAGAGCTCCACGCTTCCAAAGTAGTAATAATAATATAAATCATCGATACCGTCATTTCTGCTTGCTCATCTTGCTCTCCGCCTTCACCCGTCTCTCCAGATGCCTCTACATTAACCGGTAATCCTTGATCCAACGCAATAGAAATGGTGATGTTGTGTTCGGCATTGTTTACCACCCCCATCAAACCTGGCATTTGATTTAGTTCCTCTAATGATTTTACCATCTGAACTTTTTCTATTTCCTGAAACGCTGCTAGGTCATATTTCATAGAAACTGATAAAGAAGTACCCATGTTAGGCGTCATCGCATCTTGCTTAAGCAGCGCAACAACTTTTTTTACCCCTTCAATCATCGCGGAAAATTCCGGACAATCTTTCATCAATTTTTTTAATGAACTCGCAAGATTTTCAGTCGTTATTTTTTGAGTTGGCACCATTAACTTAAATTTTGCTGGCAATTCTGAATGCAATGGTACTGCAGCCATAAAGCTTAGTCCTAAAGATAACGCAATCTTGTTCATAAAAAAGTCCTCTAAAAAATTAGAATAATACCAGAAAACAAAGAAAGTTTAGCAAGGGACCATTAAAAAGCAATCGACTTATGGTGGGGGTCGAGTCGAGCAATTGCTCGACTCGACTCATAACCAACATTCCCCCGTCAGACAAAACCTAGAAGCACATCACGTGAATGCAGAGGGATAACCTAGCAAACATAACTAATGACGCAAGGGGGGTAAAATCACCGTTTCATAAAAAGACGCTTAAGATTGGTCTTAGTACGATCAAGTAACACATGACTTAAGCAACCCATAACAAAGAAAATAGTACTATTTACCACAAGATTAAAGGGTAATTTATACAAATAGACAGCCCCAAGGGCAAAAAATGCCGGCATACTGATCAGAAAGAACACTTGATGGGTCAACGTTCTATGCCGTAAAAACGTTACCAAGAGAACAGAACCCCCGATAATTAAAAAACAAGCAGTTCTATTTGTCAAAAGCGCACAGGATAACGCGACGGTCGCCACAATAAAAAAAAGACGCTGCATTTTGCTGGCAACATCGATATCCGGGAAAATTGAACCCAACAAGCTACAGGAAAGATACCCGATGAACTGCGTTGATGTTGGCATTGATAGCGTTGTTGAAATTACGAGAGAAGTTGCTACAAAAACTGCCGCACCACCAACAAGATGAGTTTTATAACCAGGCATAAAAAGATCCTCGATAAGAATTATTGCTAACCAAGCTTACTCAAGATCTTTATATGGTTGAAAGCATATAATAAAAAAGACCCACATTAAGCGAGCCTTTTCATATAATAATAGTAATCTTTAGAAACAAAAGCAGCAGGTAGTCCAAAGCAGTAACAAATTAATAGTAATCATCAGAAGGTTGTTAAACATCAGAAAGTCGTCCAACTTCCCCCCACGACTTAGGAATATACATAAAGTCATCTGAAGCAATTTCATACCCATTTTTAGCCAATTCAATAATTCTATTCCACAAATCTTGATGGCTCGAAGACAATACTCCAATTATATAAACATAAGACCCTGGATAATTAGTTTTAAAGTCTTTTAATTGTTTAATTAAATCTTTAATATCACCACTCTTATCAACAAAATTTATCTTAATTATGTTGTAAAATTCCATAGCAACTGATTCGGTAACTTCTCCAGAACTATGACAAAAAGCAGAACTTGAAACAAAAAAAGCATCACATTTTAATTGATCTTGAGAACTTTGCGATAATTTAAAAGTAGCATCATCAAAAATCGACTTTGAACAAAAATTTTTCAGTATTTGTAAATAGCTTTCTATATCAGCACCTTCAAGATTTTTCAGTTGTTCTTTGTCTGAAAAAAGATCAACAATAAAACATTTATAATCCTTCATTTTTTTAACCACTATTTCATTACGTATGACATAACGCATTGCCTCATTAAAGCAATCTTTTTTAAAATCATTAACCATGCTCAAGTACTGAAAAATTAACGGCCCTGTCAATAATTCAAGTTTTGCTTGGTCAGAAAAAATTCCAAATACATCCTCAACAGTAATCTGAGCTTTAGGAGGACATGCCTTAACCCATTTTTGATCTTTAACCCCTGGAAATTTAACTTTTCTATTAAATGGCCTTTTTAGGACTCTAGTAACATCAGTAAACCTCTTACCTTCTTGTTGCTCATGCGGTTGCATTGCAAAACTCTGCTGCACCACAACAAGCAATACCATAAATACCTTCATAATATTTCTTATTTTCATAGTAGTAGTCCCCTATTTTAAAGTTTTAATTTTTTTAGATTAATCTACTTGTTCCATCGATGATGATTCCCTATAAGTAACTTAAGCTACAGTTTCAGGCTGCACAACAGCATACTTCTTAGGTTGCGCCAACTCCTCAATCCACTTTTTAACATCTGGAGCTTCTGCAAGCGCTAATAACAAACGATTATTTATATTAAAATA
>CAYHBO010000035.1:0-17744 GCA_964354855.1 uncultured Pseudomonadota bacterium | reverse complement strand
ATTAAAGACTTCTTCCCAGAATTAGCATAAGCGTTTTATAAACGACAATTAGCAAAACGGCCCAGATACATAATCTGGGCCGTTTTGCTAAAATATTATAATTTTATAAGTTTTTTAAACGTATTTTATTTAGTATCTCTTTTTATGATACCTACGCTTAGGACCCTGATGTTTCTTAGCTATCGCTTTAACATCTTTTAATATTGCGCCTAATTCTCTCACCGAGTGGCAGAACCCAAGAACTTGTTCTTTAACTTCAGAATTTTCTTGATAAAAAACATCCACAAGCCCTTGAACTCCTTCTTGAGAATCTGGAAATAATTGAATCATGCTTATCAGAAAACTGAACCCTATTGATGTAACCGCATCTCGTACTTGATCTTGACCAACGCCTCGTACCATCAAGGCACGAAGACCTTGAGCATAACGCTGAATATCAGGACAAAATTCTTCAAATTTTGTTAATGATTCCACTAAAGCCTTAAGTAAATCTTCTTTGTACGTGGCATAAATAGTTGGTAACAACCTTATCATACGATCTTGCAACTGATCTAAATTAACCGGACTTGGACTAATAATACGTTCACCCAGCGCAAGCCCTCTTTGCATAGATTGCAAAGCACCAACACCCCAATTTCTCAACCCTTCAAATCTTAATAATTGCAATAATCGATGATTAGGAGCACCATCAAGCTCTGTATCTTCAAATACCGTTACCTGTTGAAAAAAATCATCGGCATGCTTTATGATATCTGCTTTAAATTGTTGTGGATGTTCTGCAAGTATACGTAAGTCTTGCAAAATAGCCTTCAACGGATCCATTAATGCTTCGTTTTGAGCTAATTTTACTATCACGGGAATGAACGGAGTAAGAACCTCTTTTAAGCGCGCTTTTGATAATTCCTTCAATTCGCAAGACAATCCTGAAGCTGCATGCCGGAGCATGTCCGTTTGCTCTTTGCGACATAAAGGACATCCTTTAGCTTCATTTTCAGCCGCCCAACGCGCAGCACACGTTGAGTGCATATTTGCATCATGCTGACATTCTTTAAACCCTTTTCCTGGCTCAATATCACTACCTGGATCAATATGCTCTTGGCAAATAGCACAATCTTCCATGTCGGTTTCTTTATCAGGATACCAATTTCTATCTCGAACATACGTTCTAGATCGAACATTTCCTAGCACAAAACCTCTATTTTCATCAGATGCCTGCGTTGAAACATCTCTAACCGTAGGATCTTCAACAGCCACAACGGAAGCCTCTTCTCGTTGACGCTTTTCAGGATTTTTTTTCTTTGGTCCGGCCTCAACCGTCGTCAAGCCAGCAACCAAGCCAGCTGAAAGTAATAAGTATTGGAACAATTTCATCATTGTACCTTCCATTTAAGAATGAATAATATAATTAACCTCTGTAATTAATAAGTAAATTATAACTCATGAAATTTGATTTGTAAAACAGGAGGTATTGAGTAAAAAACACTAAAAAGTTAAGATTTTTTAGCCATTAAATCCCATTAACCTCGTAATTAACTCTTTTGGACTAACAAATGTTAACATCAATTCGTTATGATTACGTTGAAAAGAATGATCAACATCGGTTGCAACAACATAGTTCTCTCCTTGAGGATAATGCTGACGAAATGCTTCAACATTAACACCTATCGAAGCAACCATCTCTTTTTGATGAGACAGTGTAGAAAACTTACATTCTATAACCGTTAGCCCCTGATTTTTTTTATCCTGCAGCACAAAATCTATCTCTCGTCCACTCTTATCGCGCCAATAATGAATTGTATGTGTTTGAAGATAAGCATGAAGCTCATTTAAAACACATTGCTCCCACAACAAACCCATATCTTCTTTTCTTAGCTCTCGCCAACCCTTGGCATAACAGGTAAGCCCAGTATCAAACCCATAAACTTTAGGCGCTTTAACAATTTCATGAGGGTTATGCGTAGAGTAGGGACGAATAACATGAACAACAAAGGTCTCTTCTAGAATTGCAAGATAATTATTAATCGTTTCACGTGTAACTTCACACGAACTAGTAAACTTACTTGCTTCAAATTGACCTCCACTATAAGCCATTAAAAGCTCTGTAAATTTCTGAAATGAGTGTCGCTTCGCTACTGCAAACAATTCTTGAATATCTTTTGCCCAGTACGCATTGATCCATTCCTTAAAATCTTCATCAGGTAAAGTCTGAGAAGAAAAAAATGATGGAAGCCCACCAAATAAAAATCGATGTCGTAAGCTTTCGCCCCCGAAATCATGAAGCTCAGACAACAACAATGGCGTCAACCATATTTCTCTTTTACGCCCAGTCAACGTATCTTTGAACTTTGCCGATGCCCCAAGCGTTGATGATCCAGTAGCAATAATCTTCACCGTAGGATAATGATCCGCAGCAAGTTTTAACACTTCAGATGGATTATTAAGTCGATGTATCTCATCAAGAATAAGGCGTTTACCCGCTTTACCTGCCAAGAAACCTTCAGGATTATCAAAAAGCTCCCGTACCGAAGGACGTTCACAATCAAAATATTCAATATCCGACAGGCTCATACAAAGACTCGTTTTACCAACCCGTCTCACCCCCATAAGCCAGATGATTGATCGCTGCTGCCATGCTTTTTCAATTAAATTTTGCCAAAATGGTCTATTAATCAACATAAGAACTCCTTTTTTTAAGATTCATCTATACCAAGTATAAACTAGACTTTGCATTTAGCGCAACCAAATGTAAGGCGGACTTTACATTTGGCGCGACTAAATGCAAAGTCCACCTTACATTTGGTCAAGAAACGGGAAAATTCTACTCTAAGTAACTATTTTTAATACCTGTTGCAAATACATTCTTTTACTGGTAGAATTAAAAAACGTGAAAATATTATAATCCTTTTACTCTCAGGAGTTACTATGAACTACAGCACGCATCGCGGGCTCCATAGCACGCACCCTGACGGGAAAATAAACCGTCAACCGAATACGCTTAACACAACAACTAACCTTTTCCAAACTTCTACTACCTCGGCTGTCTTAGCCTCTATTGTGGTACCCGCCTCTGTGGTAACCCATTCAATTATGTGCTGTTTATCAGCCATGTTATCTATTACTTTATAATCATATTTTTTGTATAAAACACGTTTTGACCTACTAGTATTCTAATTTTTATCAGCTAGTTTTTCAAATAAACCCATATGTGTTTTTTAGGCTTTCTACCATACACCACCTTTGTGTGCTTATGGCTTAACCTTGAACATTAATACCTTAAAAAAGGATCAATCATGACTAAAGCACTCTTTACTAAATTATCACGCATAACCACCGTTGGTTTTGCCATGTTCGCTATGCTCTTTGGGGCTGGCAACGTTATTTTCCCCCTCGTTCTTGGCCGCGATATCGGCAGTAATCTCTGGTTTGGGCTTGCCGGTTTTTGCATAACCGCCGTTCTCATACCGCTTATCGGCTTGATCGCCGTTATGTTGTGTGACGGAGACTATGAAAAGTTTTTGGGTAAAATTGGACGCGTTCCAGGTTTTATCACCGCATTTTTTTGCATGATGCTGCTTGGGCCGCTTTTGTTTTCCCCTCGTTGCATCACCATTTCACATGCATCGGTAAGCCCATATTTTCCACAGATCTCACTTTTCTTGTACAGCCTTTTTTCTGCTGCTCTCATCTTTGCATGTACAATCAGAAAAAACGGCGTACTTGATCTGCTTGGGTATGTTCTTGGGCCACTTAAGTTCATCCTCTTGTTTACCACCATTATCGCTGGACTGTTCTTCCCACAAGCTTTTATGAATTCCCCAATCACCAGCTTTAAAGCAATACAAACAGGCTTCATGTCTGGGTATTGGACGGGTGACTTGATCGCAACCATTTTCTTTTCAGGCCTAATCTATGCAGGACTTAAAAAGGGCATGAGCGATCCAACCAACTATCGTCAATTGGCGATCATGGGCTTGCAAGCGGGCACCGTTGGGGCATTGCTTTTGGGGATTGTTTACACCGGATTTTGTGTAATTGCTGCGTTTAATGGCCCAAGCCTACAAGGCGTTTCTGATGGGAACATCTTTAGTTTCTTGGTTCCGTTTCTTTTGGGTCCTATCGGTGGCGTACTTGCTAACGTTACAGTTGCACTCTCAACAATGACCACCGCTATTGCACTTACCGCGGTTGTTACGAGTTTCTTGCAACAAACCGTTTTCCGTAATCGCATCAGCTACCCATGCGCACTGATTTTGACCATTGCATCAACCACCATGATGTCAAACCTTGGGTTCTCCGGCATCATGAAAGTTGCAGGACCAGCTATTTTTGACATCTACCCAGCACTTATCGTACTGGCGTTGGCAAGCAGCTTGCAGGTTTTGTTTGGCTTCAAATGGATCAAGGCTCCGGTATTTGCTACCTTTGTTTTGACGCTTTTTGTTAATCACTGGGGCGATGTACAAAACCTTATGAACAAAAAACATACTGCCGAGCACGTTTATAACGTGCTCGATAAACATCGCATCACCTACGATATCGATGCACATAGTGTTGACCCAACAGCAAGTACTACCCCAAAACCAATCTCTGGTGTTACTGAATGCATCGAACAAATTAATAGTTTCGTAGCGAAGAACAAGCCGATCAACATGCTTACCGTTGGGTTCCCGTTTAAGTCACCCAACCATGAGAAAAAAACGATTGGTGATTTGCCAGACATGGCGGAACGAAAATCATTTGAGTATCTCCAAAGCATGCTCAACGAAATCAAAGAAGTTTACGCTCCTGGAGCTTACTTGACCGTCTTTTGTGACGGGGTTCAGTTTGCTGAATTTCTTGGCGTTCCCCTAGAACAGGTGGTTGAATACGAACAAACATTGCAAACCTTGGTATCAGATTTACCAAACATCAGGCTTTTGACATCTCAAGAAATTATGCAATTACATGATCTAGGAAGACCATACAATATCAACACCATGATCGACAACCATGAACCAGCAACCACAAATTTCAAAGCATCAGAAGCTCCTGTTTTTGGCGTTGCACGTAAACGCTTTGCACTCGAATTTGATTACGCAGAAGGCGGAAAATTACTTGAAGAAAAAACGCTCGATAACCGTGTTGCAGGAATTTTGACACGTGAAGAACGACTACGCAGCTACATCAGTAAAAACTTTTCTCCTGATCAGTTTTTGCGACTTACCGCGCACTTCTCAGGTGATGTCAGCAAAAAAATTGGGATAAAGTACGCACCGGATGCTGATGTTACCCCTTACCATGGTGTATGCATAGAAGACGATAACTCCTGGACCATAAAATTTAAAAAAGATGTCGACATGGAAAAATATGTACTCACCTCAAAAGAAATTAATGGCGTAAGCTGCCCGTACTTTAAACGAAAGGAAACTGCATGAAACAATAATTTAAAAATATAAGCGACACATAACCACGTTAATTTTTAGGAGTCTTACTATGACGTTCTTTACGCAATGCATGCAATCAAGCATGCACCCCGACGGTGGACAATACCGTCACACAAATTCTAGGTGCTCATCAGCATCATCTTCTACATTGCCTACTTTTAACCTCTCCCCGAAGGCTATTTCTTTAGTCCTTCTTCTCTTAGTGCCCGTCTCTGTGGTACGCACTCCCATTATTTTACGCTCTTTAGCGTTACTACCAATTATTTTATAACCCGTTTTTTAGCTGACAAAAGCACGTACACGTCGTTCCAGATTCATGCATCAGCAGTAAGGCCTGGATCCCCGCATTCGCGAGGATGACGTATGGAAGATTATTTTAAGATTACTACTTTCTTAAGTGAAAACCTATGATCCTTCGCAAGGATGACGTGTCAAAAGTCAACATCACTTAAGCATTTAATAAAAAACTAAACACGCCTTTGTCAGCTCTGTACTCTGCGCCATTTTTACACACGCACTTATTTATTTTTACTATTAATAATTTTACCTAAGGAATAATCATGAATAAAAACATGAATACGTTGTTTAATATACTTTTTTCGTTCTTCTGTTCGTTTAATATACTTACCGGTATGCAGCAACCATCAAGACCCGTTACAACCCAAGAGCATACCCCTATTCTGGCCAAGTATGAATCAGGATTGCCTAAGATCAGCAAAACAAAAGCTTCTCAGTCTCCCGCTCAACGCATCGTCGAGTTCTTGTGCCATTTTAGTTGCGGCGATATGTACCGAGAAACTGGACAAGAAACACTCGTTACTAAAGTTGAGGCCAGTATGAGTCAGGGAGAACCAGTAAAGTTGCTTATCGTAAGCTTCGCCGTTAAATCATGCAACGAAGAGACGAAGGTTTTCAAAGCCGGCACCTTGGATTTTGCTGAGTATGTTGGATTATTTACGCTCAACTACATGTGTACGCAGATACAAGAAATCTACCCACCCGGGGCGCAGGTAACCATCTACACGCGTGAAGCTCAAACGGACTATGCAAATATAATTTCAAGAATAAACCTTGGCTGTGAATTGTTCCCAGAAGCTGAACGACAAGAATATCAGCGAAGTCTCGCAACAATCGTATCAACATGCTTCCCTTGTTTGAGCATAGGCAACTCTAATGGGACAGACGATTGCTTTACTGAACACCACCATCGCTTTACAGAATCCGGATATACGCTTACGGCTCAGGATAAACAAAGCCTTGAAGCATATACTTTCTTCTGGACCAACGAGCTTGATTGTTCTCGATTTCGAGAGGCTACATTCAATCATCTAGGCTTTAAAACCACACAGAAGAAACAAGAAGCTAATAAACAAAAAAACGCTGTAAATGCAGCACTTAAAAAAACGGCTCAAGAAGTAGCTCAATGTCTCTTGATGGGTGGTAAGGTAATGCGCACGGTGCTTGAAACAATCGTTCCTGACTATCAATCATGTATCCGTCTTTCCGTTCGTGCCCCTGAAAATGGCGACATAAGCAGCAAACTTGGAATAGCTCTTGTTTATGGATCACAAGGAACACCATGGCACAGCATTGCCGTAACAGAATATCCAGGAATGGCAATTCGTTTGATGTCACAAAAAGATATGGATAAACAACGAGAACGCGATAGCATCTTTGAACAAAAGCAGTTTAATGTAAACGGAATCCCACTTGTTTATTACACTTATGCTGGTCGAGAATGTAGTGGTGGAGGCCTTTACTCATAATCATATAAATCAATAAGCTTGGACCAATAAGCATCCAAGCTTATTGATGATAAAAAGAAAGCTCATACTATGTTAAAAAAATACAACTTAAAACATTTAAGCTTAATAATTTCAGGAATAATAACGCTTACTCCAACAACAGATGCCATGAGACGATTCGCTGCACCAAACATCATGAGAAAATTTACTCCAACAACACTCACCAATACTATGCAACAACTATCCATTACTCATAACCCGGTCCTAGCACATCTACGAAAAAGCCCACCGCAAAACCTCCGTGAAGTCCCCTTTGGTTCGCAGTTCACCGATCACATGTACACCGAGAGATGGAATCCAAAAGATGGTTGGCATAATGCCGAAATAACTGCCTATGGTCCAAGATTGTGTGATCCGGCAATGTCCTGCTTGCATTATGGAAGTGAAATTTTTGAAGGCATGAAAGCCTATCGAAGAAAAGATGGAACTATTGTACTGTTTAGACCAAGAGAAAATCTTAAACGCTTGAATGAATCAGCCAAGCGTATGTGTATGCCAGAAGTTGATATTGAAGAAACACTCAATGCACTCAAACAACTGTTGAAAGCGGATCAAAATTGGGTTCCTTCTGAAAAAGGAGCATCATTGTACATAAGACCTTTCATGGTTGCTACTACCCCACGTCTCAGCGCAAGTCCATCTGAGGAATTTGGACTCTGTATTATTCTTTCACCAGTAGGACCTTATTTCCCAGAAGGCTTTAACCCTATTTCGATTATGGTTGAAGAAAAATACACACGATCTTCAATGGGTGGTGTTGGCGCCATCAAAACAGGCGGCAATTATGGCGCAAGTATGTTGGCTCAAAAAGAAGCTCAGCAAAAAGGATTCTCTCAAGTTTTATGGCTTGACCCCCGTGACCAACATTACGTAGAAGAAGTTGGCGCCATGAACATTTTTTTTGTAATCAACAACGAAATAGTAACACCTGAGCTCACCGGAACTATTTTGCCCGGCATTACTAGAAAATCGATACTCGAGTTGGGAGGCAATTTTGGATATACAATGGTCGAACGACGCATTTCGATTGATGAGATTATTCAAGCTCTTAATGATGGTTCATGTACTGAAATTTTTGGAACCGGTACCGCTGCCGTCATCGCACCAGTAGGAAAATTATCGTACCGAGATGTTACCTATGAAGTTAATAACAACCAAACAGGACCTGTTGCTCAATGGTTTTATGATCAGATAACACAAATTCAACGAGGTGAAATTCATGATCCGTTTGGGTGGGTTGAAGAAGTAAATTAACTTTAAAAAAGAAGTGGTTGGTATAAAAAATGCCAACCACTTCTTTTTAATAAAAAATCAAATCAAAACTAATTATCGTCTGACCTGTCTTGCAGCATCTTCAACTGCTTGATTGATCTCTCTATAAAATTCTCGTAACGCTCTTCCTGCTTGACATAAACGCAGAACTTCAGCATGCAATTCTCCATTCGTTTCTTGCAGAATGGTTATCACCGCATTAATTGTTGCCTGAAAAACATTTCCTGTCGTTAGTAAACCCATGATCATCGGTATAACAAAAGGCTGGATCATAACAATAGCTTGCGCACGATCCACTCCCTCATCCATCGCCATAAAATAATCAACCAAGCTTCCAACTTCTGGAACAACTTCAATAGCTCGCTCAAAGACTTCACCAAGTGCTGCTTGAACCTCTTCTGCATGGCTTTCACGAAGTATATTCCAAAACGTAACTGCGTTGAGCTGCAAATCTGTTAGATTTATAGGTAACGTTTCAAGTATTTGTATCAAAAATACTGATGCCTCATGATTAACATGCAACATCCCCAGCATAGCTTGTCGTGCACCTTCTAAATTAAAACCAAAACCATGCATCGCTTGTCTGCCAAAAGCCATACTTTGATTAATAATTTGCAGAATTTCTTGGCGATACTGCGGAGGAATTTGAGCAGCACTTGTTAAAGCATAAACAATACTGGTTAATGGTCTCGCTAAATCATGTGTTCTCGCAATAGAACGAATAAGTCTCAACAGTGGTTCAAAAACATGTAAAATACGTTCCTGATTTTCTCCTTCTAATTGTTCCACAATATGCGTCAGCGAAGCCCGCACCCCCGCTGTTTGCGGAGCACGACATGAAGGACAAGCGTTATTTTCGCCGCGAGCAATCCATTGCTCAGCGCAGGCTCTATGCATATTAGTATGATCACAAACAAAATGTCTTCTTGGCTCAACAGCATCTTCAGTCAAGACAGGATCAGACTGACAAATTACACAGGTGTCCGCTACAACATTCACTTGGGTTGTTGCATGTCGTCGATGAACAGGCGCTGCTGGCGCAGGAGCCCTTCCTCCTACCGTTGCATCGGTTTCTCTTGGAACTTCATTTTCATCTGGCGTTTGTGTTGCCATCGTTCGCGCGGTTAAGTCATTACGCGTTGCTTCTGTAGCTTCTTCTCTAGCTCGTTTGGTAGCTGCTTTTTTTCCAGCCGGCTTCTTAGGCGGCATAGCATTAACCGTAGTCACACCGGCAACAACGCCAGCTGAAAGTAGTAATAATTTAAGCAATTTCATAATTGCTCCTCCATTTATAAAGGATTAATAAAATCTAAAACTATATCGCAAAAAGATCTAAAATCAATTGGTACAATGCGTTAACAGCATTAATAACTTCAGGACTTTGTTCAGCATTATTAAAATTTTGCATTCTCATTAAGTTATTTTGTAGTAATGTTCTTTCTTCTGATAAATTTTGTCTTAAAATTGGTCGTAACACATTAATAACCTGCGTACTATCAGAAATCAATTGCTGCACCGGAGATTGTAATCGCATGAGAGCAACGGTTCTACCTAGTTGCATATTCATAGCCGCTTGAACTTGAGGCAGAAGATCAGAAATTCGTTGCATAATCCCAGGCAACTGCAAAGATTCCTCAGGAGCTGTTCTTGCAACAACTACAATTCTCTCATGAATTTCTTGTAAGGCTTGATCTAGAACATCTCTCAACAAAACCTCCTCCAGAGGATCTGTCTGCGTTGCTATCTCACAGGTACGCGAAACATCTTCCCGTTGCCGCTTTTTCGAAGCCGGCTTCTTAGGCTGCATAGCATTAACCGTAGTCACACCGGCAACAACGCCAGCTGAAAGTAATAATAATTTAAGCAATGTCATGATTGCTCCTCCATTTATAAAGGATTAATAATTCCATATTGAAATTATATCTTACAAGTTAAACAGAGGTTTGTAAAATGGGTCTATAGTTAAAAAATGGCTAAAAAGTGGGTATTTTTAGAAAAAAATAGATAAGTTCATTCAAGAAATTTTGTTACATCGATTATGTCAGTAAAATAGTCCCGATCAATGACATCCTGGCTTACTCCATTAACATGAATAAGTACCGGCCTACATGAATACCCTTTGGGATACATCAGCGAATCTATTTTCTTTTGTACTTCGTCAATAATCGACTCGCCAATGACATTCTTTGAAAATTTAATTTCACAGATGTACAACGAACTAAACTTTGTTTGAATCATAAAATCTATCTGGCAACCTGATGAACGATAGGTTTTATTTTGAAAGAATGGGTTTGCTAAAATAACTTCATCAGGTTTAATACCTAAGGCCTGATAAAGCAGAGTTCTATTATTCAAAACAAGATTTTCAAACTGCAGGCCCATAATAGTATTCCACTCAGGAAAAAGTGTTAGCGACTTAAGAGAGTACTCATTAAGATTTATCTTCGTAATATTTTTATCGATATACTTTAAATAAAAACGTACGTAATTATCACTTAATCGATATTTATGTAATTTTGACGTCACACCAGAAGGCATCACCCACGTATGCTCTCGTACAATAAAGCCTGCCAACTCAAGTTCTGATAAATAAGTTGATATGCGACCACTCGATTCAATCCCTAAAGCATCGCAAATTTCTTGTCGTTCTTTAGTCCCTGTAGCAAGCACTTCAACAATCTTTTTATAAAACACACTGTCACGCAAAAAGAGATCTGAAAATATATGGTTAAATTCGTTTACCAGCATACCCCCATGAGAAAAACAGAGCCGCTTAATGTTCTCTTCAGCAGGCTTCTTTGAATCTATTTCTTCTAAATATTTAGGAACCCCACCCGTCACCGCAAGCACTTTTAGCTTTTCATAAGCAGAAATATTTTTGGGCCAAAATCCACTACATTCTTTCAATGATAATTCTTGCAACGTCAACGTAAGCGAGATACGTCCAACAAACCCGGTACTACTTAAAATATTCTTTTCAATCCATGATGATGCCGAACCACAAATAACAAAAATGAGCTTGTCATTGTTTTTAAGATATTGGTCCCAAAGATTTTTAATATTACCTAGAAAAGTTGGGTCTTTTGAACCCATCCATGAAATTTCATCAAAGAGAAGCAATATTTTACCTGAGGTGGTTTCTTTACCAAGGGTCCATAAAGCGTTACTCCAATTATCATATATGATGGGAGGGGTTTTGCATTGTTCAGCCAGTTGTCGAGAAAAAATCGTAAGTTGATCTTGCGTGGTTATATCTTTTTCGGGGGGGAGCCCCATAAACTGATAAAAGGTATCAAACTGCTTACTAAATTCTTTAATGAGTCTGCTTTTACCAATCCGCCGCCTTCCCCGAACCACAACGAAAGAAGCAGTTCTTTTCTCTGTTAGTGCTGAAAGACGGCCTAGAGCTTCTATTCTTCCTATAAAATTGGACACTAATGAGCTCCTTAAAAGATAAATGTGTGTTTCCGGATCCAAACCACCTTACCAATTTGGATCCGGAAACACAATAAATGAGCCTTTCTGGATCCAGAAAATAAAATTAACTGAACTATTCCCCCACAAGAACCATTTTTTATACGATGTTCTTTATGAAAAGGAATCGTCATGAAAAAACTATTTCTTGTGGGACTACTTTTCTCCATCACCCCACTCCATTCCCTCGTTGTCTTAGTCCATGGCTCGTTTGCCAAAAAGAACCAATGGCACCTTCCCGGTGGCGATTTTTATGAAGCAATCAAAGCACCTGCACAACAACATGGCCATAATGTCATATCATTTCAATGGTCAGGGATGCCGTTAAACAAAGATATCGAAACAGCCGCAAAAAAACTTGCTTACTTCATTAACACCTACCCAAACACCGAAGAAGAAATGATCTTGATTGGACACAGTCATGGCGGCAACGTCATCATGAAGGCAAGTCAAGAACTAGACCAGCAAAAAAAATCTGCTATGGGACGTTGTGATATACTGATTACCGCACGGGTTAGAGCATTCATGATGAGTAATCATACGACAAAGCAAAGCACGATTCACAAAGCCTATCTTTTGGGAACTCCCATCGATACAAAAAATTTTATGCCATCCATGGATGTGATCAAAAACATCTGTGCTTTATACTCAAGTAAAGATTTAATCCAACCGGTCATGGGTTTTTATAAAAGAAAAATGCCAAACATTAGCAACTGCTCTAACCTGAAAACATGGATCGATAACCATGGCCCAAACCATGCAAAATTACATCACCCAACGATTGGTCAATGGCTACTTGATATCCCGGAAAAACTTGCACTTGACCATTCAAGTGGCTTTCAGATGTTCTCATGGGGAGCTCACGGCGGCATTAACTTTTACAGCTATAAACGACCTGAGTATATGGTTATGCGAGACCTTGATTTGCCTCTTGCTATCAAAGAATAAAAGACTTACTCTAAGCGACGTTGTCCCATTCTTAATCACGAGAAATCATGAACTTTAGTACCTTCCTACAACAAGCTAAATTCCCCGATCTATGGCAAAAGCATAAGCTTATGCACTTCACTTCGACAACGTATCCACAGCTCTTTTTTCAGACACTAGTCGATACATTGGTACAGCAAAAAATAATCGATATTGAACTCAAGAAAATTCATATTGCCTCAATTGGGTACCAAGAATTAATCGCCATGCTTAGCCAAAGCTTTTTGGGTATGCCAATGTACTACTGGCTTGGTGATTTATCCGGCATGGCGGCAAAAGATAAAGAAAAACTCATTGCATTTCTTAGTACCTACCAAGGTGAAAACTTTATTGCTTTTTTTACTCCAGAACTTATCGATATCCCATCAGCTGAAAAGATTCAGCTCAGTTCTTTAACTGAAGCTACCACTATCGACCAACTTATTGCTTTTTTAGGTGATGGCATTACAGAGAACAAAGCAGCTATCATCAAAAAATATCTCATTCATGTAGATAACATCTCACTTGATGCTCTGTGCTCATTTATGCAACAAGCTGCTCTAACTCATACTCGAGATATCCACGCCGTCATCAAAAATTTACTCATGCCAACACAACCTCAAGCACAGTTAACCAAACTTACTGAATATTTTTTCGCCCAGGAACAGGTTCTTTTTTTCCGTCAATGGAGCCAACTCAAAGATGAGTACCCGGCTATTTTTTGGATCTCATTTTGGGCCGACTTATTATGGAAAGCTCACTACACTATTATGTTTTTAGAACAAAAGAAATTTGCAGAAGCTAAAAAAATGAGTTATCGTTTGCCCTCTTCTTTCATTCAGCATGGTTACAAAAAATGTAAGCAAGCAACATTGGTGAATCTGTATAATTTTTTATATTCTATTGATTTCACCCTTAAACAAGGGTCAATGTTTTGTTCTCTAGATTTGTTTTATATGAATTATTTTGAAAAAAACACAAAATAACGTTACACGAAAGTTTTAGCCCTATGTCCATTTCTATCCATGAGTTATTAAAAAAAGAAGTCAGTAAAATGATCGATGGCATCGGCAGAACAGGACCTGGCAACATTTACCCCTTACTCATGGAAGAAGTTGAAAAATCCATTATCAACCTGGTTCTCCAGGAGACCAACTATAATTATCTTGTTGCATCACGCATTCTTGGCATGAGCCGCAGCACTCTCTATCGTAAAATCGATATTCTGAATCTTAGCCCTGACAAATAATCAACCACCCTCACCATGAACTGGACTTTAAGGCCTATTCAATGATTTATTGACCAACTTAAATCAAACATGATAAACCATAACCGTGGGAAATATATTAAAAACATATTGTAAAAGGGCCCTGATGAAAGATCCGTTTCGTCTCATTGACTTAACCCATACACTATCTCAAACTATTCCTTCATGGGATGGAGACTGTGGCTTTACCACTGAGTCTATGTTTGATTATGCTGATTGCACAACCGATACAAAATTTCGCGTACAAAAACTAAATCTGCATGCCGGAATTGGCACTCACATGGATGCTCCAGCTCATTGTGTACCCAAAGGATTATCAATCGCCGATATTCCTCTTAAACAACTCATTGCACCTTGTGTAATTATTGATGTCTCCTATAAGATGCATGAAAACTATCAGATAACCACTGAAGATATTGAAAAATTCGAATACCAACACGGCAAGATTGAAGAAGGTATGATCGTGATCATGCATACCGGGTGGGAACAATTTTGGCATCGTCCAGAACAATACCGAAACAATCATGTGTTTCCTACGGTATCAAAAGAGGCCGCAACACTTCTTGTCACCAGAAATATCAATGGCTTAGGAATAGACACCTTAGGACCTGACCGTCCTGGCAATGAATATCCCGTACATCAACTAATACTCGGCGCAGGAAAGTTTATCATTGAAAATGTTGCCAACGCCCTTCTTATGCCACCGCGTGGCGCCTATGTACTTGCGTTACCTATAAAAATAGCCGGAGGAACCGAGGCTCCAATGCGATTGGTTGGATTACATGTTGAAAGATAAATATATACCTTGATAATGATTTGATCATAAAATCTAAAGAAACATACAACAAAAACATCCGAATAACATCTGGATCGAAACGTTTTTGCAATAAATTTAATCATCTTCACGAAGACGCATTCTCTGTTTTGTATACACCTCAGCAAAAAATCCATTTCTCAATGCCCATCTTAATTCCATCAACAAATGACCAAGAAGATTTTGTCCTCGTTCATTTTTGTAATTAATGTCGCTAAACAAACCATTAACGGTTCTCCCTCTAAAAATTAGGTAGACCTCACCTGTAGACAAAAGAAAATCTTGAAGCTCCTGATTTTGAGTAAATTTTGCAAATAACCCTCTTTTCATATAATTAATTTTTTGTTCTAAAGATATTGTTTCGATAGAGGTACTGCTGACAGCATTATCAATATACCACGCTAAATTCATGCCAAACCCTTTTTCAATTATAGCTGCTTGATCTTTTCTACCCACTAGTGTAAGAAGAACCGATCCATAATATTGATCTACGGTTTGATAACTTTTTCCATCAACAATAATTGGTAAAATTTTAGGGAAACAACTCTGGGCTGCACACTTAAGATCTTCAGGCTCTCCATAAATATTGCTTAACGGATGATTTAAAGACTCACCATTCGAACTTCCTACGATATTAAAAAAAATCGTTCCGCACGATTCACACGTCATATATGCTGTATTTTTAGAACATGCTTCACATACTGAACGCTGAAATTCTGGAACAGATAAACTTGTCCATGAATATAAACTCAATGCCAACTGAGAACTCTGCATAGCAGAAAGACAATCACTCAACAAAAATAAATAAAATAGTAACCAAACCATACCTCTAAACTTCATTCAAACCCCCCTTCTGAAATCTTGGCTTTCTCAAACTTAGTAGAGGAGCAGGATCACAAAGATTATCGCCTCGAAATTGTTTACTCTTGGATATATCCACAGTGCCATTTCTTAATGCCCGTCGTAATTCCATTAACAACAACCCAAGAAGATTTTGACCTGGAATATCTTTATAACCAGCATCGCTAAAAATTCCTAAAGATGTCTGCTTATGAAAAACAAGATAAGCTCTCCCCGTAGACAGAAGAAAATCTTTAAGTTCTTTGTTTTGCGTAAACTTTGCAAACAACCCTTTTTTTATAAAATTAATTCTGCTGAGTAAAGAAACTTTTTTAATAGAAATGGTATTTACTCGCATATCAATATACCAAGCAATGCCAGCATTCCAGCCAACTCTCATGGTGTCTGTTTCATTTTTTTTCCCCGCTTCCTCAAAAACCATACGGCCATAATAATGATCGACCGTTTGATAACATTCTTCATCTACATAGATTGGAGAAATTTTAGGAGCCCTTCTCTGATTAATAACTTCAAGATCTGCAAGCTCTCCATAAACATTATTCAATGGATGATTTAACGGTTTCCCATATGAAGATCCAACCGTATTAAAAAAAATCGTATTACAAGCTTTACACGTCATAGAACCGTCACTTTTATTAAAAAGTGTTAGATCAAAGATCTTATTACAAAATAAACATGTTATAGAATCTCTGCTCTGTGAAAAAAGAACTCCAGGAAAAATGTTTCCACATCCCCAACATGATACAAAATCATTAATGTTATAACACGCTTCACATGCTGGTTGCTGAAATTCTGGAACAGGTAAGTTCAGCCATGAATTAAGATCCAATGCCACTTGATCCGCTTGCATTGCAGAAAGGCCGTTACTCAACATAAACAATGATAACCGAACGACAGCTTGTAACTTCACTCTAACCTCTTTTTAAACTTGAATTTCATATTATTTTAATAATTCCCGAAGTTCCATCAACAAAACCCCAAGAAGATTCTGCCCCTTCCCATCTTTGCCATCACCAAGAACATTATCGTAGTCAACACGAAACACTAAAAACGCATTATCTGTTTTTAAAAGATATTCTTCAAGTTCTTGGTTCTGAGTAAAATTCGCAAACAATGCCTTCTTCAAGAGCTCTTGTTGCACTTCTATAGATAAATTCTCCTAAAACTATCTCACCCACACTTAAGGCTCCAATAACCGTAATATCATTCTTAATTGCATCAATAAAAGCCCCAACACATTAGCACCTTCTCCCATAGACCCATAACCCCAAAAAAGATCAAAATGGTTATAAACTAAAAACATGTTATTTGTCTCCAAAAGAATTTTTTTGAGTTGCGGATTTTGGGCAAACTTAGCACTCAAGGCTTGCTTCATGATGCGAACTTCGTCTTCCTTTTCGATCATATCTGCTGATGTTTTTCCATAGTACCAAGCTTTTCCGGGTGAGGGAGCAATTGCAATTTCTGTTGCACGAGAAAGGTCAACTTCGCTACGAGCCATAGCAAGACGATGTTCCGCCGTAGCCTGATACCGTTTTGCCTGGAAATAGTTCTCTGAAGTTATATAATCAAACCCATCTATTCTAAGAACTTTCAGTTCAGGGTCCTCTGCTTGAGAATAAAAATTACTTAATGGATGAACAAAAATTTGTCCTCGAAGATTAAGCTTTTCCGATATAACATTAAAATATAATTTTTCTTGAACAAAGCAGGGATCATCTCTTTTTATCTGCAAACTCTTAATCGACAGCATTTTCCAAAGATTAAATATAAAATCTGTGAATCCAGGATTGTGGATAATAACGACTTCTTCAGATGAAGAGGCACATTCAATAAACATAGCGCCAAGATAATTTAAAGAC
>CAYHBO010000034.1:0-17797 GCA_964354855.1 uncultured Pseudomonadota bacterium | reverse complement strand
CAACCCCTTACCTAAAATTCAATAAAATTAAGCCCAAGTAGAAATTAAAGTATAGTTTTGGCCGTTTTACTTTCAACAATCTTCATGACACACTAGAAGCTTACATTTCATAGGTAGTATCGATATTTCCAAAACATTTTTCGTTGAAACAAATTTATGCAGATTCATCTTATTCTCATAAGCATTCTTTATACTATTCTAACGCCCCTACAAGCGGACAATGTCCCTTTAGAATCAGCTATATCTGATGTGATACCTAAACAACCAGAAGCAAAACCGGTAATCAATCCAAAAACTCTTCACGATTTTTTTATCATATATGACCCAACAGACAGTTGCTTTGGACCTACATTTGATCCTACCAAACTACCAGTAAATCTCATACGTGTACCCGAGCTCATGAAAGCATGTGAAGAAAAAAATCTGAACATTGTTAAACAACTTATTAAAGAAGGCACATCGGTTAATGTCCTAGACCATTGGGAATTTTTGCGTGGAGGCACCAGCGTACTGGGCTATGCACTTTTAGGGGGCTCCAAAGAAATTATCGAAACATTACTTGCGGCGGGAGCCAATCCAAACGCCGTAATAAACCGTGGTGTTTTTATCAATGATGATCTTACCGTACGCATTGTTCCCATTTTAACCTATGCAATTGCTCATGCTATGGATCTCGAAATTATTAAACTGCTGATTGATGCTGGAGCCGATGTTAGTGCTATAGACACTATTCACTATAATATCGTCACCCCACTCATCGCAGCTTCTGCATTAGGGCAACAAGAGACCATTGACCTTTTATTAAAAGCTGGAGCAGACAAAGATTACAAAAATAAGTATACAAAGACGGCGTTTAATTATGCGCAAGAATATACAAAAATATCGTATACCAAAAATAAACTCGCTTTATGAAAGACCCATTATGAAATTAAAATATTTAGGAACATTAGCTATCGCCCTATCATTAATCGTTGGCTGCACATCTTCTTATCAAGAAAAAAAAGCACTTAAAAAACTAAAAACAATTTATGATCCTCTTATCGGCTACACACAAGAAGAGGTCATATTAAAAGTTGGGGCACCTACAAAAATTGATCAAGCAGGAGAGATCCTTATCTTTAAGTACTATAAATCTTTAGGCATGACCCATTATATGAATCATTATGATTTCGGCATGAGCAGTGGAACTTCTTATGAAAAATATGATCATGTAGACGTTCTGTTTACTAACGGTCGAGTATTTTCATGGAATGCGGACGTAAAAAGATAGAGAACAAAAAGATACTAATTTTAATAAATAGGCCGCTGGAGATTAGTTCCAAGCGGCCTGTTTGTTTAGCTATAGCTTATGATTGATAAGCCTGAATAAATTGTACCCATGCTGTGTTATGAGCAAATGGTGTGAGAAGATACGATGAATGTATCGATCCTGATGTTGGATAATAAATCGAAATCCCTTTAACACCAGAATAGGTTGGACCAGAAGCGCTTTTCAGTACCGTAGTAGTAATCTGAGTCAACCCATTACTAACCACCGTCTTTAAATTATTAAGGGCTACTTGATAGTCAGGATTACTAGAAACCCTACTATCTCTATCCTTTTGTATCTGCTGTAAAATATGTTCTGACTTCTTGTTTGCCTTTTGTACTTTTCCTAAAATATTTGCGTAAAAAGAATATAGATCTATGTATTCATGCATTTCAAAAGATGTCGTAGATTTCCGCGCAGCCAAAATAATTTTTTTTGTTGTAACTGCATTAATAGCCGCACATGCATTCACCGCATCAATAAACTGATCAATATTTTGTTTTAACTGATCAATCGATGCAAGATCAATCACCGACAGAGTAAGATCTGATGTTGGCTGAGTATACGTATAATATTGCTGATACGTTGAAACCATGTTTTTGGCAAGAATTAATGGTGTTGTCCCAAGAGGATTAGTTGTCAGAGGTTTAAGAAATTGTGAATACGGAAAACCATTTCCAGGAATCGTTTCTTCTGATCCAACAAATAAGTTCACTGAATCTTTCATTTCATATGCAACTTCAACCATTGCCATAAGACAAGCATCCATAGCAATTATATCAAGATTCTGACCAATTATTTGTTTAATACTTGCAAGAGCATCAACTAACCCTTGATTAGTTAAGCAAGTTTGCTGTGAATCATCGTACAAAATGCCACGCGTACTTCCTGGAGAGAAATCCTCTACTCCTGAACCATGATTCCATAAAACAATTGCATAATGCCGTGCAGGATAGTTGGTCACCATCCATTGTACCGCTGCAACCAACTCTTGTGATGGACGGTAACCCATTTCAGAAGAAACGGTGCCAATATCAGTTTTTCCACCCGGTTTAATTTTATAACGCCAACTTTTCTTATCACTCGGTTTATCCCACTGCACCAGGATATTCGAATTATTTACCGAGGCAACTCCCTTACTCATGTCATTAATATTATAACTTGCAAAACTTGCAAGACTATTATCAGCAGCAATATAAGTTAAGAAGGACCACTCTGCTATCGCAGGAGCTGGATTAGTAGTATGGCTTGGTGTTTTAGTATATACCATCGGTTGCATCAACATCTGAATCATGATTAAAGAATAGGCAAATCTATTTATGCTTTGCATAAAACTCTCCTTAATATTTAATTATTAAACTGTTATGGTTGTAACATTAAATATTTTCATACTTAAAAAACAATATTTTAAAAAGGAGTTTGAATATGCAATTTTTAACAAGCACTCCCATATGGGTTTGGGGAATACTCGGTTATCTCGTTTATGTAGGCATTATCTCGATGCAGACCAGAATTGTTCCGCTGTTTGTTTTGTTTATTCCCCCAGCAATCTTTATTAGCATGAAATATAATGTTTTTCTTTCAGTTGGCGCCTTTTCATATCTTGGTTTTATTGCTATAGGACTTGCGATTGGCTACGCCGTTGGACAAAGAATAAAAATTAAAATTATTAAACATGCCAATGCAATAGAAATTCCAGGAAACTATTCAACAATTTTTTTGTTTCTTTCTTTGTTTCTATGTAAATATATTTTTGGAGCTCTTAACTCAATAAATCCAGCACTAGCTGCCAAGTATTTTCTTATTGATTATGCCATCAGCGGGATATTTTCAGGATTTATGTTAGGAAAAGCCGGTTGCTTCTGGTATAAATTTTATAAAAATTAACAAAAACTATCAAAATCAAGGATTTTCTTGTTAAAAACGCTAACCAAAAAACCACTGACATCGAACAAGATCTAGCTCCTCTCCCTAGGCCAAAATGTACAAAAAAAATCAATAACAAAGTCGTTGCTCAAAAGCATGTTGAGCTTAAAAACCAAATGCTCCTAGCAAAGGCTGTATAACCTAAAAGCAACAAAATCACTGCCTCTTAATTTTTAATGGAATCTTGACGCCAAGAAATCAACCTTCTTACGCTAATGTCTATTCGTTGGTTAATTGGATTAATACTTTATTCTTGGATAAACGATGATAAAAAATAAGGGAATGATAGAAAATAAGCATTTAGTTTTTGCAGCACTTGGGTTAGTTGTTATTTCAGCTCTTACTTACGTTGAATACACAAAAAATATCTTCGGCTGTTTTAATGACGTAAAAATAACAAAGTTTAGTGATATCAAAGGCTTACCAGATTTAACACGCGCATTCTTTAGTAGACCTGAATTTGTTGGCGGCATTAACCTAGACGAAGGCGAAAAATTCCCATCCTGTTCTCTTTCAAAAGAAGCATTTAGAGAAGCTATTGATACCTTTGGCGAGACATTTGAACATAACCAAGCATTTCACACCCCGAAAAATTGGATCGGCGACGTAGTAAACAATGCCAAAGTACCAACCCCCCTAAACTTTGATTACTCCATTGAATCACCAACTGTACGTTACGTACAAAAAGTTATTGTTAATTCAGGCTCAACGTTTTGTTTTATGGGTGATTTACACAGCAGTGTGCATACCCTCATCAGAAGCCTTTGGCGATTGGTCAAACTTGGCCACCTCAATAAAGACTTAACCGTAAAAAACAAAAATTTTTATATGGTTTTTCTTGGTGATTATGTTGACCGTGGGCGTTGGGGCGTAGAAGTTATCATGACCCTCATGAAACTTAAATTACAAAACTGGAACAACATGTTCTTTGTTGCTGGCAACCATGAAACCGGCGGAGTTCCTCTTCTTATGGGTTTCCATAATGAAATTAAATCTAAATTCCCTCAAGGCGGCAAACTCTTCTGGTCGCTTTATAGAAAAGTTTTTATGAATCTTCCAGTTGCTGTATTTCTACAATGTGGCAAAAACGTAGTGCAATGCTGCCATGGTGGGATAGAAGAAGATTTTATGCCTCTCGAGTTTTTAAAAAATGAAACAAAACTTTTTCAAAATGTTGGTAAAGAAGAATTCTGTCGTGGCCTTTTTTGGAGTGATTTCTGTGCGTCAAACCCAACAGGTCACCACTCAAGACGAGCTAAAAATGTATTCTTAGCCGATCAAAAAAGCACTAAAGAATATTTAACTAAAAATGGCATGAAAGCTTTCATGCGCGCTCACCAAGACGATGAATTTGGGTTAAAAGTGTTTTTTGATTCGTCACATGAACCTGCTTGTGATAACTCAATCAAAACTAACCGTTATGAAAAAGACTGCTTATACCATTGGACCACGGTAGTAGAACGTCTTGGCATCACTGATCACACTTTTCCAGTTTCAAAGTTCGACCATTACCCAGTCTTTACCTTCACGTCAGCGGTTGAAGCACGTAAATTCCCGTTTGATTGCTTTGGGTTAGTCGAAGCGTATGACTCTTGGGATAAATGGATGATGCATGTATACGAAATGTTCTTGGATAAAAAGGGTAAAGAGTTCCGTCATAAAAAATTCGTTCATGTTGGCGCTTCTTCAAATGCCAATGAAACAGACTTGGTAATGCCGGTTGGACCTCATGGAAAAGACCCAATTGAAGTAATGTGGAAAAGCTCTTTTAATGAAAAGGCCCTTGAGCACGGCATGAATGCAATTATTTCTGCAACATAAAAATATTCCTTGACCCTCAGGTTACCTGATACCCTAACCTTGTACTTATAACGAGGAAAACGATATGAATATGAATTGGTACGTAAAAGAGTTTAGTGCACTAACCAACGTTTCGGTGGCCACCCTGCATCACTATGATGCTGTTGGATTGCTTAAACCCTCTGTACGCCAATCAAATGGTTATCGTTTGTACTCTGAGCGTGATTTAATCAAGCTAGAACGAATTATTGCACTTAAATTTTTCGGGTTCAGTTTGCAGAAAATCAAGGTATTAGTTGGGAACGATGAAGAAGCGTTAGAACATCTAAGGTGCCAAATAAGCTCTTTGGATGAACAAATAAAGCAGCTTCATCAAGCACGCCAAATAGCCGATACAATTGTTACTGAAATAGATACGCGTAAAACAATTGATTGGTCGATGGTTGCTTCGTTAATAAAGGTATATCAAATGACCAAAGAATTAAGTAAAACATGGGCTGGAAAGGTCTATAACGAAAAAGAATTACAACAGTTTGCCGAAATTGATCAACGTTACAGCAACGATCAAAGAACAGCATTTCAATCTCTATGGGCAGACTTATTTACAGAAACTAGAAAAAACATTGATACAAGCCCTACGAGTCAAATTGGCAAAAAACTTGGGTTAAAATACACTATTCTTATGCAACAACTTGAAGAAGCTTATAAAAACTATCCTGAACTATGGAAAGCAATAGGGAAAGCATACGAAGAAGGTAAAATACCCAATGAAATCATGCCAAGAAAAGAACGTGACTGGCTTGAAAAAGCGGCTAAGGCTTTGAAATAAACATGCGAGAGGGGATTATTCCCCTCTCATAACTAAAAACTTATGGAGAAAGAGAACCAGCATTAAAATAATCCCACGGGAATGCCTTCATTAAAGCTTCTGTGTCAATATTCCCAGGAATTTCTCCGCCCATCTCCAATGCTTCTTGTACCGATGTTGCATAACGAAAATTTGGCCTACCGGTTGACTCATAATAGTCTTGGTATTGTAATAATGGCTCTGTCCATACCATCCTAAGCAACCGAGCAGGGATACCAAAAGATTCTGTAACAATAATGTCATGAAGCGAACTTGAAATCACTAGCTTGCTTTGTGTTATCTTTTTTATTTTTTCGCCCCATGAATCTCCAGGAAGAACTACATTTTTATATGAACTAAAAAGGTTTTGTTCGCTCATAGCAGGCATAATAATGTAGTCATAAATTGGCTCTTCTTTTTTAAATTCAGGAAATAAATGTGCCGTAAGCATTGCTGGATCACCATATATTTCAGGACAATCAATCCCTTTTTTAAGAAGAAAATCTCGCGTCCGAGGCCCTCTGATAGCTCTAACATCAAGACGTTTAAATCTATCTTCTAATGAAGGATCGTCTCGAAACCCAGATCCCCAAATAACATCATCATCTCGAGCATAATGAAGAACAGATCCTACGGTTAATAATTTTTTCTTCTCCGATTTACAGTCCTTACGCAAAACTACATGTCCAACAATTTTTTCTATAATAATACGGGATAACTCATTTCCAAAATCAACCGCACCAGAACCAATATCAAAATAATCCCATGGGAATGCTTTCATTAAAGCTTCTGTGTCAATATCCCCAGGCATCTCTCCGCCCATCTCCAATGCTTCTTGTACCGATGTTGCATAACGAAAATTTGGCCTACCGGTTGACTCATAATAATCTTGATATTTTAATAATGGCTCTATCCATACCATCCTAAGCAACCGAGCAGGTATACCAAAAGATTCCGCAACAATAATTCCATGAAGAGAGCTAGAAATCACAAGCTTACTTTGTGTTATCTTTTTTACAATTTCATCCCATGGTTCTTCAGGAAAAACTACATTTTTATACGATCCAAAAAGTTTTTGTTCGCACATGGTAGGCATAATAATATAATCATAAATTGGCTCTTCTTTTTTAAATTCAGGAAATAAATGTGCCATCAATATTGCCGGATCACCATATACTTCAGGACAATCAATTCCTTTTTTAAGAAGAAAATCTCGCGTCCTAGGCCCTCTGACAGATCTAACATCAAGATACTTAAATCTATCTTCCAATGAAGGATCTTCTCGAAACCCAGAACCCCAAATAACATCATCATCTTGAGCGTAATGAAGAATAGATCCTATAGCCATCATGTTTTTTCGTTCAGTTATATAATCTCGACATTCGACTGAAAAGCCAAGAATTCTTTCTACAATTACTCGAGATAAATCATCACCAAAATTGGCTCCAGCTCCACCTTTCCACCAAAAAAACGAAGACTCAAATGAATAGCAGCATGAAACACTACTAAAAAGAATAAAACAGTAAAGGCCAACCAACCTTATTTTCATAAATAAACCCTCACTCGATATCTTAGGGCTTCATTAATTTATTAGCATTTTTTATCTTCTGCTCATCCTTACGAAGAAGAAGATAATCTATAGAAAGAGAAAGTGGAAATATTTGTTCAGTTCTTTCTAAAAGAAAAATCAATGCCTTATTCATACTCTGCCAGTTTGCATCATTAAGAAGAATGTACCCACCATTTTTGATCTTTGGAAAATAGATTGAAACATCTTGAAATACCTGATCTTCATTATGATTTCCATCAAAATGAATAAAATCTATTGTTTCATCTTCAAATAACGTAACTGCAGCCACTGACGATTGTCTTACAACCGAACAATACTTGTTAAGTTGATGTTGATAAATTAAGATTATTATTTGTTGATAAAAAAAATCATAATCTAATGTTTGCCACCACTCATAATTAGAATTTTTTTTACCATATGGGTCGATTTCATTAAGACCTTTTATTGACTCAGAAGCGTTCCAAGCATCAATCGCAAAAACATGCCCATCACCGTTATATTGCAAAGCTTTAATTATAGGAAAAAGTGATTTTCCTGCAAACGTCCCTATGTCTACACATTTTTTAAACTGATGTTCTTTTATAAGGTCCATCATCAAAAGCGCTTTCTTATCCGAACACCATCCATGAATAACGGACATTGATGAAACAGTATCATTCTTATAAGATTGCCAATCGTCTTGAGCAGCTAAAGAAAAGCTAACAGCACAAAATATAAAAAATAACATATTAAAAGTCCTATTCTTCATGTACCCATTGTGTCATTATTTTTATAAGCATCTCTCGTATAGGAAGATAGGTCGTTGGATTTTTAGGAGGATTATCAAAATCATAGTAAATTTCCCCAAGCAACAATCCTTCTTTAGAATAATTATGTACATGATCTATCAACCCGGTAAATCTGGCATCAATTACAGATCTCTTTTTTTCAGATGACACCATTAAGACAGGTGTTTCAAAAGCCAAACAAGACATTGCCGCCTGTAATCTAGTAGTAACAACACATTTCGCTTTTCGATAAAGATCCAACATATATTCTGCGTACTGCATTCGCTGTCTATTATTAAGATATGGTAAAATAGTTTTTATATGAGTCAAAACAACGACAGGAGATTTTACTTTTGATTTAATATAATTTACCAATTGATTATCCAAATCAACTAAATAAATAATATCATTCCGTTCTGTATAAGGATTTTCCAACGCTAACGAAAGACACCCTGAAAAATAACTTGGAATCCCTCTTTTCCGCAACTCATTAAGTGTGAATAAATCTCGAGCCCCAACAGGGTATTGTGCCTTTAAAAAATCACTATTTTCATCTGAAAGAACAGTCTCAAGACATGCGCTTGGGATATTAATTGAAATAAAAAAAGGATTTATCTTTAAATCAGTAGATCCGCCAATCATTGAAAGATCACAATGCCCTTTTGTATCATGCGAAAGCAAGCCACTAACAACCGTTTTTATTTTTATATCACCCTTAAGTTCGCTAACAAACTTTTTATCAAGAACAACAGCATCATTTTCAAAAAATCTTTTTACCGCTATTGATTGAATATCATCTCCAAGGTTCATAGTAGCATTAGTTACATACCCTAAAGAAGCTTTTCCGCTCAATGATGGGGGAAGAAATAAGACATAAATAATGGGGAAAAATGCTATTACTTTTAACATAATATTATTTCTTTTGAAATAATATCACATTGCCACCTTCTATTTCACCAATCATCTCACACGCATCAAAAATAGGCCATAATGCTTTCATTTTAGTCATTTTAGTATCTATGGTTACTAAGATATTTGATAGTAAAATATAGCCGCCAGATTTAACTTTAGGTAAATATTTATTCGTGTCCAGAAGCGCCCCTTGCTCAGAAAAATTACCATCTAGATGCAAGAAATCAACTGCATCTAGATCTGATGCTGCTTTTTCTGAGGTTGCATGAATTATGGTACAATAATCGTCTAATTTCCACATCTTAAGCATTTTTAGCAACTTACTTTTTATCGAATCCATATCAAGAGAAGACCACCAAACAGCGTTTTGATCTTCCTTTTTCAATCCCCTAACCGCTTCTTCGTTAGACCAAGCATCAATGAGATATGCACGACCTTTCTTATTCAGATGCTTTAAACCTATAAGCATAGGTAATGCAGAATCTCCGCTAAAAGTCCCAATATCAACACATTTGCTAAGTTTTTTAAAAATAATGAGTTCCATTATTAATTTAGCTTTTTCTTTCGAACACCAACTTCCTTTTAACGATTCGAAAACTTTATTCATTGTTGTTTTTAATGCAGGATCATTATCAATCACGCTTCTATCTGATACCAAATATTCTAGTCCATCATCAATGGCATTGATAATGCTAACGCTAGCAAAGAACAAGACCAAAATAGAATGTCGAATTACTTTATTTAGATTCATAAAACTTCCTATGAGTTTAAAGGTAAACCGCAATTTAATAATAAAAAAATTTATACTTTCTAGCCAAACCCATTATCCAATAGGCCCTAAGACCAAGAAAACTTAATAAATAAAAAACAATAACGCAAGACTGGTATAGCTAAAATACAAAAAAAAGGATTTAAGATTTAATTAAGAATTTAAGTAGAAAACTTTTTTATGCTTTTACCATCAACTTTTGGTTACTTAAATTTAGAATAATTATCTGGATCATACGTATTTTTAAGCCATTTCCTGCCACCCCAGATACCAATCAAGAAATCTTTTGCCGGATACTTTGATTTAAAGTGCCCATACAATGGCGAAAGCTGATGCGACGCTTTTCGCTTACTGAACTTTTGTTTTTCAAGTCGCCACAGCGCTGCCGCCTCGCCAGTACGATCAGCACCACTAAAACAATGCACCAGTATGGGTTGAGGAGCGGTATCATAAAGATCCAATAATTCAAAAAGATGCTTCTTTCTCGTCAACACACGTGCACTCATTGAAATATCAAAGTGTTTTACCTGTGCTTTTTTGCATACCGATTTTTCCTGCTGCCACCATGATTCTTGAGGATTAGTACCACGAAGATTAATCACCGTTTTAATGCCATATTTTTTAATATGTCGCTTCAGTGATTCTGATGAAAGCTGCGCAGAACGATAAAGCTTTTTCTTTTCTACTGTATAAAAATTTTCTTTAAACGCACGTTTAATCTTCATGCCAGCATAAACCGGATTAAGACAACATAAAATGGCACTCACCGTTTTTTCAAACCTACTCTTTTTTTGATGTGCATATGTTGCAGGTGTCAACCCAAACAAAACAACCAGTTGTAGAATTTTTTTACAATGAATGTTCATAGCCCCCCCAAAAGATTCCCTAAAATGGTTTACCCCTTACCCACTTTTTAGTTTTGCATTATGATATTATTATTACAAGCAACCAGATAATAAAATCCAGTATAAATTAACACCACAGATTCAATCTGAAAATTAATTCGCATATTTGACACAATAATTTCAGCCAGATACAATCAAACATCAGTAAACCCCTGTATTAAATATGGAGCCTCCATGAACAAGGTTATTAATGTAAAAGAAAAATTAACATTTCTTAAAGAAACTTGGACTCCTAAAATTTTAGGTGAAATTAACGATTTTCATGTAAAGATTTTTAAGGCTCATGGAGAATTTATTTGGCATTCGCATACCGAAGATGATGAATTTTTTCTCGTCATTAAAGGGCAACTTAAAATAAAGCTACCAGACCAAGAAGTAACCATTAACGAAGGTGAATTTTTTATTGTCCCTAAAAACACAGAACATTGCCCTTATGCTGAACAAGAAACTCATATTCTTCTGCTCGAACCAAAAGGGGTGGTGAATTCAGGTGATGTTGTGTCTGAAAAGACGGTTAAAAATCCTGAATGGCTATAAGCTTATAAATAACCCTTACTTTTACAATCTGATTGTCATCCTGAACTTGTTTCAGGATCTAGTCAAAATAGTAAGTCTTTAAAAGCAGAAAAAGCCTGGATCCTGAAACAAGTTCAGGATGACAAGTCTGGGGATCAGAGCAGCAAACAAAGTAATTATTTCTTTACAATGCCTTACTCTAAAAAAATGTATCTAAAAAGCGACGCTCAAATGGACTGAATAATGTTCCCACTCCCAGCAATGTTCCATTGAACGAAAATCTTCTTCCGCAAAACTTGCACGACTCGTAGCCCAGTCAATAATTCCCTGAACCTTGCCATCACGAACCATCACATTCCCTGGACGAAAATCACGATGCACCAGGCATGGACCGTCAACAGACGCTAAAAAATTGCAATGCTCTTGATAATACTTGCGACATTTTTCAAGAAGCTCTATGGGCAAATGCTTACTGCATTCATCAAAGCCGGTCTCAAATTGCAACGCAAAATAATCACGCGCATCTGAAACTAAGCTACCTGGACGCGTTACATCGCCGAATCCAATTACTCGATTAAGATGAATACGTGCAAAAAGCACTCCTAAATCATAAGAGAGCTCATCCGTAACATCAGCAACTTTAAGCGTACTTCCAGGTAAACACCCCATGAGAATCGCCCCATGAATATTCTCTTCTGGCGGGACAACGTCAATAACGCGCGGGACCGGTAACTTACCAGCAAAGTAGTTAAGAAAATACAACTCACGCTCATACTCTTCAGGCCGTAAACATATTTTTAATATCTGTGCTGGCCCAATAGGCTGAGTAACTTTATAAACAATTGAAACGATAGCATCATCATGCTCAATGCGAGACCAAGAAGCATCTTGAAGATTTAAGCGTTGTTGATAGAAATCGATACGATTATCCATAAGAAACCTTCACACAAAAGATAAAATACGGTACACAAAAGTTCAACTTAAGTCTTTAGCCACTTCGGAACAACTCTCTTCGCATACTGTATGAATTGCCAGATCCCGATACTAAATTCAGATTCTCCGTAATAATTAATAACTTCTTCAGGAAATGCTATCCCTAACCCAAACAGGTTATCACCAATAACTCCTGTTTTTTTGTTGTAATTTGCCAAAACTTCCGGGGCAAATCCAGGGACAGCGTTCCGTTCAAACCCAATTGCATAGACTACTTTAGTGCATGATGGCAATTCGCGTTCAATATTCTCATCATCGCTAACAAACGCAGTCAAGTTGGGTACAAGCCCCGCTTCCAAAACATTTTTTGCCCACACAGCAACAGAACCTTTCAGGCCGGTATTTTCATTGATATTTAACGCCTCTATAAAATAACGGATCTGTTGTTTATAAAAACTCACGATACCACGCACACCTAATTGAGATAAATTTTTAAGTACTAAAACACCCGAATGTGACGTACCAAAAACCGCAACGCGATCTTCAGATGAAACCACTTGAGCGAGTTTTTCTAACACAAGCGCATCATCAAGTAAAATTTCTTGTGGTCCTTGAAGAAAAAGTTTTGCAGGGTGTGACCCAGTTGCAAGAATAAGATTCTTGGTTGTTATCTCAACATCATTACAACGCATAACCCAATAATTATTTTTGCGCTCGATAGCAGAAACTAAACCTTGTTCCGTATGTACTGTTTTTTTCAAATGATCCGTTATCCATTGCAACGGTTCAACAATATAACGCAAGTCACAAGTAGTATTTTGATCAATATCTTGAACCCTAAAACGAATAGGGCTTAATGAAAATTTAAATGATTCACAGGCATTGAGCGTATTTATCAGTCGACTGACTTTAGTATTGCCGGGAACCGATGTATAATATTTGCCAATACGACCAACATTGAATTCATCATCAATCCACATAATACTCTGCGGATCAATTTTCTGATCAAGTAAAACACCAATTACAGCAATACCTGCAGACCCTGCCCCTAGCACAGTAAATTCATACGGAGATTGCAAAGCGATAACAGACGCACAACTACTTACGATTAAATCAAATAATATTAATACCCAATAGAAACCAAAACGCTTCATACAATTTATCCCCCCAAATCTTACCCCTCTACACCAACAAAGCTTTTCTAAACCTTAAATAATTCACCCGCCATTGATCAATAAATCATAAAGTAAATATTGTTTATTGATTTAACATCTAATTTTTTCTTAATCTTTTAACACTAATGGTTTATAAACAGAGAAATAAAATCTATCGCTTATGTGAGTTCAAAATAATGAGAATAATAATAATATTTAGCTTACTTCTTGCAACTCAAATAACCTCTCCATTATTTTCATCTACCGAAGAACATAAAGAAAAACCTTATCTATGGGTATACTGGGAAAACCTTAAAGGGAAAACTATGCCTGGATACATAGCGTTATGTCGAAAAACACTTTTAAAGCAATGTCATGACTCTTTCAATATCGTAGAACTCAATGAGAAAAATATTTACAACTACCTTCCTAACCTCAAAAAAATGGAAAACAACCTCATAATCAATCAATTATGCATT
This sequence comes from uncultured Pseudomonadota bacterium, assembly GCA_964354855.1. GTDB lineage: Bacteria > Babelota > Babeliae > Babelales > RVW-14 > CAYHBO01. Next base: position 3,910 of record CAYHBO010000034.1, on the reverse strand, counting down.
GCTCAAAAAGTTGATTTTTATCGCGTGTGTCTACTTCATGAATACGGTGGCATGTATATTGATGCCGATATGATCATTATGAAAGATCTCAAAGAAATAACTGATAAATTAAACGATTATGATTATGTTGGATTTGGTGAGTATGAAATGGGGAAAGCCAAGAGCGGTAACAGTTATGGAGCCCCGCAGAATTGGGCTATGGCATCACGCCCAAAGGGAATATTTATTACCGCTCTATTAGAGAAAATAATGGAAAGATTACTCAATAGATTTCATTATGAATTTATTGGCAAAGAACTTATGCGGCCAGTAATCACAGAATTAATTAAAAACGGTTATCAATATTATCATTACCCAAGTGCCATAGACGGAACAAGAGATGTCAATGATACATTCGTATCACCTATAAAAATTTTCTCTTATCAAGTATTTCAATATTCTACCGTTAATCCGCCTTTATTTATATTTTTAACAAACAATGAGCTCAAAAAATATGGCAATAACTATATAAAACTTCCAGAATCAACTTTGCTTAATTCAGGCATCAATTTTGCATTACTGGTAAAAAAGAGCCTCGGGCTGCACATCCCTAAAAACTATCCGCCTACACCTTAGCATTCTCACTAACAAATAGATTCGCATAGTAATACTCTTATCTATTGATTTAACATCTAATTTTTTCTTAATCTTTTAACACTAATGGTTTATAAACAGAGAAATAAAATCTATCGCTTATGTGAGTTCAAAATAATGAGAATAATAATAATATTTAGCTTACTTCTTGCAACTCAAATAACCTCTCCATTATTTTCATCTACCGAAGAACATAAAGAAAAACCTTATCTATGGGTATACTGGGAAAACCTTAAAGGGAAAACTATGCCTGGATACATAGCGTTATGTCGAAAAACACTTTTAAAGCAATGTCATGACTCTTTCAATATCGTAGAACTCGATGAAAAAAAAATACATGAATACATTCCTAATCTCAGAAAACTAAAAAGAAAACTCAGACTTAATAAATTACACATTGCACAAAAAGTTGATTTTTATAGGACAACGTTACTTTATCTGCATGGTGGCATGTATATTGATGCCGATATGATCATTATGAGAGACCTAAAAGAAGTAACCGATAAATTAAACCAGTATGATTACATTGGATTTGGACAATACAAACACGCTCAAGAAATCGTATATGACAGTTACGGAGCTCCTCAGAATTGGGCTATGTCATCACGCCCAAAGGGAATATTTATTACAGCTCTTTTACAAAAAATGACTGAACTTTTATTAAACAGATTTCATTATGAATTTATCGGAAAAAAACTTATGCAACCCGTTCTAACAAATCTTATCAAACACGGTTATCAATATTATCATTATCCAAGCACCGTAGATGGAACCAGAGACGTAAATGGCCAATTTGTAACTCCTAAAATCTTTAGTACACAAGAAATTAACTACCATTCCACGGAACAACCACTATTCATTTTTATATCAAACAATGGGTTAAATAAAGCTAATAGTAAGTATCTTAAATTTTCAGAAGAAGAATTGTTAAGCTCTGATATCAATTTTTCATTCTTAGTAAGAAAAAGTTTGGGATCCTAAATCTCGTCGACATTAAAATAGGATTTGTATGCCAGAAACAATTCGTATTCTCTTTTTATTTGCTTGTTTTTCCTACTTGCATACACAACCAATTAAGACCAACACACAAGAAACTATATCGATTCGTCCTGCAATCACCCAAGACCTTCCTGCTATTCTGGCGCTTGATGAAGAAATAACGTATGATTTTTTTAAACCACTCTATCTCACTCATTACAAAGATTACCCCAATGGACAAAACCCCGATCTCTTTCTTTCTAAAGAGCTCATTGAAGACAAAAAAATGTTTCCAGAGTACGTAAAGCAGCATGGCAATGATCGTTTATATGTTGCTTATGATAACAATAAAAATATCCCGGCTGGATTTTTAGTCTTTCACCGCTCTAATAAATCCAGCATGTGGCTTGAGTTATTATTTATCCACAAAGACTATCGACGAATGGGTCTTGGTAAAAAATTAATAGAAACTGCGTTACGCGTTTTTCAAGGAATAGACACCTGCCATGTGTATCCACTACGGTTTGGTAACAATGTAACACTCAAGTTTTATGAACATCTTGGCTTTGTTAATCAAGGTATAGCTCCTAAAACCAATTCATACGGCGCCAACTCCGCAGAGTGGTACTTTCATTACATGAGAAATAAATGAAAAAAGATCATGTATAAACATACTATTACTTCTCTATTTACACTTACATTATGGTGTTATGCTATCAAGATTCATGCAACAACTTATGATCGATTTATCACGTTTGCCCCAACAGTTCAAGAGATCTCATCCACAACCAATCATCATCTGACATTAAAAATACTCTACGATACATTTCTTGCTCATCTTACCCCACAAAAATATCCAGTTTTACAAGCAGTAGGAGGTTCTCCAGGAGCTGGAAAAACAACCTACCGTAAAAAACATATGAACATGCACAATCTCTATCAACATGACATTGACGAAATCATAACCAAACTCCCAAACTATCAGCTTGATGTAAAACTCACCGGCACCATGCATGCTTTCACCACATGGTGGCCAACCGCTCGTCGAATAGCTCACGCAATGATAACCTTTGCTATCACATCAAAATATTCTATCGCTTATGATTGGACATGCGGCTCCAAAGAAACAGTGACAGATTTCATACACGCAAAAGAACAAGATTATTACATAAAACTCATCGGATTATATGTTAAAAAAGAAACAGCAAAACAACGAATTTCCATAAGACAACAACAAGAAGGACGTTGCGTATCAGAAAGTGTCTTGTGTAAGCACCGAACAACATTCAGCACTCTTTGGCCTTCCTACTTGTCTCTTGTTAATGAAGCAATATTGTATGATGCAAGCCAAAAAACATTGACTCCTATTTTTTCATCTACCATAGGCATTCTAAAACCTAAAGAGTATCAATTATTCTTACATGAAAGCGAATAACACAAAGTTATTGAATAATTAATCTTTAAAGAGCAATGAAAAAACGATAACCTATCCATCAGACTAAAATCAATAATCTAAGGGAGTCTCTATGAAATCAAGATATCTTTCGATCCTTATTGTAATACCATTTATGATAAGCATTATTCCTACAACACATGCAAAAAAACTTAAAAAACATGGCATTAAAAGAATCACCAGGGAAATAACTATGCCTATCGACAATATTGGTCAACGCTATATCGATTTTCTCGTCAAATTTGGCTCACCTGAAAATAGTATTTCATGCTCTGAAGAAATGACTTCCCTCTTTACTTCTGACTGCAAAAAACTCATAAATGGCTCCATGATCACCAACGATCGTGATGCGCTGTACGCTCAGCTTGAACAAGCAACAAAAGATCTGAATGGTTGGAATATGCAGGTTAATCAAGATAGTTTCGTAATAAATAAAGAAAATAACATATGTGTTATTCAATATGATGTCACCACTAAAACATTGGGTACTATGATTGTTATGGTTTATTTAAAGCTTGATCAAAACGGCTTTATTAAAGAAATAAACGAAGTGTACAACAAAAAGAGTTAATCATGATCACCGCAAAAGAACTCCTCTTTAAAAAACTGGAAGAACTTAATATTTCATCACAAACATTCGAACATCAAGATGCAACTACATTATTAACACCACAAGATTTACAGAAATTTATAGAAACTTGTGATAATAAAATAAGCAACTTATAAAACCCATAAAAGGATCCCTTTATGTTTAAAGTTTTAGCATTATCATTAGGAGTAACCGGTTTGTTTTCTATAGCTAAAAACTTTTAATTTAAGATTGCGCAAAAACATGCTCAGCCGCCT
>CAYHBO010000033.1:0-17822 GCA_964354855.1 uncultured Pseudomonadota bacterium | reverse complement strand
TAAAATCCATTCCGAGCAATATACTCAGCGTTCGGATATCGCTCCCCCTGAAACAATTCCATCTTTTGAAATACGGGCTGTTCATGCATCGGCCAAAAGAACGGGCGCGTACCAATGCCATGATCCGCAAGTTTTTTTACGATCTCATCAGCAGAGTAGGGTGATGATGGCTTAACTACCAACCCATAAATCCAATACTCGTTTACAGCAAAATCAGTTGTTGCTAAGGGCAATTGTAAGTAATTAATTTCTTTAAGATGCTTAGTGTAATAAGCTCCGATGGCTTTTTTTTTGGCAATCGTTTCATCAAGTTTTTCAACTTGTGCCAACCCTAAAGCTGCTTGTAGATTAGTAATCCGAAAGTTATAGCCAAGTTCATCATGTACAAATCTGCGCTCAGGCTTAAAGCATAAATTTCTCAATGATCGACATCGCTCAGCAAGCACATCATCGTTTGTTAAAATCATGCCACCCTCACCGGTCGTCACCTGTTTATTTGCATAAAAACTAAACGTACTGATATCACCAAAACTTCCACATGGCTTGCCTTTGTACATGAGGCCTACAGACTGTGCTGCATCTTCGATAATTTTTAAGTTATATTTCTTAGCTAATGCAAGCACCGGATCCATATCAACTGGCAACCCATAAAGATGTACCACCATGATTGCCTTGGTACATGATGTAATCTTTGCCTCAATCTGCTCCACCTGCATATTCCAGGTTTCAGGGTTACAATCAACCAACACCGGAATTGCACCAACACGCACAATCGCAGCAGCACAGGAAATAATGGTAAACGTTGGCATGATCACTTCATCACCAACCCCGAGTCCCAATACCTGAACGGCAACATCAAGCGCCACACTACCGTTACTCACCGCAATGCCATGCTTACGTTGTACGCGTTGAGCGAAAACATCTTCAAACTTTTTTACAAAGGGACCATCAGAAGATATCCAACCGGTATCAAGACATTCGTTAAGGTACTTGCGTTCGTTGCCAATAAGCCATGGTTCATTGACTGGAACGGTAAGTCTTTTTTTGGATAAAATATTAAGTATTTGCATCAAGTACTCCTACCACAGTTTCAAAGGCTTTGGAAAAAATTTTGGCTTAATAATAATTTCGTGTAATTTACTTTTTTTGTCCCATTCGAGATTATGCATAGGTGAAATTTTATTTACTAGAGCAAAATATAGCGGAGCTAAAGTCTCATGCGACTTATGTGAGACGTCCAGACTAAGATCAGTTAATGATTTATCAGTACCGAAATCAGTTATTAATTTTTTGAGATAAAATATCGAATACTCATCCAGATAAATACAGAACCCATTATTATTTCTTAAGAAATACTGTACCCCTATTTTTGCTAATGTTGCATTAAGAAGTACAGCCTTAGATAGATACCAAATAATATTCTTTTTCTTGGCTTCAAATCGACATTCAATTTCTTCTTCAGAACTTAATCCGAATTTTTGTAGTGATTGTTCAAGATTATTGTTCATCAGTCTTGGCATATGTTGAAATGCAGCATTATAATCATTAAAATATTCTAAAATCTGCAGAATTTCAGTTGCTTGATGCTTTATAACTTCTCTCACTTTTTTTGCTTGATACTCTGCTGATCCATACCACAGATAAGCTAAAAATGTAGCTGGAAGATATAATGCATCTTTAACATATTGTATAGCCTGTGCTTGTTGCCTGCAGGACATTAATATTAAGATCATAACTGATATTATTTTTATATTTTTGATCTTCATAAACTACTCCTATTAAATAGTTAAAAATAACTCTAACCACTAAAATATGATTGTCATCCTATTTTACAGTACAATCTCTCGTTCCATCACCAACTCATCATAGTAAACACCTTCTACACAGATATTATTTCTCAGTCGACCTACCGTCACAAACCCCACCGATTCGTACAATTTGATAGCCCCAACCTGTTTCACTGTAACATCAAGCGATATTTTAGTAATATGCTTTCGTACGTGTATTTTATGTAATGCTGCTTGTACCAACGCAATACCAATGCCACGTCCTCGTTCTTTTGGTGAGACATAAAACGAAACCATACGAGCAATATGCTTAACTTTTTCACGCGTATCACATAGAACTCCAATCATCCCCACGAGAGTACCCTGTTGTTCAGCAAACAACATAAAATTATTGTTAGGCTGCTGTGAGACGATCAAGCGCTCTTGCCATAGGTCATCTGGATAAACGCTTTCTTCTTGCACCGTTCCCAAAAAAGCGGTTGGATCGTTAATTAATGATTCGAGACGTAATTTTTTGTAGGCTGGCCATTGAGCTGGACTAAGTTCGATAATTGAATAAGTCGAGTTCATGCTAAAACTTTCGATATAAAAGATAAGACTTGTCATTGTATATTTATTAAACCTTAGTCCATGGAAAATGTTGAACCATCGGTCGCTTTATTTTCTGTGCTCTTTGTACATAGGCAGAGGCTAATCCATCATGCACCGACATGGTCGGCAAGATACTTTCACTAAGTAGTTCATTTTTAATAAAAAACGCATTAAAGCCATGCTTGTTACACCCAACCAAACGATAACCTTTTTTCTGTGCAAGTTTTACAAACGCCGCAAGCGATGCCCCAAAATAATCAGGGTGGATTTTTAGGCGCTGAAACTCTGGATCATAGGGAACCGTCACTGATGTTTCAGCCGGCCATAAGCTTTGAAACTCAACCACTACCACACGTGGATCTACGGCTTCTAACTTTTGCCATAACCAGTAGTCTATGCCATCAATATCCAATGATATTAAATCAATTGATCCCGTTAAGCCTTGGTCACGCAAGAGCTGGTTAATATTTTCAGCAGTCACCCATGCTTTAACAACCTTGGGAGGCAGAAGTTTTACATCAGGATGCGTATTAAAAAAATCATCGGACAGTATTTTTTCATCGGCACTCCCACAAATCAATACCCCTGACCATCCATGGTTACAGATCAGATTTGCCGTATTGGAACCGTAAGGTGATGCAAACGCAATATCGACGCACTGTTTATTGGTAAAGCCGATTAGTGAAAAAATATAGAGCAAAATACCGTCTTCATCGGTTTGTGAGAAAACTCGAAAGCCAACTTCGTTGATACATGGTAATTTTTTTGATTCCAACATCAAGTTTCGATAATGCATGTACAGCATCATTTGTGTTGGCTGCGTATTACCCCCACGTTGTTCAATTTCTTGGGCGCACGCTTGTGCAATACGCTTGATCAGATACCCAAGTTTTTTTTTAAGATATTTTTTAATCATGATTATCCATTTTTTAAAATAATTTCGTGCTGTTCAATTCCCTTAAAGCAGATCTTATCTTGATCCCCCGCATATGGCCCCTGTTTAACTTCTATCATTTCTAACGGTTCTAGAACTTCAAAGCCATGACCACCATTAGCAAGTAAAATGACATCGCCAGCAGTTAAGATTGTGCTTTGAAAATATTGTTTTTTATCGGTATAAAAATCTACCCGCAGAACTCCTTTTTTAATGATTAGCGTTTCTTTGGTTTGTAAAACTTCTCGTCGTATATCATTGTGTACATGGGCGGTAATAATTTTCCCCTGCGGATGCTTCATAAAAGCAAGTTGTTGAGAAAAGTTATTGGGGGTAAAAAATGAGATCCCGTCTTGAGAAAAAGTATGACGAATAATAATGGCTATAACTATACCATCATGCTCTATGTGTTCTATCATGTTACTCAAAAATCCCTTTTTTCCACCAGATATGAGCCTTGAAAATGCCACTGAAATCTTTTTTCTCAAAGAAGTAGAGATACACGTTTAGACGCGTTGTATGGCGAAAGAAACGTCGTAAAAACTTATTTAATTTTTCTTCAAATCCACATGAACTCAAATTTAATGGTAAACGTGTAAGAAGCAAAGGCCAAAGAAGCATGCGTCGCAAGATAAACTTGCTTAGATAAAACGTAAAGCAGCTTTGCATGTGCCAAAACAAAACCCGTTTTCTAACAGGGACTGATTGCCCATCAATCCTCGTCGCTTCAAAATAATCAATCCCATTCTCCCGCTTGTAGCGATACGGAAAATTATCATCGTACATATGGATAAACAGTGGATTTTCAAAATAAATATAATCCTGCAAACAAAGCATAATTTCTTCTACAGGCGTTTGGATAATTTGCCCGGTATGAATTAGGTGTGAAATAAAGTCCTGATCACTAGTAATAACTTCACGAAAACGTGATCCCGCCCAACGAGTTTTATACGTCACTTGCCAACCGGTTCGTTGTTGCCAAGCTTGTTGTGAATATCCCTGAATATCACGTACAAATACATCAAGCTGTTGTCGATATTGTTCGAACCAAATTCGATCATGAATAACCGTAAACGCCGGGCAGCCTTGTAGAATAAAGGTTTTATCTGTCACGAGTGATGCAATTACATTCGGATCTTCATTGAACACAATGTCGCCATCAACATGCATAATCGATTCGCCAGCAAAAAGTTGCTCAATCACCAACCAACGTAAAAAGCACTTTTTTTCGTAATCACCAAAGCGATCAAGTTGAGCATATTTTTTTGCGAGTAACTGATAAAGACTCGAAAGATCATGTAATACATAGCCAAGATTTTTGAGATCTGTTTTATAAATTTCACTTAAACGTGATAATCCATCAAGAACTAAAACATGAATATCATTATTGAATCCAAGCTTTTTATTACGTTGCCCGACAAATTTTAAAGGGATATGAGACTCGAAGTCATACGCGTTTGTATTACACCATGCCACTATAACTTTTTTCATAGTTTTAATTTCTCCCAAACGGTTTTGTTTTAGCTTTCTAACCATTTGCATTCTTAAATTATTATCTATTCTCACATTACGTCATCCTCGCGAATGCGGGGATCCAGGTCTTACTCCTTACTTCTTTAAAAAAAATTTATAAGAAAAAAGAATAAGAACGAAGAAAGAAGGCCTGGATCCCCGCATTCGCGAGGATGACGTATAAAGATAGCCTAACCAACTTCAAACCTAATCTAAACTATCAATCTTATTCAACCCTACCACATTTTCATAACTCACTTTAGGAAACACATGCAACCCGCCACCACGCGTCGCATCATTAATTACCACTCCTTGGGATTCTGCATAATTTTTCAAGGTATAACATTGATTTATAAACGTAAGCGTTGCAACTGCATTTTTTTCATCAGCTGTACGAGCATAGTCTGGACATTTTCGTTGGGCATACCATTTCATGATGACATCATGTTCATTTTTATAAAAATGCGTGAACCCATTGTTAGCATTTTGATCAATGCCCATTAAATAAATTTCCTTAAATCCCATGAATAGAGCAGCCTGTATCGCCATGATTACAATAGAGTGTCCTCCAGAAAGATATCTTGTTGCATCAACGCCGCGTTCAAATATCTCGTTAATTGGCTTAGTGCAACTGAAAAAAAATTTTCTGTTATGTTTAAAAAAATTATGTTCTTGAATGAATTTATACTCTGAAGCATTGATTAATAATGTCACAGAGCTTGGTATTTTTTGTTCAATCTCTTGATACCAAGCATAACAAACATCAAGTGGTAGCTCATGATGTATAGCTCCACTTAAAAAATGGTACTGAGGATTTAATGTAAAATACTGTTCGTGATGATAAAACCTGCTCATATAGATACAATGTTCCTTTTTTAGGGGGGAGAGGTCTTGGCTATTGATTGATGGTCCAGTTCCGAGGATAAAGCATCGTTTTCCTTGATGAACATTACGTAAAATCTCATTAGGGCTTAATACGCGTACAAGATCTCGTCCCTTCTGGGATAGTAATAAACGAGTTCTGTCAGCTTGTGCAACTTTTGCGCCAAATCGATAAACATTGTACGGTAATACCCAACGAGCACATTCACGCAATATCGTATAAATATTCATAGAAAACCCCCTAAAAAGTATCAACTAAAATCTTGTAAAGATAAATCTCCCAATGCGCCCTAGAATCTTTAAAAACCTTACAGAATGATAGATGATTATTTTTATGATTCCTTATTTCAACTGAAGAAAAGATATGGGTTACTCCAACATTAATAAGTTCCTGAGTATTAATCTCAAGGTGTTCAATGAACAATGTTTGCGGATTTTCCCATAACTCACTTGAAAATAGATAGCATCGACAACCCCAATTATCAAAGTAATTTTTTAAACCAGGATTTTTATCAAGTTCTTTTTCAATGATTTTTCTAAAAGCACGCTTATGCATTAAAGGATAACTCACGGCATACCCATCATAGGTATAAAAACCAAAATATTGTGGGACTGCAGGTTCTAATCCAAGTGAAACAACTCTGTAAGTCTCTTGAGGTAGCCCAATGTACGTTGCAATCTCATAGAAAATCTTTGTTGGAAAATAGGCATCAAAAGTTAGTATCTTTTTATCCGTAGCTCGCTTATTGAAACATTTTTGTAAGAAAATATGCGTATTGTTTTTAAACAAATCATCATTAAGAATGCTATGTAATTGAAGTAGAATAAAAGAACATGCTATGATTTTCCCAACATCTTTTATCGTTGAAATAAGGTATAAAAAAAGCGCAAAAAGAAGATAGTACATAAAGGGAAAAAAGAAATAAAAACGATCCCAAGTGCATACGTTAAGCAAAAAAAAGCTTTTTTTAAACTCAAGAAACGGTACCCATCGATTAAGGCCATATAAGCATGAGATAAAAAACATGGCCCCCAGAACATATTTAACCAAAGAAACCTTAATGTTTCCCACGTAGGCAGCTATCAATGCAAATGGAGAAACCATTCTAATAATATAAAAAGGATAAGAAGCTGCATGTGATGGTCCATGCAACAGTTGCCGAACAATTAAAGCAATAATCGCTCCAATATTACGTTCACCGAATCCAACCCAATTAAAATCAATGCGATGTGAAACATAATCCTTAGTACAACAAGTAAGATAAATAAGTTGATAATCAACAATGACATAGAGAATACAAAATAATAGTAACAGCAGAATAAAAGTCCGGTTCAACTGTTTCTTTTGATACCAGTCAAAAAAGAATATCCCCAGGAGCGTGGGAATAAAAAAGATCCCTGCAAAGTATAAAGAAGAATAAAAGGGAAATAATAAAATAATTATGCAATGAAATAACTGTTGCCGCTTCTTGAGAATAGTTAAAAAAGCATAGAGCAACAGAGGTTGTCCCGCTATCCCAATCCCAAAAAAAGGAAAGAATGGTAGCATGGCAAAGCACAGTGAAACTCCTACCATAATGTATTCAAGGTCCTGTAACTGTTCAATATGTGATCGCAAAAACAAATACATGCCAGCAAATGCAATGACCTGAATAAAAAACAGATTAATGATATACGCATAAGCCGGTGATAAAAAAACGAAGAGAAGTGTCGTTATCTGTAGGCTTGAAGGAAGACATCCCCGTGGAATGCCGCCCATCAAGGCATCAATCGTCACCATTGGGTCAACGATTAAAAAATTAATATTTTTTGCAAGTGCAACAAAAAATGAAAATGTTCCATCAAAAATATCATGTGGGCGTATAGCACAATGCTCACCGAGAAACAAAAGCATCACAAACTGTAACAGCAGGAAAATTAACCCAGCGGCAAATAAGTTTTTCTTTAAAAATTGTACGGCCTGATTAACTATTTTTATTTTTTGTAGTGATAAAAAAGCTACTAGGAAAACATTAATAAGAAGAAAAATATAATCTTGAAAAAACGCTATCGCATTCAACCAAGAACTCCTTTCTGTCTTGAAGATATTCTGTCAAAATAGTTAAGCTTTCATGATAATTCTACTGCTATAGAATACCGAAGGATCTTTATGCCACTCATAAGTATATTGCCTCTCAACGCTTTACGTAAGAACATATTCTTGGTTCTTGGCATTAACTCTAATTGTAGTAAATCATTTACCCAGGGTATCGTGTTAAAGCCTTAATTAAAGCACCTTCTTCTACTATGGCTCCCGGTAACACCACCGCTCCTGCTCCGATTAATGCATTTTTCCCAATCTGAGCGCCCCCCAACACAATAGCGCCAGGACAAATGTGTGCACCGTCTGCAACTACAACATCATGTTCTATAATGGCTCCAGTGTTAATAATTACTCCTTCACCAACTTGTGCCCCAGCATTAACAATAGCTCCGGCAAAAACCATAGACCCTGATGAAATCATAGCAAGAGAACTTATAATTGCCCTTATGTGAAAAATAGCTGGAAAAGTAAATTTCTTATCTTTAAATAATTCATACATATTAAACCGGCGCGTTAACTGAGCAGGGGTTACTCCGCCAATACCCATAACAAGATCAACCTCATTGTTCATGGTAAGAAGATCGCATTCATGTAATTTTTCAAGATCAAAAAAAGAAGTTTTTTGATCATCAATAAAATACTTTGCATTGGTCATTACGATATCATAGATAACTTGCGCATGTCCGCCTGCGCCAATAAAAACTAACTGCTTATTCACAGAGCATCGCCTGACGCATATTTTTTTTGAGCCGGTTTGTTTATGACATCCCAATAACTCATAGGCGAAACTTCATTTTCAGGTCGCAGCATTACCAGGTTATCTTTACTTAACGTATCTCCCTGAGAAATGTCACGCAATACATACACACCTCGTCGTACAATGGGGATGTTCTTTATCTCTTGCGTTGAAGGAAATTTCTTATGCAAACCCTTAATTCGACAAACATCTCTAATCTTTGTAATCATCTCTTTTAATTCATGAGGCTCAAGGGAAGCACTATGGTCTGGTCCCTCCATTTTTTTATCAAGCGTAATGTGTTTTTCAATGATCACTGCCCCCATAGAAGCCGCCACTGTAGGGACCAATATTCCTAACGAGTGATCTGAATAGCCAACCGGTAGATTAAATGCCTCTGAGATTAACGTCATGGCGTTAAGATTAATTTCTTCATACTGAGCGGGATAGTTAGTTGTACAGTGCAAAATAGTTACTTTACCTTTAAGCGATTTCTTTGCCTCAGGGGTTTGCCAAAATTGCCAAATTTCATCAAAAGAATGTGGTGCATCTGATGAACTATATCCAAACGCAAGCACCGCTAATGCTCGCTCAATTTCTTCTAAGTTCGACATACCGGTTGAAAGAATAATAGGAAGTTTTGTTCGTGCTGCTGCCAATAAAAATGGCCCATTCGTTACTTCGCCTGAAGGAATTTTAATAACTGACATTCCAAGACCAACAAGAAAATCAAGACTTTCAAGGTCAAACGGTGTTGAAATACAAGCTATATTTTTTTCTTTTGCGTACTGGAATAATCGTGCATAAGCAAGCAATGGCAGTTCAAGTTTTTTAAGCATTTCCAGTTGATTGTTATCCTGTGCTTGTTCTTTTTGATAATCAGCCTGAGGTGCTTTAGGAGAGGCTAAGAGTTCAGACTTAAACGTTTGAAACTTAACCATATCAGCACCAGCAGCAACCGCCGCATCAATTAATTTAAACGCTAAATCAATATTACCATTATGATTAACACCGGCCTCAGCAACTACGGTACAGTATAAAGGAATCATGCAACACCTCACTTAACTTTAAATGCCCAACGGAAACGGGCTTGGTTTAATGTTTTTTCAAAGATTTTGTTTGGACACGTCGGCCTCGCGAACGCGTATAGACGTCAACTTAAGAGAAAACTAGCTATAAATTGTTCAGACACGTCATCCTCGCGAATGTGGGGATCCAGGACTTCTTTAAAATTTTTATGCTTCTTTTTTAAAAATCTTAGAAAGTTAGTAAAAGCAAGTAAGGCCTGGATCCCCGCATTCGCGAGGATGACGTATGGAAAAATATTTCAACAAAATACTTAAAGATTACTCTCTTAAGTTGACGCCTATGCGCGTTCGCGAGGATGACGTGTCGTAAAATTAAATAACATTGTAAGAATACGTCAAACTTTATCAAGCACTGAGTCTTTACCTATCAAAAAATTTTTTATACCCAAATGCTGTTCTGGACGGATCACATAAGACATCAAATATTTTTTTCGAAACAAAACCACTCTTGCCATAAACTGGTTCAGCTTCTACTACATTTAGAGTTCTCCAGGCTGACTCTTGTACGGTTCTTATAGCGGTTATCAACCCAACATAACTACCATCACAATGATAAACGGCCGATGAAGTAATGCGTTCTTCTTGTCGTCGTCCAACATTAATAGCCGCTTTTTTAAAGTAGTGTACTTCAATAATGCCACTGGAAGAGTTCCCGATAAAAAATTCACTGTGCGTAATAGCTCCAAAATATAATTCTCCTCCTAGGGCTCTAAAAAGACGTATACGATTAGGATATTTTAATACGTACAGATCATAGCATGTATTAAGTTGCTCCCCGCCAGGATCAATATTTGCCTTAGTAATAACAATATCAAACTCGGTTTGAGCAAGCAGCGCATCTAAACAATTTTTTGCGATCTGTAGATCATCATCAATAGATCCTGTTGTACTGGAATGATAACAAAAAAGAACGTATCGACTGCCTGGAGTAAGTGCTAGCGCCTGTAAAACAATTGCTCTCGGCATTGGTACTTCCTGGATTTGATCTACACAGGGAGCCCCTACAACATAAATACTTGCCGGATCTTCACCCAACTGGCGGACTCGTTGACCATACCGTTCATGTGAAACAAAATGCAAAGAAGAGAATTTGGTAATGGCATGTCTAAAATTATCATCAAGTGCCCCAAAGCTTAATTCTCCGCCATGAATATGTGCAACAGGAATTTTGAGCGAATAAGCGGCAAGAGCTGCTGCGAGTGTTTCAAATCGATCCCCAAGAACCACCACAAGGTCAGGTTTAAATAGAGCATAATGGTCAGCGAAACTAATAACCGTTAACCCAATCGTTTTAGTCATACCAAGATAACTATCTGAAGAAATTGTCGATTCAATGGTAGCCGTAACCGTAAACCCATCAGTTATAATATTATTAAGGGTATGCCCCTGACTTTTAACTAAGTGTCCACCGGTAACGAATAATTGAAGATCAATATGCTTATCCTGATGAAGCAACGTAATCAACTCTTTAAGAAGCCAATAGTCCGCTCTGCTGCATGTGACTACGCAAATTTTCTTGTTTTCGCTCATATAAAAACACGCTACTCGGTAAACATATTAATCGATTATACAAATCATCAGTTACAGAAAGATCAGAAGCTCTTGGATTGTGTTGATAGATTTCTAGCTGATGGAGAGGCTTCCAAAGTGGGCGAGCATAAATTTTATCTTGATGGAGAGATCTCAGTAGTTCATTTTTAAGTGACACACAATTATCGCGCAACATAAGTGCATTAAGCCAATAATTGCTTTTGGCATAAACTGGTTCTTTCACAAATGTAGCATATTCATGGTGATAAAACGCTTGCTCATATGATGCCGCAAGTAATCTTTTTTGCTGGACAAAATAATCAAGTCTCTCCAGCTGAGCTAGCCCCAACGCAGCATTAAGATTGGGCATTCTAAAATTATAACCAATCTGATCATGTTCAAATTCATAAGCATGAGGTTTTTTTGCCGTTGTTGTTTCATGTTTAATCTGCGCAGCTATTGCATCGTTATTGGTAATAATTGCCCCACCGCCACCGGTTGTAATGATTTTGTTGCCATTAAAACTTAAAATACCAATGTCACTCAATGCTCCTACAGGACGCCCTTTATACAAAGATCCAACCGATTCTGCCGCATCCTCAACAACAACAAGTCCATATTTTTTAGCAACTACAAGTAATGGATCCATGTTCACGGGATGACCAAAAATATGAACCGGTACAATCGCTTTAATGACCCTACCCGTTAATTTATTAATACATTCACCATGACTATTGAATGTTCCAATGGTACTTAAATAGTTATCAAGCATTTCAACATCTATCCCAAGATTATTGCGACTAACCTCAATAAAATGAGCAATGGCGCCAATATGCTGTACCGCATTAGCGGTTGCAACAAACGTTAATGAAGGAACTAAAACTTCATGGTCTTTTTGGACCCCAACATTTTTTAATGCCACAAATAATGCTACGGTCCCACTTGCAACTAAAATTGCATGACGAGCTCCACATACTCGTGCGAGCTCTGTTTCAAAATCTTTAACAAATTGACCTTGATATGAAACCCATCCCGTCTTGATACAAGCAATAACATTAGCCTCTTCAGCGTGAGAGAAGAAGGGCTCATGAAGCTGTAATGGTTGATCTATCAATAAACATTGTTTAAGAGAAGATAATAGTGTGTCATAAACGTAATTTTTATACGGCATAAGAACTCACATCCCCTTGATAAAAATGAGTATTTTTATTCTCCTTAAACCAGGCAATCGTTTCGGCTAGTCCATTCTTTAATCCATTATGCCCCGCATAGTGTGGGGTCCAAGATAATATATTTTTTGCTAATGTGTTATCAGCACATAAACGTTCTACTTCGCTATCCTGTGGTCTAATACGTTTTTTTTCTACATCGAATAATACATCAACACCTAAAATTTTTCCCATGAGAGATGCTACTTCTTTGATGCTAATTTCATAACCGCTTCCAAGATTAATCACCTGTCCGATGGATGCCTGATTTCCAATAAAAGCGATCATGCCTGAAACGGTATCGTGAATAAAGCTAAAGTCGCGGGTTGCGTTTAAATTTCCCAACTTAATAATGTTATGACCAGCGAGCAGCTGCATCATAATCGTTGGAAGAACCGCGCGCATTGACTGTCTAGGGCCATAAGTATTGAAAGGTCGAACTATTGATACCGGCGTCCCAAATGATTTCTGAAAAGAGAGCGCTAAATGATCAGCTCCAATTTTTGATGCAGAGTAGGGTGACTGTCCAACTAACGGATGTTTTTCATCGATGGGAACATACTGAGCCGTACCATAAACTTCGCTGGTAGATGTATGAATAACCTGTTCTACACCAATATTATTGGCAGCCTGAACAATATTTAATGTCCCTTTAATATTTGTATCAACATAGGAAGAAGGAGCTTGGTATGAATAAGGTATCGCGATTAATGCCGCCAGATTAAAAACAATATCAACTCCCTTCATAGCTGATTCAACTGAGTGCTGATCACGAATATCGCCAAGAACAAAGGTAATATTTTTTTTAACATGATCATCAATCGAATCCAACCACCCCTTATGACCAAAAGAATTATAGAGACAGAACGCTTTAACGTCATAATCACGTTTAACTAATGCTTCTACAAGGTGTGATCCAATAAACCCATCGGCTCCGGTAACTAAAATTTTCTTTTTCATAAATTCTCTAAAAAAATATGCGCCGCGTTAAAATCATCTTCCGTATCAATATCAAGCGAACGTTCTAATGGCATTGTATAAATCAGGGTATCTTTGTCTATAAGCCGCTTAGTAATAAAAAATTTTTTTATATCAAAGAAATAAAGAGCACCATTTAGTTGAAATAATCGATCATACATTGATAACTGCGTCACGCTCTTGGCGCTTACTCCTACATAAGAGTTTGTAGGTTTTTCTAGCGCCACAAAGCTAGCCCCCGTCATACTACCAGTATCAACACAGGCCCGCACAATGTCATCAATATCTTGCGGTAATCGTAATGGTGATGTCGGCTGTAACAATAAACAATAGTCAAAGCACACTTCAAGTTGACTAATCGTATAGTCTAAAACATCTTCCGTTGTAGCCGTATCGGTTGCCAAATCTGTTGGTCGTTCCATACAAAAAATATCTGGATAAAGCTTAAGTGAAGCCATAAGTTCTTGATCATCAGTACTGACAATAATTAAATCTAAAAAAGAAGACGCTAGCGCGGCTTCAAGTGCCCATGCAACTAAACTTTTCCCCTGCAGAAGGCGTCTATTTTTCCCTATACATCTTTTTGAACCTGCCCGTGCTGGCACAATGGCAACTATCTTTTTGTTGTTATACATTGAACATTTCTCTCACCATAGACAAATCTTCCATTCGACCAACGTCATACCATGATTCAAAGAACGGAAACACTGCTACCATTTTTTTTTCTATTAACAGTTTGAACAAGTCAGGCATATCAAGATAAAGATTATGGGGAATATAATGAAGAACTTCAGGCTTAAATAAATAAATTCCAGAACTGATAAAGTAAGCGTATAGAGGCTTTTCAATAATGGTCTGTACAACCATAGAATCATCAAACTGCACAACCCCAAATGGAACCTCTACTTCATAATTTTTTACCCCAATAGTCGCTATTTTCTCCAGTCGCTTATGTTGATTTTCAAGCCCAAATAAATCAACATTGGTAACAAGATCAGCATTTATTACTAAAAAGTTTTTATCTAAATTTTTTGGTAATAAACATAAAGAACCGGCGGTCCCTAAAGGTTTTTCTTCTTCTAGGTAATGAATATCAACACCAAAATCTTTACCATCTTTAAGGTAATTAATGATTGCTTCTTTTTTATAATTTACCGAAATGTGAATCGTTCGATACCCATGGAGTCGCAATTTGGTAATAATTAATTCAATCATTGGTTTACCTGCTACCTCAAGCATTGGTTTAGGAATATCATCGGTTATAACACCAAGTCGCTTGCCTCTGCCGCCAGCCATAATAACGGCAATTTTATCATGATCAAATTCAGGTGTTAAATCTTCAGCTGATAAAATGTTAACCAGGTGTCGGTTTTTATTGATCACCACAATCTGACGATATAACCCACGTTGTAGGTCTTTGAGATAGGGAAACAGCTCTTCTCCTTCAAGGACAAGGGTAGGGTTTGTATTCATAAATTTTGAAATAGGCGAATCAAGATTAAGCCCTAAAATAAGCCCACGTCGAATATCCCCATCGGTAACCGTTCCAAGAATTTTACGCTGAGTATCAACAATAACAACTATCTTTTTTTTTGTTTTTTCAATATTTTCCAGAGCACAACGCAATGGCTTGTGATGCATCAGTTCATAACTTGCAATTGATTCTGCCTTCATAACATACCCTCAATAGCCTTATCTCTCTTTTTCTAGAACTATTGCTGTATTTTGAATACTTCGTATGTTTTTGCAATATCTAATAAAGAACCTACCGATACATTGTATATTGAGTTTTTTCATATAAGCTGTTTTTGATATTTTTTCTTAATCAAAAAAAAGCTGGAGTATTCGTTATGAAAAGCTTTATAAAATCGATTTTTATCTTAAGTTTTGTAAGCTTTTTTACTACAGAACCTGTCCAGGCAATGCAACGACCAAAGAAACAAAGCGGAAAATTGAAATTCGAGAAAAAATTACCTCAGTCTCTCATCAGCGATCTTCGCAATATCAGCTGCGCCATAGAATCTATCCCTCACTTTTTGACTTATAAAGACTTTGACCATGAATTTAACAACACACTTTTACACCTTTTGATCTTTTTCTACATACATCAAGATACACCTGTTCAAAACAGAATTAGTGAATACATTGTTTACGGGATTACATCAATTCTTGATAACCATAAAGAACTGGATCAAGCACTTGCGCCAAGTACATTTGGTGACGACTTTATTGCCCTAGCAACATCAAGAGGGCTTTCTAATCTCGCGATTGAAATTCTTAAGCTTTTAAAGTCAATCATGGAAATTGAAGATTTTGATACGTATTTAAAAAATATTCTTAAGCAAATAACAATCCCACTTACCGATTTTCAGCAAGCTGCTTTCTTCATGCTTAACCAAGAACCAGATCCAAGGCCTGAGGGAGAAATTGTTGAATCCCCTCATACACAAGCAGCAATATTTTCACCGAATAGATCTTTGGATAATTCTGAAGAAACAGATTTTGGTATCAAATGTCCATTCGAAACAGCATATCCATCAGAACAATTTGCCGCACAAACCCTACCTGCTGCAGAAACAAAACCTCTCCGAGGCCATAACCCATATGCGGTTAAAGTATTCGGAAAACCAACTTACCCCGCTTACCAAGACTCATCCACAAATAACGTTTTCTTTCTTCGTGATGACATGCCAACGTCTTGGGATGACACTCCAACGTTTTGGCAAAAGAACGAGTCTGAGTGGATCAACACTTATTATAAATTAACTACGCACAATGGATGTTTCTACGCATATCTTGAACGATACAATAGATATATTCTTGTACAAAGAACCCCTTATCTTGATATCCCCATAGAAGAAACCCCTTATTTTTAGTTAAAAACGCCATATTTTGTGTAAATTAATAAAGTTATTATGCAACTGTGCAATTTTAACTAAAAATTTATAAAAATATGGAGGTTTCCCTATGAATGGTGTTATTAAATCGATGCTTGCACTAAGTTTTGTCAGTTTTTTTACTTATGAGATTGTTCAATCACATGAAGAGTCACAGAAGACTTCAAAACAACTTCAAGCTGTTCCTGCACAACATGAACCCCAAGGACTCATTTATTATGCTTATTCCGTACTTCAAACCCAAGGGATGGTTTATATTAAAAGCGATGGGTGCCCATTTCTATATTAAGATAATGATTCAGGAATGCCGATTAAAACAACTATCCGAATACAATATGACACCGGTTGTCCATACTACATGGAAGGATCGCAAAGATTCTCCTTAATACGAAGTAAATTATTTGATTTAAGTGAAGATGAAATAATTCAAACAATTTAATGTTGTAAATAAGCCTCGTATGTTATTTGTATTCCGTTTTTTAAAGTAACACGAGGCTTCCAGCCCAATTTCATAATCCGTGAAATATCAAGCAGCTTACGTATGGTGCCATCAGGCCGTTGAGGATCAAATATAATCTCACCAGTAAAGCCAACAATATTTTTGATGAGCGCCGCAAGATCTTGAATGGTTATATCCTGCCCGGTACCAATATTAATAAACTCACCGATATCCTGAGCATCATAGCGTTGCATTAAAAACACCAGGGCTCGCGCAAGATCATCTACATATAAAAATTCTCGATACGGCTTTCCGGTACCCCAGAGCGTTACCGTTGCTTGCTGTTGTATTTTAGCTTCATGAAATTTTCTGATTAGTGCCGGCAGCACATGAGATGTTTCAAGATTATAGTTATCACCAGGACCATAGAGATTGGTCGGCATTGCCGACATAAAATTGCATCCATATTGTTTATGGTAAGCGACACAAAGCTTGATAGCAGTAATCTTTGCTAAAGCGTATGGCTCATTGGTTTCTTCTAGCGACCCTGTTAATAAATATTCTTCTTTAAGCGGCTGTGGGGCATCTTTTGGATAAATGCATGATGACCCAAGATTTATTAATTTTTTTACGTTATTTTGATACGCAGCATGAATAATGTTCGTTGAGATCATCAGGTTATCGTAAATAAAATCGGCGGGGTAGGTACTGTTGGCACCGATGCCACCAACTTTTGCGGCAGCTAGAAAAACATACTCAGGCTGTTCTTGAGAGAAAAAATTATTCACGGAATTTTGATTACGCAGATCAAGTTGTGAAGAGCTACGAGTGATGATGTTTTGATAGCCATTGCGATCAAGCTCACGCATGATTGCTGAGCCTACCAGCCCGTTATGTCCCGCTATATAAATTTTTGATGATTGTTTCACAAGAGGGCTCTTTGTCACTTATTCTTGTGGATCCTGAAACAAGTTCAGGATGACAAGCATAGTAAGTTACTGTTTCTGATTTGTTACCCTGAACTTGTTTCAGGGTCCAGTCTTATTTAATTTTTACATTCATCCACTCTAACACCGCCCCTTAGAGGGTCAAGATGTACTAACTCAGTTATTTTTCCGACAAAAACTTAAGGTAAGTAGTTTTAAATTAAAATATGG
>CAYHBO010000032.1:14285-17875 GCA_964354855.1 uncultured Pseudomonadota bacterium | reverse complement strand
ATATATATATAGCGTATTATTGGTGATGCGTATAAACAGTGTAATCTGATAAAAGGAGATTTTATGAAGAATTATATGAAATTAACGTTGTCGAGCATGGCTTTTATGGTTGTTACAGCATTTGTTCTTCAAACACAGCTTAGTGCTAGTGGTAAAGATGCTGATGCAAAAGTTACTGCTGCATTTGTAGCAGCTGCGGTTAAGGTGAAAGCCGCTGTAGCGGAACAACAAAAAGAGGCTGCTGCAAAAGCGGTTACCGATGCGCCACTCGCAGTAGCAAGAGTTACTGCTGCCGTGGCGGCGATTGATGCTGTTACGAATAAAATAGCGAGCGGGTTATTTTCAGCGGGGACCGCTATTACCAATGCAGGAAACTTGATTAAAGCGCTTACCGACTTAAATGCAAAGCTTTCTGCTAGTGCTGCAACACAATTGGCCGCAGCTGTGCTTCCAGCAAATATGAATCTCTATTATAATGCACTTGCCACGTTAAAAATAAAATTGGATACGGAGACAAGAGCATCGAGCAGTGTGTTTCATCGTCTACAACCAGTTTTAAATGGAGCTAATCTTGTTAGTGTTCAAACACAGCTTAAAGTATTGGTTGCAAATTCAACAAAATTAGTGGCGTCACTTGCTGCATCTAAGCCTGCTGCGGCAGATGCATCATTAAATGCTTTGAATACCTGGAAACCAGTTATTCAGTAAACAACTATTCGTAGTTGAAAATTTACAAGCCCCGGGCGCTGAAAGGTTCCTGGGGCTTCTTCTTTGGTGACATGTTTTGACGGTATGAAAATCTTGGTCTACGCTTTGATGAAAAGCCGTTCGCCCCGATGGAACGAGCATAGCGAGTGAGTAGAGGGGTGCGACGGCACATCAAAAAAATCTAAAAAGGTTAGATATGTTTTATGTTTATATTTTGTTATGTAGCGATGGTTCATATTACACAGGACATACTGATAATTTAGATAAACGATTATATGAACATCGAATGAGTAAATATGATGGATATACTTCGACAAGATTACCTGTTGATCTAGTTTTTCAGCAGGCATTTAATAGTCGTGATGAAGCTATGGCAGCAGAACTTAAATTAAAAACGTGGAATAGAAAAAAGAAAGAAGCGCTTATTAAAGATGGGTGGGAAGGAATTATAGCTCTAAGGGAAACTAAAAAAGTTAAGATTGATTGAAGAGCCGTCGTACCCCTCTACTCGCTCTCTATGTTCGCTCCATCGGGGCGAACGGCAGACTTAGCGTCGACTGTCCCGATGGAACAAGTGTAACGAGTGAGTAGAGGGAGGCGAACGGCAGACTTAGCGTCGACTGTCCCGATTTGTTCGCCATAGCTACAGCAAAGCGACGGCTGGATGAAGGCCGTCTTAGGTCGAGTAGAGGGAAGCGAACGGCATAATGTCTCGGGCGCTGAAAGGTTCCTGGGGCTTCTTCTTTGGTGACATGTTTTGACGGTATGAAAATCTTGGTCTACGCTTTTTTCTTAGTGTGTATTATTCATGAGAAAAAGGAGAAAAAAGATCATGAGGGTATCGGTTACTTTATTTTGTCAAAGTGCTGTTATCGTAGGATTACGTCATCCTCGCGAATGCGGGGATCCAAGCCTACTTCTTACTTTTTAGAAAAAATTATAAAAATTTAGCATAAGAATAAAGAAAAAAGGCCTTGATTCCCGCATGCGCGAGGATGACGTAACAAGAAAGAAGGCCTGGATCCCCGCATGCGCGAGGATGACGTAGTAAAAGTGTAAAGAGCGAAAAAAGTTAGTATTTGTTTGAAAATTTTTACATCGGACACGTCATCCTCGCGCATGCGGGGATCCAGGCCTTACTTTTTAAAAACAATTTAGGAGAATTTATGAAGAACCTACTAAAATTATTACTTATTACATCCCTTAGTACATCATCAATGCATGCGTATACGCAAAAAACATTTTTAATGCCACGTCCTGTTGGCATGAATGAAGCGATGCGGTTTTCGCCGTGGTGGGCGCATGAACACAAGGGAATCCATAGTCGTTTAACGGTAACGCCATTCTATCAAGCCTCAACCAATCGTGGTGATGTTGGCGAGTACTTCGGTGTTGGCAATGGCAACAATAGTTTTACCGTAGGAACCCGTTATGCCTTTGGTGATGAAGAGAGTAATTTTTTTACCGTACCGAATCCAGTGAAAACGTTAGTATCCAATCCTGCCGATGTTGATGGTGCCTTGATGAGTGGGTTGCAGGATTTTAAGAATGCATGTTGTACGCTTAGATCTCATCAATTCCGTGGTGTAGTTTCTTTTAATCCAGATCAAGAAATTTGGGGTGCGCGTGTTGATCTAGAATATTTTAGTTATGCACATGAAGGCTTCTATGTACATGTCGGGATGCCGTTTGCAAGCGTGAGTAATAGCATGAATATGATGATTGCTAATGCCAACTCAGTACAGATTGCGGTTGATAATAATACGTTGGAGCCTATTGGGCCGTCATTTACCTTAGCTGATTATTTTGCAGGTAAGGTTGCTATCGCGACAGCAGTCGGTGATCCAACCGATATTCGTGCACCCTTAACCAAATCAAAAATTGCAGGAAGAACGACGCAGGGCGGGTTAGCAGATCTTGATATTACGTTAGGGCATCGTACTGTTTCAGAAAAAATACACTATGCGGGAAACATTCGTTTAACGCTTCCTACAGGAAATCGTCCGTCCGGTTGTAATTTATTTGAACCGGTCTTAGGTAATGGGCATCACGTGGGGCTTGGTGCCGGTTGGGACTTAGGCTTTCACGTATGGCAAAACGATGGTTGCAAGATGGTTGTTGATACACGTGTGCAATACACCTACTTATTCAAAGATGAAGAGGTGCGTATGCTTGGCGTGAAGGGATACTGCGATATTCCACCACTGCCACAGTACATGTTGATGGGGACGTTGCATGGTCAAGCAAGTACGCCAGGGAATAATGCACCGGTTGACGTGGTTGATGGTGTGGCAATCTTTCCAGCAGCCAATGAGCTTACCCGTTCCGTACATGTAACTCCGGGAAGTCATATCGATGCGTTGCTTGATGTTTCATTTCAGATGAAAAATATGGTGTTTGATGTTGGTTATAACCTCTACTGGCGTGCACGAGAAAAAGTCTCGGTGATTTCATGGGAAGATGATACCTATGGCATTTTTTCAGAGACCATTTTTACCAATCATTCAGTGTCTACCGGTCTTTATGATGGTCATCCAATGTTTCTTGATGGTACGACCCTTAATCGTAAAAACCTTGATGTAGCAGCAGCGGAAACGCCTGATCAACTGACGCATAAAATGCATATGGGCGTAACCTATTGTGGTTCATGTTGGAACTTACCGGTAACGGCGGGTGTTGGTGGCTCCTTTGAGTTTGCGTCATCGAATGCGGCGCTTGATCAGTATGCGGTGTGGCTGAAGGGAAGTGTTGGTTGGTAAAATAAAGGCCTGGATCCCCGCGTTCGCGAGGATGACGTAACAAAAAAGAAGGCCTGGATCCCCGCGTTCGCGAGGATGACGTAACAAGAAAGAAGGCCTGGATCCCCGCATGCGCGAGGATGA
>CAYHBO010000032.1:7842-14185 GCA_964354855.1 uncultured Pseudomonadota bacterium | reverse complement strand
GTACATCATCAATGCATGCGTATACGCAAAAAACATTTTTAATGCCACGTCCTGTAGGCATGAATGAAGCAATGACGTTTTCACCATGGTGGGCGCATGAACACAAGGGTATCCATAGCCGAGTACAAGTAACGCCGTTCTATCAAGCATCAACCAATCGTGGTGATGTTGGCGAGTACTTTGGTGTAGGCAATGGTAAAAATAGTTTTACTGTCGGTAAGCGTTATAACTTTGATTCAGCCGGCGTAACCCTTAATCCAGTTGAAGATCCGGTGGTGTCAAATCCAGCAGATGTTGAAGGTGCACTCTTGACCGGCTTTCAAGATTTTAGAAACAATGCACATGATGCTATTATTCCCCATCAATTTGTGGGTACTGTGAAATTTAATCCTGACCAAAAAATTTGGGGTGCACGTGTTGACCTGGAATATTGTAATCATGCACATGAAGGTTTCTTTTTTAAACTAGGCATGCCCTTTGTTTCGGTAAGTAATAGCATGAATATGACGGTTGCTGATGCGAACAAAGTACAGATTTCGGTTAATACAGATTACAACGGGAATGGGTCTTTCTATACATTAACTGATTTGTTTGCGGGTAACATTAACATTCCAGCATCAATCGATCCAACCGATAGGCGTATCGGTCTTAACAAATCAAAAATTGTGGGGCGCACAACCCAAGGTGGATTAGCTGATCTGGATGTGACGTTAGGGTATCGCACGGTTACGGAAAAAAATCACTACGCAAGTAATATTCGTGTAACGATACCTACCGGTAATCGTCCTAATGGTTGCAATTTATTTGAACCGGTTGTGGGGAATGGTCATCACGTGGGGCTTGGTGCTGGTTGGGACCTTGGCTTTCAACTGTGGCAAAATAAAGATTGTACAATGATGCTTGATGCACGCGTGCAGTACACCTATCTCTTTAAAGATGAAGAGGTGCGTATGCTTGGTGTGAAAGGCTTTAGTGTTATCCCACCATTGCCACAGTACTGTTTGATGGGAACAACGCATGGTGCAGTAGCTGATGGTGTTGCAATATTTCCAGCAGCTAACGAATTGACACGTTCAGTGAATGTAACACCAGGAAGCCATATCGATGCATTACTCGATGTTTCATTTCAGATGAGAAGCTTTGTTTTTGATGTTGGTTACAACATGTTTTGGCGTGCACGAGAAAAAGTAGCGGTTGTCTCATGGGAAGATAACACCTTTGGATTGCTCGGCTACACTTTTGTCACCACTGGTTCGGTGACGACCGGTAAGAATAGTGGATCGAATTATTTTCTTGATGGCGAATATTTGAATCGTAAAAACTTAGATACGAGTGTAGCTGAAACGCCGGATCAGTTAACGCACAAAATGCAGGTTGGCATGACCTATCGTGGTGCATGCTGCAGCCTTCCGGTGACCGCCGGCGTTGGTGGCTCGTTTGAATTTGCGTCATCGAATGCGGCGCTTGACCAGTACTCGGTGTGGTTGAAGGGAAGTATTGGTTGGTAGAAAGTAAGGCCTGGATTCCAGGCCTTACTTCTTTACTGTGTCTTAATTGTATGAATTACGAAAGTATATCGGTTCCGAAAATCGCAAAATAACGATTTACCGTACCAGATTTGTCAGTGTTTTTGGTACGGTAAATCGTTATTCACAAAAAACTCAGCAAGCATTATTCTTCATGTGACATCTTTTGACTCCATCATCATATTGATCTAGTCTATTTTTTAGTGTTGTTACGAGTTCTAAAAAAAAGGAGAAGGAAGATGATGAAGTCTGTCACGACAAAAAAATTATTGATGCTGTTACTTGGGGTGTCCCTTGGTGCTTCATCAATGCATGCCAATTCCAAAAAAACATTCATGATGCCACGTCCGGTTGGACAAAATAAAACCATGGAATTTTCACCATGGGATCTCGAGTTGTATGCCTTAACCGACAAAAATAAATGTCTTCATGGTCGTTTTCAAGTGACCCCATTTTATCAAGCATCGACGAATCGTGCGGATGTTGGAGAATACTTTGGTATAGGGAATGGAAAAAATAGTTTCACGGTTGGGGCACGCTATAATTTTAACGCAGCTTCGTTAACCCCTTCTGGACAACTCCCAATTAATACTTTTGTTACCAACCCAACAGAAGTTGATGGTGCCTTATTAAGTGGTAATGATACTGTAAATCAATTTTTTAATGGGACCGTTACCTTTAACCCATCACAAGAAATTGTCGGTGCACGTGTTGATATGGAATATTCTCATAATCCACAAAGTGGTTTTTATGTAAATGTTGCCGTTCCCTTTGTTTCGGTAACTAACAATATGAATATGACTATTGCAAATAATCAGCCGATACAAATTGCTATTGCATCAACGACCCCATTTCTTCCAACAGGTCCATCGTTTACTTTGGCAGATTTTTTTGCGGGTAACGTAACGATTCCTGCTTCTATTGATCCAGCTGATCGACGTGATCCATTAATCAAATCAAAAATTGCCGGTAAAACAACGCAGGGCGGCGTAGCTGATCTTGATCTTACCGTTGGGTATCGTCATAATTGTTGTGGTACACGTCATTATGCGGCTAATATTCGTTTCACGCTCCCGACCGGGAACCAACCTAACGGTTGCAATCTCTTTGAACCGGTCGTGGGGAATGGTCAACACGTTGGTTTAGGTGCTGGCGTTGATGCAGGGTTTCAGGTTTGGAACAGTGCGGATACGCGTATTTGGCTTGAAGGTGGATTACAGTTCAAATATCTTTTTGAACATCAAGAAGTTCGTATGCTCGGTGTAAAAGGATTTAACGTTGTTCCACCGTTAGCTCAATATTGTTTGATGAGTACGGTACAAGGTGCTAGTACGCAAGGTACCCCACTATTTCCTGCAGCGAACCAACTTACGCGTGCGGTAAACGTAACGCCAGGCTGTCATGTTGATGCGTTAGTTGATTTGTCATTTCAGATGAAAAATGTGGTATTTGATGTTGGTTATAACCTCTACTGGCGCGAAAAAGAATCGGTTTCAGTGCGTAATTGGGAAGATAATACGTACGGTATTTTGGATAATACTATTTTGACGAGTGCTGAAGAAGATGGTGATGATTTTCTTAACGATGCCTTTGTAAATCGTGCGAATTTAGATACATCTGTTGCGCAAACACCAAGTCAGTTGAGTAATAAAATTCATGCTGGTGCGATGTACCGATCAACATGGGGTGACTGGCCGACGAATCTTGGCATTGGTGCTTCGTATGAAGTGGCTAATACTAATGCGGTTCTTAATCAGTATGCGGTTTGGCTCAAGGGTAATATTGCTTGGTAAATGGTTCGTTGCCCCTTGCTATGGTTCGAGACGCCCTTGCGGGCTCCTCACCACGAGCGGGTGTAGAATTTTTAGTTACGTCATCCTCGCGAATGCGGGGATCCAGTCTTTTTACTTTTACTTACTTTCTAAAAAATTTAAAAAAGAGACATATAAGAAAATAAGAAAATTTTCAAGAAGAGAGAAGACCTGGATCCCCGCGTTCGCGAGGATGACGTAAGAAGCTAAGTATGACGTAAGAAGCTAGGTATGACGTAAGAAGTTTAAGGACGATATTCGAAATACAGAGTCGTAATGATAATCAAGCTTTCTTAAGGAGATTCTATGAAGACAATAAATACTATTTTATACGGGATACTTGTATCCCTCATGACAGCATCATGTCAGGGTATGGCACCAGTTGCCGGTTATGCCGGACCTGTTAGTCAGACTGCTCCTCCAGCGCCTCAAACATGGGGGCCTACGGTACAAAACAGAATTGGTGCAATGAACTTTCGTAATGTTGCTCCTAATTATATTGCTACCGCGGCAGCAACGATTAATAATGCGGCGATGAGTATACGTTCTAATCCAACAGGGGCTGCAGCGGCATTAGCAATGTGTGTATTAACCCCTCCTGCAGGGTGTGTTGCAACTGATAATTTTTCAGCGCAAGCTGTCGGTATTAATTTGACTCCTTTAGGTGCTGCGTTGACGAGTTTGGCGAGTGCGTTGCAGTTTGGTAGTGCACGGCAAGAAGCAGGTATGTTTTTAACGAATTTAGTAAATTTCTTAAACGCGTTTATGATGCGTGGTTCTGATCGTACGATAGCGATCGCTTCAAACAACATTGCATCTTTTGCAGGTATTCCGTTACCGTTTCCTACGCTTGTAGTGCAACCGGCAGGACAAATTCCGGTGGGTACGGTGGTACAGCAGCAAGGGGTACCGGTTATGGGTACGGTAATTCAGCAAACAGGGGTAGCTGTGCGTCTTCAACCGGTTACGCCGCAACCTACAGGAGTAGCTGCAACTCAAGCTACCGGTATGCAAGCGGCACAAATTATCGGTATGGCGATCAGCACCCTTACTACGGCGAATACGAGGATGGATTCTTCGGTGCATACGACTAATGCGGATAATGTGATAAAGATTTTACAGGATCTTACGAACGCATCGAAACCGTTAGGAACTGCTGTTGGAACAAGTTTAAATATTATTCCTACCGATCCAAATTTTCCACAAGTTACAACGCTGTTATCAACGATCACCAGCTTTTTCAAGACAATGAATAAGCGTACTTATGCGGGTGTTAAAACAATGGCTGATCGGGTTACTAGGGTGACCGATCCTTACTTAAGTAACACTGATTTAGCAACGGTACGGCAGTTGATGATTAACCTGGTTATGACGACGGTGCCAGCAGTGTTAGGATTGATTACCAATCCTAGTCTGTCAAATCTTGCCGCGATACCGAATGCTGGCTATATTGCTTGGGCTAATAATTCACTTGATTTTATTAACGCATTTAAAACGGGTGATGCGGCTAATCCGATAATCACGTTAGCTACAAAAGAGCTTGATAAAATAACGAGTCATCTTTCTTCCGTGAGTTTACCTGGTAGTAATATTACGAATGCGAATGATTTGAAAACTGCGCTTAAAAAGTTAACCGATACGTCAGTGACGGTACTTGGCAATGCTAAAATTGCATTAAATATGCCAGCAACTGCCGTGAGCTTAAAGCCATTTTTTGATCAGCTTGCTTTATTTCAAGCGGCGTTAACGAAACAAACCACCGGTGTTCAGGCGGCTGGTCTTGCAAAATTAACATCTCTTGGGACTGCTTATATAAGTTCAGCCGATCTAGTTATCGTTAAAGGATATCTTACAGCGTTGATGAATCAGACCATTCCAATGTTTGTTAGTATGTTGACGCCTCCTGGTCCTGTAAAAATGATGCCTCAGCCTGTGCCAGCGATGTATGCTGGGCCAAATTTTGATATGGTTACTGGGTATGCGGCGGCTATGAATGGTTTTGCTTCATTCATTAATGGGTATCTATCGAGTGGTGCAAATTCTTCACAATCAGGTTTATTCACAATGGCAACAAAAACGCTTACTAAGCTTACTGATCAGCTTGGTTCTCGTTTGCCTGGTGGGATTACTAATGCTAATAATTTGATTACGGCGTTTGCAGCATTGAATAATACAGCTACTACGGTGATTGGTAATCCGGTAGGCCCACAAACAATGGTAGCTGCTGTATTGCCTGATACAGCAGCATTTGTAACAGCGGTGAATAAGTTCTTGACGACATTAACCGCGAATGTTAGTGCAACGCCAACCAGTTTTGCTTCGTCTTCTGCTTACTTGACAGCATCGCAGATTCAACAGGTTGCTGGAGCATTGACTATGTTTGGTGGAACGGTGGTTCCAATGCTCATTGGCATGGTAACGGCGAATCCAAGAACGACGCCGTGTTATATGCAGGTGAAGCAGGCGATCAATAATTATCTGGCATCAAATCCTATGTTTGGTCCGTATGCTAATGTGTATAGCATAAAGAACTAGGTAGTTTGAGGCGTCTTAAATAAAGAATCCCCCATGTATCGGTTGGTATGTGGGGGATTCTTTATTTAAGGCCTGGATCCCCGCGTCCCGACTACGCCAAGCCGCCTACGCTAAAGCTACATCGAGCCAGGAGCTTCGACGGGCGAGTAGCGAGGATGACGTAAGAAGAAGATCTTGATCCCCGCGTCCCGACTACGCCAAGCCGCCTACGCTAAAGCTACGTCGAGCCAGGAGCTTCGACGGGCGAGTAGCGAGGATGACGTAGAAAAGATGAAGATTTTAGATAGAAGAAGGCCTGGATCCCCGCGTTCGCGAGGATGACGTAGAAAAGATGAAGATTTTAGATAGAAGAAGCCCTGGATCCCCGCGTTCGCGAGGATGATGTAGAAAAGATGAAGATTTTAGATAGAAGAAGCCCTGGATCCCCGCGTTCGCGAGGATGACGTAAGAAAAGAGGATGACGTAAGAAAA
>CAYHBO010000032.1:0-7742 GCA_964354855.1 uncultured Pseudomonadota bacterium | reverse complement strand
CCTGGATCCCCGCGTTCGCGAGGATGACGTAAGAAAAGAGGATGACGTAAGAAAAGAGGATGACGTAGAAAAAATGGGAAGAGCAAAAAAGTCTAAGTTTGTTTTAGAGCCTTTATTTTGGACACGTCATCCTCGCGCATGCGGGGATCCATTCTTAAAATTTATAATTATTTTTCTACGTCATCCAAGATGTCTTTTTGGAGAATTAATGCGACATAGTCGTTGAACCAAGCATGTTTTGCAGATTCGATATCGAGAGATAATGGTCGTGGATAGCCGCCTTTAAACGCAGCTTTAAGGATCATGTCTTTAGAGCATTCCGGTACGCGCTGTATTTCATCGATAATAACCGGTTTTTCTATGCGAGATATAAATCCGACTTGACGAGCCCCACGAAGGAGGGTGATTGGTGAAGATGCTAAAGCTTCAAGAACTTTTTCAATAGATTGTTTTTTTGTAGCCAATTTATTATGCTGTTTAGGTAGTCAAGTACCAATGTAGCATTAGGAGTCCCATGTTTCTTGAGAGAAGAATTACGCAAGCGCTTTTACGTTTTGCAAAATTTCCGGTTGTTGGATTATTTGGCCCTCGTCAATCGGGGAAAACCACGCTCATTAAAAAAACGTTTCCTCATCATCGTTATTTTAATTTAGAGGATTATGAGCTCAGAGAGTTGGTAATACAAGATCCAAAGCGATTTTTACGTGAAAACGATAATGAAAAAGGGATTATTCTTGATGAATTTCAACATGCACCTCAGATTCTTTCTTACCTGCAACTTGAAGCAGACGAAAAAAACCGTCCAGGTTATTTTGTGTTAACAGGGTCTCAAAATTTTTTAATGAATCAGGCTGTTACGCAGTCATTGGCCGGACGTATTGGCATTTTGACGCTCCTCCCACTGTCAATCAGAGAGCTTAAGGAGAATAATCTGCTTCTAGAGGATACGAATAGCATGATGCTGCGTGGTGGTTATCCGAGAATATATACTGAACATTTTACTCCAGATGAGCTTTATCCCTCTTATATTCACTCTTACATTGAGCGAGATGTTAGACAACTTATTAATATTGAGAATTTGAGAACGTTTCAAAAATTTATGAAACTTTGTGCTGGTCGCGTTGGGCAATTGTTAAATATTTCCGATATCGCTATGAATTGTGGGATTAATCAGAAGACTGCTGAAAAGTGGCTTTCGATTCTCGAAGCGAGTTATGTTGTTTTTTTATTGCATCCATATCATGTAAATTTTAATAAGCGCGTTATAAAAACTCCTAAATTATACTTTTATGATACCGGTATTGTTTGTTCTCTCATGGGCATTAAAACCATAGAAGATCTTTCAATAAGTTCTTTCCGTGGACATATTTTCGAGAGTTTTATGATTGCTGATTTTTTTAAACAATATTTTAGTTTTGGTACGAATGCTCCGCTGTATTTTTGGCGGGATAAAAATGGCTTAGTAGAGGTTGATTGTCTCGTTAATTTGGGGTCAAAACTGGTACCCGTTGAAATAAAATCAGGAGAAACGGTAAATACCGATTTCTTTGACAGTCTTACCAGATGGCATGCGTTGGCATCGACCGATTCGGAAACTGGGTACGTGGTTTATGGGGGAAAGCATGTTATGAGTCGTGATCATGGAAACCTTGAAGGTTGGCAGACAGCAGGGGATTTAATGGAGCGACTTGAGAAGCGGTAGTCGGTGGTTCTTATAAAAGCAACCAATCTTGATCTCTCACGCCCCCTTCTATAATCTCAACAGGTATAATGTTGAGCCGTAGCGCATAAAAGGATAAAAAAGGAGAAAGAAAACATGAAGTATTCCCATCTTATTGGTTTGTTAATGGCCGCCTTTGGTGTCGGTTCTGTTTATTCATTTGAATATTCAAAAAAAACGTTTTTAATGCCGCGTGCGGTTGGGGTGAACAATGCGATGGCGTTTTCCACCTGGCATGCACAGATTTATGAAGTTAAAGAAGATAGCCCGGTGCGTCAGACTAATGTTCAGTTGACGCCGTTTTTCCAACAGTCGGTAAACCGTGACGAGACCGGTCGCTACTTTAGTGTCGGCAATGGTACCAATAGTATTGTTATTGGTTCTGCACCTGCCGATGCAACGCTTAAAGCGGATGTTAATGGCAGTGCAATAACAGGATTTCAACCCGTGCTAACACCAATAACCGATCCTGCTACGGCTCCGGTAACCACACCACTTGGTACGGTAACCTTTAATCCAGATCAATCGATTTGGGGAGCTCGTTTAGATTATCTTCAGTATGTTGGTGCGCCGGTTGGGGGGCTTTTCTTTAAGGTAAGTTCTCCTATCGTTAGTGTTTCTAATAACATGAACATGACCGTTGCTAATGCTAAGTCGGTGCCGTTTTATACTGGTGGGCCAGTGTTTACATTAGCCGATTTTTTTTCAGGAAATACTTCGGTTGCGGCAACATCTAACACGTTAGATGCGGCTAATACGGTGCTACGCTCTCCACTGACCAAGGCAAAAATGGCGGGACGTCGTTCAGCAACCGGTTTTGCCGATGTTGATCTGACGCTTGGGTATCGTTATTACCAAAGCAACAGCTGTCGTGCTTTGTTTAATCTGTGTGTGACGGTGCCGACGGGTAATCGTGCTCATGGCGAATATCTGTTTGAACCGATCTATGGTAACGGTAAGCATGCCGGGTTAGGAGTAGGGGTTGATGCTGGCTTACAGCTATGGAATGGTAAGCAGGGTGAACTTTGGTTTGATACCGGCTTGCAATACAAATATCTTTTTGAAGGAACGGAAGCACGTACGGTAGGGATTAAGGGAATGCCATTTGCTCAGTATTTTTTAATGAGTTCAATCCATAAGTCGGTTAACCCTCAGCCGTTTTTTCCGGCAGCAAATTTACTTACGCAAGATCTGCGTGTGAAGCCGGGAAGCCAGTTGGAAGCATTAGCTAACCTTTCGTTTAAGGGGAAATGCGTGGTTGCTGATATCGGTTATAACCTGTACTGGAAAGATCAAGAATCACTCTGGGTAAAATCATGGGCCGATAATACGGTGGGGATTTTGGTTGCACCGACTTCTACAACTCCAATCGTTTCAACTAATGGCGCGATTTCCGTTGCAAATTTTGTTGATAATAAATACATAAACACCGTTAATCTTGATGTTGATGCGGCCAAAACACCGGCGCAGATAACGCATAAAATTCATGGTGGTCTCGCTTACTACGGTGTATTACCGTATAACTGTGCCGGATCGCTTGCCTTTGGAGCTTCATACGAATTTTCTGAGGATAACTCAGCACTTGAACAGTACGCTGTGTGGCTTAAGGCTAGTTTCTCGTTGTAGCGTTTATACTATCTCGTATTTAATCAAAAGCTTTTTGCCTTCAACCGCAATGCCGACTGCAATGATGGTGGAGACGTTGTTGGCACGAAGCTCGGTTGAATATTCTTTAGCTTTTATTTGTACCAGAGCAATGTCAGCAGTAATCTCGAGTGTTTCCTGTTTACTTTTACGAACTTTTTTTAGTTCAATAATCCAACCAGCATAACCAGCTTTTTTTGGCATCAGCATAATGTCATAACGACCATAGCCTGATTCACGATTTGATCTGACAGCGTAAAAGTCCTCAAATAACACTAAAATCCCCAAAATGAACAAATGAAGATTGCGTTCACATTCATTGAGATATAAGTCATGAGAACTTATGCTTCGTATGACAAAATTATTAAGTTTTATCTTAAATTCTTCAGCATCTCCCTCCATAAGTGCTACCTGTAGTTCTGCTATTTCATTGTTAGGTGAAATTCTTTGTACCGATTCCGTAACAAGATTTTTATACAGATCGCGTACTTCAAGATTTGGAATTTTAAGTTCACAATAATGTTTACCTTGTTTGTAGGTGTATGAGCTGTAGGTGATATACCCAGCATAAAAGAGTAGATTCCACACCGCATGTTCTTTTCTACTTACGTCCATGGATGTTTCCAGGGTAAGGTCGGTCATGGTGATGCCATCATCAAGCGGCTGTATCGTTGATTGGTCCTCTAATAGTGCTTGTAGCGCGGCATAAACCTCTTCGCTGCATGACGCAATTTCGTTTTTAATCAAAACATTGTCACTGGTGTTAAGCCAATACGTTTGTAGCTTCCCACGTTCTTGCAGGCAATTGATAATTGACCAAGGGTTATACACGGTGATAGCGCCACTTTGATAGCCGTTATACCATTTTTTTATGTCGTTAGAATACTCAGTTAACTGGTAATCCTTGAGTGTTTGATCTATCTCTTCTTGTGTGAATCCGAAGGCGCTTGAAAATTGATCACTGAGTAACGTACAGACTTTAAGATTGTTAAGGCCTGAAAAGATACTTTCTTTCGCAACGCGTAAGATGCCGGTTAACACACCACGTTCAAGGAAGTTATTGTCTTTAAGTACGCCGGAAAGCAGTGGTCGTATGAAGTTAAGCATCGGTTTATAAAAATCATTAAGATAGGCGGCATGGATGGGAGCATCGTATTCATCGATAAGTACGATAGTTTTTTGTCCATAAACATTAAAGAGTAACTTACAAAGCCATTTTAAACTTGAACCAAAATCTGTTTCATGAGCGGTTTTATCCATGATTGCGTGGTATTTTTTACGATCAAGTTCGTCAATAAGCTCATGAGTAAGAATATCTTTATGGCGCTTAAATTCGTCACTAATAATTTCAATAAGTTTTGCGTAGGCATTCTCCCAAGAATCAAGTTTTACATCTTTGAAAGTAACTGAAATAACGGGATAAATGCCTTGGTACTTGCGATATGCTTCTTCTTTCCAGATAGCGGTGTTTTCAAAAAGATACATATGGTTTTCTGGTGTACGTTCATAAAAATACTGAAGCATGGAAAGATTGAGAGTTTTGCCAAAACGGCGTGGGCGTGGGAAGAGAATAACTTCAGCGTTACTATCATTGATTTCTTTTATAAGTAACGTTTTATCAACATAGAAAGCTTTTAGATTGATAATTTTTTTATAGTCACTGGTGCCAATGGCGATTGGTTTCATAAACAGATCTCCTTGCAAAATTAACAGGCTTTTAGGGTACCGTGAGTTTATTTGGTTGTCTATTGAGCATAGAATCTTTGCAACGACAATCGGGCAAAAGTACCTTAGCAAAAGAACTTTTTAAGTATCATACGTATTTAGATATGCAGGATGCCGAACTTTTTGATTTCGCACATAATGATCCAAAAGGATTCTTGAATCACTATAAAAATGAATATGGCATCATTATTGATGAGGCTCAATATGTTCCCAATCTTTTCCCTGCACATTTACTCCTTGATCAATCTGAAGATCAAGTATTCAAGGGATTTTATCCATGAACGTATCAGCCCCATGTTAATGCATCTGATTACTACGATAATTATATTTCTACCTATGTTGAACGTGATATACGAAGTATAAGAAATATTGATAATATTTTAATATTCAAAAAATTTATGCAACTCTGCGCCCTGCGTATTGGATCTACACTTAATATCACTGATTTAGCCACCAACTGCGGTATCAACACAAGTACGGTAAAAGCCTGGCTGGCACTTCTCGAAACAAGCTTTATTCTCTTTCTACTACCTTCGTATCATGAAAACCTTGGAAAACGCATAACCAAATCACCAAAATTATTTTTTTATGATGTAGGTCTTGCTGCTGCGCTCATGGGAATAGAACGAGAAACTATTATTAAAAAAAGAGACCTCTATGGCGCACTTTTTGAAAACATGGTCATTGTCGATATCATAAAGAATCTTAATCTTCAAGAACGACGCCCTATGATCACCTTTTTTAGAGACAGCAATCAAAATGAGATTGATTTGATTATAGAAATAAGTGGCAAAATAATTCCGGTCGAAATTAAAGCATCGGAGACCATGAATAATAAATTTTTTGATACGCTTACCTGGTTTCAAACAATTACAAAAAATGACCAAGAAGCGGTTGTTGTATATGGTGGAAATCAAGAACAAGTACGATCAAAGGGCAGGGTGATACCATGGACGAAGCTCGATAACATTTTTATTTGATTCTGATGTAAATACGTTACACTCGCCCCTCACGCTGAACGGTTTTTGTATCACCTTGCCCTTCTTTCTTTCCCATGCTATATCTATTCGTACCAAAAACAGTATTTCCATGGGAAACATAATATTGAAAAAGTCTTTATTTATCGCAAATTTATATTTTTTATTTTTAATGCAATGTGGCGCAAGTAACCTTAAGCCGATCATGACGCAGCTTGCTGCCATTGAGTATGATCTTAGCCAACTGTTGGTCGGTGATGCGGGGAGAAAACATCATGTGACTACCCCGTCGCCTGTGACCATTGTCAGCCTTGATGAGGTGGTACGAGAAAGTAACCCTGAGGGGTATCAAACGATATTATTGGCCGTAGCCAAAAAGTTTTGTTCTCATGCGACCACATTAACTGGATTGATTGATGACTTTTTAACCGACTACCATCTTCCCAAGACGTCGTTGTATACAAGTATGCTCTTGGTGATTTTCTTACGTGAGGTGGCAAGTGAGAGTAGTGACGCCACCCACGCCATCATCAAACAGTACAACAAGATGGCAAAGCTTTTTTCATCGCTGCTGTTTGTCAAACAAGAAGAACTTAAAGAGAAGAAGTCATCTCATAAAAAATGGCTACTTCTCGCCTTACTCTTTATTGGTTGTTGGGCTAGTTACAAAATTTATAAGCAAGTGACCAAAAAAGAGCCATCGTCAGTTGCAACGGCTGTTCCGGTAACAGCTTCTGTTGTTGTTCCTGTAGTAGCTTCTGTTGTTGTTCCTGCGGTAGTTCCAGATTTTGTTGCGATTAAAAATCTTGAAGTATCGCTCGCAAAACTTGCCGACGATCATGCGAAGACTACCAATGATCTTGAAGATTTGCATACTAAAATTGAGCTTATGGGTGCTAATCAAGTAAATAGCATTGAAGCGCTGGTAGATCTTATGGGGCAACAAGCGTTAGTCCCCCCAGGTGGTATGGGTAAAAGAGATCGAAAAAAGCATCAGGTTGTACTGGTTAAAATGCCTGCTTCAAGTAAAAAACCGCTTAATCTTAAAAACCGTGAATGTCTTGATGATTCCTTGGCTCGTTTGCTTGGTTTTCCACAAATGGGTCGGTCTCATGGATGGTCAAAAAATGCCGTAAAATTAAGACCCTAAAATTAAGATCCTGCCTCAAAACCCAACCAAATTTCCAACAATTTCTCTTTATTTGTAATTTTTCATAAAACTCTTGTGATTTAATGTTTCCTGCCTGTAATATATAGATAACGTACCACAGGTGATGAGTACGAAATGTAAAATCCAATAAAAGGAGATTTTTATGGAAAAGTTATTACGTAAAGGGCTTATGAGAGCGCTTGTGCTTGTCATGGCTGCCGGTGTTATTACCGGGAATATGTATGGTATGGAGAAGAGAAGTTCTTCTCGTGGAAGATCCGAAGAGGGATCTCATACTAGGTTTCCTCTAGCAGAAAGCATTGCTAATTATTCTGGTGGAGTTAAACAGTTTGCACGCTTCTTAAACACAATTAATCAGAGAGATTTCAATGCTGAAATGTCTTTAGTAAGTGAACAAAATGAACAACTCCGTCAAGCAGTAGTCGCAAAATTTCAATGGGCAGAAATAGCTGGTGAGAAACTTTCGCCAGCGGCTCAAAAAGAATTGGCACGCATTAAGGGTCGT
>CAYHBO010000031.1:0-19066 GCA_964354855.1 uncultured Pseudomonadota bacterium | reverse complement strand
GCGGACATTTTTAATGAGTTACGAATAGGACATTTCTAACGAGTCGCAACATAATTCATTGGTTTATTTTATAAAAAACTATAAAAATAGCAAAAAATGGTAATTTAGTTGGGAATAAAGGGATTTACTCATTATCAACAGCCTCAAGGGGAGGTGGTTCATCTGATTCTGATTCTTCATCAGTTTCTTGGGCTAAAAAATATATTTGTAACAATTCTAGAGCTATCATTTTTGCGGTTATTTCTTGTGCTTTTTGTCTATATTCTTCTTCTAAAGCATGTTCTGCTTGATCTTGATATTCCTGGGCTTCTCTCTGACGCTTTTTTATTTCAGCAAGTTGTTTTTCAAGAAAATAGACCCGGGCTTCGCGCTGGCTTGGTGTGATATTTTCGTGTCCTGGAGAACTCTCTGACTCAGAGAAAGATAACTCAAGATCTTTTGGATTTAGCGTTTTTATCGGAGCGGTTCCATCTCTTCTAAGTATGAGTTCTTCAATAAGAAGTCCACAATCTTTTTGAGTTGCTATTGCTCGAGGAGTAACTTCTTTTCCTCCAATAGTGGCGATTGATTCTGGGTTTGCCCCCATATCAAAGAGAATGTTAATAAGAGCTGGTTCGTTAAGATAACAAGCTAAGAAAAGAGGGGTTCGTCCGAATTTGTCTGGGAAATTTATAGTTAATCTATTTATGTGATCATGTTTAAGAAGGATTAATGTAAGCGCATCTTTTTTTAACTTGATAGAAAGATGAAGAGGAATATCCCCATTACTATCAGGCAATGATGAGAGAGCTCCATAATCGAGGAGAAGTTGAAGCTTTTCTGGCGTGCTATGCTTTATTGCGATGTGTAGGGCATAGGTATAGCTTGATCCGTTATTTTGAGGAATCGGAGTGTTAAGAAAAGTCGCAACAATCTCAGGAGTTTGAGTGTTTACTTGTAGATGAGCTCGTGTTGTTTTTTGCCATGCTGAAGCTTGGTCTATAAGCGTTTCTTCTGTTTCCTTAAGAGACACTGATGTTGAGCTAAGATCATTCATAAGCCATATAAAAAAATCGCTTGTGGTGCTTTTCTTAGGCATTTGCATGCCTGATAATAATGATGAGAGTAGGTAGCATAGTGTAAATAATAAAGTTATAAGATAACGAGATAAGTTCTTTTTCATGAGATCCCTTGGTGAAATAACCTCCATTATTTCATAAAGTTCTTAGTCCCAGTTTAATGAGCCGGCTGTTTGATATTCGGTTACCCGTGTTTCAAAGAAGTTCTTTTCTTTGGCTAAATCAGTTGCCTGTGCCATCCAT
Source organism: uncultured Pseudomonadota bacterium (assembly GCA_964354855.1). Lineage (GTDB taxonomy): Bacteria > Babelota > Babeliae > Babelales > RVW-14 > CAYHBO01. The sequence goes on along the minus strand of CAYHBO010000031.1, from coordinate 17,765 downwards.
GGAAATGGATTTTCAGTGTTATATTGCTTTGGAAGACTTAAGCGCTCTAAGCGACGATCGGCCATGTGCTCAACATAATTGCAGAATTGTTCAGCATTAATGCCGAGTAAGCCTTGTGGGCAGGCATCGTGTGCATAGTTCTTTTCAAGTTTAACCGCTTCATGGATGAGCGTACTGATTTTATCTTGGAACTCTTGTGTCCAAACGTCTGGATTTTCAGCTTTAATGGTGTTAATTAAATCGCAGCCAAATGCCAAATGTAAGCTTTCATCTCGCATGATGTATTCAAACTGCTCTCCAATGCCAACCATTTTTTGTTGACGTTTAAGGGCAAGTATCATTGCAAAACCGGCATAGAAGAAGATGCCTTCCATGATAACGTAGAAAGCAACGATATCTAAAATAAGCTTTTGAATGTTTTCGGTGGAATCGGTTTTAAAATTGGTATCGGTGATTGAGAGGGTAAGGTTTACTACAAAATCATCCTTTGCTTTGATTGATGGGATGTTATTGTACATGTTGTAAATGTAGTCAGGATCAAGTCCGAGTGAGTCACAGCAGTAGATGAATGTGTCGGTATGAATAGCTTCTTCATAAGCTTGGCGAAGCATGTATTGACGGCACTCTGGGTTGGTGACGTGGCGATAGAGCCCGATAACAATGTTGTTGGCGGTTAATGATTCTGCGGTGGAGAAGAACCCTAAGTTCCAAAGAATAAGCCTGCGCTCATGTTCTGAAAGAACGGTGGTTGATTTCCATTGCTCAACGTCTTTCTGCATGGATACTTCTTCAGGAGTCCAGTTGTTGGCTACGCCGTCTTTGTAGTGTTGGCGGGCCCACATGTAGGTCATAGGAAGAATTTTGTTTGGATCGGTTGAGGTATTATTTAATACCGTTACTTTCTTTTTATCGCGTCTTGCTGCTTGCATGGCGGTTCTTTCAGGTTAAAGTTTTTACTTATTTTGATTAGATCCTGAAACAAGTTCAGGATCCAGTCATTATTTTACTGACAACTTTCACAGTCTTCATTATCAAGTTTACATGATGCAACTGGCTCTTCTGGCTCAATTGCCGGTGTTGGCATTTTTTCATATTGACGTTTTTGGGTATAACCAAATTTTTTTGCATCGAGTGTTGATTTTTCAATCTGACTTGCACCCATGGTGCGTGCGTAGTAGAACGTTTTAAGCCCAGCTTTCCAGCCATTCATATAAATATCATGAATCTTTTTACCCGAGACTCCTTGGATAAAAATATTCAATGATTGGCTCTGATCAATCCACTTTGCGCGTACGGCTGCTAGTTGAACGAGCCATTCAGCGTCAATATCAAATGCTTCTTTGTATTTTCGTTTGATGTGTTCAGGAATTTCATCAACCATTTGAATGTTACCATCGAAGTATTTGATGGTATCAAGCATGTCTTTATTCCATAAGCCTATTGTTTTAAGGTCTTGTACTAAATATTTGTTAATGACGGTAAATTCACCGCTCATGTTTGCTTTCACATACATGTTTTTATAGATCGGTTCGATGGACGGGTAGCATCCGGAAATGTTTGAGATTGTTGCGGTTGGTGCAATGGCCATGACGTTTGAGTTTCTCATACCGTAGCGCTTTACATGTTCTCGCACCGGCGCCCAGTCTAATCGTTCTTTGCGAGAAACTTCGATTGGCATGCCGCGTTCTTGTTCAAGAAGGTTAATGGTATCAACGGGGAATAAGTTTCTGCTCCATTTTGACCCCTTGTATGATGAATACGCGCTACGTTCTTTTGCAAGTTCAGAGGAAGCAAGAATGGCATGATATGAAATTTTTTCCATGAGTTGATCAGAAAATTCTAATGCACGTTGGTCATCAAAGGGAATATCAAGTTTATACAAAATATCTTGTAATCCCATGATTCCAAGGCCGATAGGGCGGTGTCTAAAGTTTGATATTTTTGCTTCTTCGGTTGGATAAAAATTATCATCAATAACGTTATCAAGCATACGAATAGCGGTTTTAATGGTGTGTGTAAGTTTTACTTCATCAAGTTTTCCATCGGCAACATGATGGCTTAAATTGATTGAGCCAATGTTACATACCGCGGTTTCTTCGCGTGATGTATTAAGCGTGATCTCGGTACATAAATTCGATGAATGAATGACCCCAACATGATCTTGCGGAGAACGGACGTTGCATGGATCTTTAAAGGTTATCCAAGGATGTCCGGTTTCGAATAAACGGCTGAGCATTTTGCGCCATAGTTGTGTCGCGGATATTTTTTTAAATCTTGTTAGTTTACCGGTACGCGTATTTTCTTCGTAGGCAAGATAAAGAGTTTCAAATTTTTTGCCAAAAGTTTCATGAAGGTCTGGTGTGTCATTTGGTGAGAACATGGTCCATTCACCATCTTCAAGAACACGTTTCATAAAGAGATCAGGTATCCAGCTTGCGGTGCTCATATCATGGGCGCGACGTCGTTCATCGCCGGTGTTTCGACGTAAATCGAGAAAATCTTCGTAGTCTAAGTGCCAGACTTCAAGGTATACGACGGCAGCGCCTCGACGACTTCCACTGCGATTAATAGCCGCTACAACGTCATTCGCGATTTTAAGAAATGGAATTAATCCTTGGCTTTCAACATTGACGCTTTTTACAGGTGCTCCCGTGGAGCGTAATGCGGTCCACGAGCTACCGATACCACCTGACCATTTGGCGAGATTTGCATTGTCGTTTAAACATTTAAAAATATGGTTTAAGTCATCGTCAACGTAAGTAAGATAACATGAACTCATTTGTGCATGTACCATGCCTGAATGAAAGAGGGTTGGGGTTGAGGAAACATAATTAAGCTGTGATAGAAGGTTGTAAAACTCAACGGCGCGGCCAATTTTATCGCCTTCTTGTAGGCAAAGGCCCATGGCAATACGCATCCAAAAAGCTTGTGGTGTCTCAATAATATTGCTATCACAACGTAAAAGATAACGCTCATAAATGGTATGTATTCCCATGTATCCAAAGATTGTATCGCGTTTGAGATTAAGATGCTTTGCAAGTTCTTCTAAGGGAAAATCACCTAAGCGTGAATCAAGGCGGCCAGCCGCAATGGCATATTTAATGCCATCAATAAATTTTTGTCGATATCGTTGATCAAGGGTTTGTTCGGTAACCGATTCGCCGATTATTTCTTTATAAATTCGTTGTAAATAAAAACGGACTGCCAATTCATCGTAAGCTGGATCAAGTTCAATAAAAGAAGTTGCAGAAAGAATTAATGCCTTCTCAAGATCTTTAGTGGAGATGCCATCAAAGATATTACGGATTACCTCTTTCATGAAAATGCCATGATCAATGTTTGTCGTTGCTGTAGATAGACATCGATTGACGTTTGCGACGATCTTTTGTTGATCAAATAGTGATGTTTTTCCGCCTCGTTTAACAACTCTCATCATGAGAGAGTCTAAGTTAACCGCGTCTTGTCTGCCTTGTGAGGCTACTGAGCCAATCTGGTTCTCCATCACACACCCTTTTTATTGTCTTTTATAAATTTTTACTCGCTGATTCTGTCCTATAATCTACCAGGTCGGATGCCCCCGCGCAAACAAAATTTTAACTTAGTTTACGGCCTCATTTAAAGTAATATCCTGGCTTGCAATGTGATGTAAAAGAGCGTTTGATTTCAGGGATAGTGCGAGATTTTTTATTGATTCAGGGAGAAAGATATCGTTTGAGGCTTTGATTATTTTAAGTGTGGAGTTTTATTTTTGAGTGGGATCATTTTTTTTGTTAAAAATTACCTGATTATTATTTTAAAATTTATCTGTTATAAGATAATTCTGTATTACTTTTTATTAGAAAGCTTTTTATGAATGTTCCTAAATTATTTTTTGGTCTGATTATTATTTTTTTCCTAAATAATCTTTTATTTTCAATGAATCCAGCTCAAGAAACTGAAATGTCTCAATGTTGTATTTGTTTTGAAGATGAAGCTGTTGCAGAATCTGAAAGTGCAAAAATTTGGTTTAAATGTGCGCATGGTCAACATATTCATGTGAGCTGTGCTCAAGAGTACGTTGAAAAAGCTTATCTTTCAAATAAGCCTCGCTTATGTCCATTGTGTAAAAAACGATTAAATGTTTCGTGCTTTAAAGAACTTAGAGACAAGGCTATGAAGCAGTCAGCAAGTACTTGTCGCTTAAGGGCTGCAATTTGTCGGCAAGATGCTAAAGCGGTTAGAAAGATTCTTAAATCAACGGTTGATTTTGATCTAAGGGATGATGATGGAGAAAACTTTATTCATATGGTAGTAAAAACAGGAACTCAAGAAATTCTTGAGATGCTTCTAAATTCAGGGGCATTAAGACTTATTAATGAAGTGAATGATAACGGTGAATCGTCGTTATTTTTTGCTATTGAGAAGAAAAATAGATGCATGATAGAATCCCTTGTTGCTGCTGGAGCACGAATTGACCTTGTTAATGATAGTGGAGAATCATTGTTTGACTGGGCCTTACATGCAAATGATCCTGAGATTATTAAGCTTCTTTTAGATTCTGGGCTGAATCAACAGGTGAATCAGCGAGATGCAGATGGACGGACTCCTTTACATCAGCTTGTTATGAACGTAGGTGTTTTTGGAAAAAGATTCAAAAAAGGGCCTATAAAAATAGCACAATTACTTTTAGAGCATGGGGCAGAAATTGATCTTGTGGATAATGATGGAGACACTCCTCTAGATGTTGCAGACATTTATGGACGTAAAAAAATGGCGCAATTTTTTAGGGAAGCTAAAGCATCTTCTGTAAAAAAACGCGTTAGCTCCCCTAAACATGCTTAATGTGTTTCTTCTGATTGTAACTTCCACAACATGGCGTATTGACCATTTTTTTCTACCAACGCTTCATGATTTCCAGATTCCACGATAACGCCTTTTTCAAGAACAAAAATCGTATCAGCATGTCGCACCGTTGAAAGTCGGTGTGCGATAATGATCATGGTGTGTTTGTGCATAAGCATTTTGATAGAGTGCTGAACTGCTGCTTCAGTTTCATTATCAAGTGCAGATGTTGCTTCATCAAAGATAAAGATTGGTGGATTTTTTACCATGGCACGTGCAATTGCCAAGCGCTGCCGTTGTCCGCCGGAAAGATTTTTCCCGTTCTCACCAAGATTAGTTTCATAGCCTTGTGGTAACTGCATAATGAAATCATGAGCTTCAGCCATCTTGGCCGCCTCAATAATCATTTCACGTGTTGCATGTGGTGTGCCATAACAAATATTTTCAGCTACCGAACCATTGATCAAGTAAACTTCCTGGCTCACTAATCCGATGGCTTGACGCATTGATGTGGTGGTAAGTTTTTTAATATCAACGCCATCAAGCGAGATGATACCTGATTTATTTTCATACAGCCGCAAAAGTAATTTGGTGATCGTACTTTTGCCTGAGCCGGTGGTGCCGACAAATGCGACGGTGTGATGCGCAGGAATTTCAAGTGAGAGGTTATTAAACACGTTGGTGCCATTGCCGTAGGTAAACGATACCTGTTTAAAGCTAATGGTGCCCTTTACTTGAGTCCAATTGAGTTTCTGTGAGCCTTCAATAATTTCTGATCCATGATGCAAGACTGAGAAGATTCTTCGAGCTGATGCCATGGCGCGTTCATACATGTCAGTTGTTGTTGTTAGCGTGGTGAATGGCCATAAGAATCGTTGAGTTAGAAAAACTAAAACACTATAAAAACTTATGGACAGTGCCCCGCTGAGTGCTAGCTGCCCACCAACAAGAAGGCTCATGATAAAGCCTGCGAGAATGCCCATGCGGACGATAGGAATATACGCGGCGTTTACACGGCTGGCGTTATGATTGACCTGTTTGTATGTACGACTTTCTTTGGTGAGCGCTACTATTTCATCGTTTTCAGTTGTATAACTTTTAATCGTCATGATGCCCATGAGTCTGCTGGCAATGTGGCCACCAAGTGATGCGACGCGTTCACGAACTGTTTCATAAAGCACTGCCAAGCGACGTTGAAAATAGTAAGCAATAAAAATCACAAACGGGATCGGTAGTAGGGTGAGTACCGCTAATGTAGAGTTGATGACAAAGAAAATGCTACCCATAACGATGATATTGATGGTTAATTGAATGATGGCGTTTGGTCCTTCGCTTAAAAACAACTCAAGTTGGTTGATGTCGTCATTGATGATTGAAAGTAATCCGCCGGTTGTTTTGTTTTCAAAGTAGGCCATATCCAGGTTTTGCATGTGGCCATAGGTTTCAATGCGCAAGGTGTGCTGGATGTCTTGTGATAAACTGCGCCACAAAATCAGGTAGAAATATTCAAACACTGATTCAAGAATCCATAAGATCGCGGTGAGAGCTCCAATATAGTAAAGTTGAGTTAATGGATCAGTTATCCCGGTGATGCGCGAAACGAGCGAAGTCTTTTGGTTGACGATAACATCGATCGACATCCCGATTAACAGTTCTGGAACAATATCACAGAGTTTATTAAGTATGGAACTGATGATGGCCAGTATAAATTTTAGTTTATAGGGGATAATGTAACGAAAGAGTAGCGATAGCGTGTGTTTTGTTTCCATGACGGCTCCTGATTTAAACTGGTTAATTCTTATTGTGCTTTAACGAAGGACATATTGTTTTTTGTAGCCTTTTATTTAGTCAGATAACTTACTCCTGGACACGTCATCCTCGCGAATGCGGGGAGCCAGGCCTTCTTTTATAGTAGCTTTAACAAAGGATTCGTCGTCCCAGCGCAAGCTGGGATCCAGGCATTTTTTCTTTTTTTAAAGTAAGTTTTTAAAGTAAGACCTGGATCCCCGCGTTCGCGAGGATGACGTACAGGTCGTGTTTTAGCGGCAATCAAAAGGGGCTTATCTTTTTTCTTGCTTACTTTCACAGCAACTTGTTGTTCTTCAGTGTCTTAATAACGTCTTCCAGTGCTCCAAAAATATGATAGTGCTGTAATTTCTTTGCTTCTTCTAAATCACGTCGTAAAACGGCTTCTGCAAGTTTTTTATGTTCTTCGTGGTTAAGATGCAATGTTGTTTGCGATAAGTTAAACGCAATGCGGCAGTAGCGATCAAAGCGCCTGAACACATCGGCACGCAGTTCAAGCAGGAGTGGCGAGTTGCATCCAGAGATTAAAGCAACGTGAAAAGCATAGTTGCGCTCTGACCAATCAGCATACGTAACTTGTTCAGTTTTATTCTCGATAATGGCAAGTTTGTGAAGCGTGCCAGCAATATTTGCCTCCCAGCTGTCATCACCAAGCTTTATAGCCTGTTCAAGCGCCAACATCTCGATGTTAAAAAAAACATTGTAGATGTCACGTACGTCCGATTCTGACATGCGCGCTACGCGAAACCCTTTATTTTCTTCTGCTTCGACCATGCCTAATTCGGTTAAGCGAGAGAGGGCTTCACGGATGGGGCTTTGTCCGGCATTAAGCTTTTCTTTCAAGAGTTCAATTTTAAGTTTTTGCCCAGGGAGAAAGATGCCGTTAAGAATATCTTCTTGGAGTTGATCAAGGCATTGCGTTGCGAGCGTTGCTTCTGAGGTATTTTTAAGAGTGGTCATAACTAATCACTTTCTGGTTAAAAATTACTTATGAGTTAATTTTATCGCTAAAAAAATATTTTGTATATATAAAAATAATTTTATCGACAAAATAAGTTAAGGAATTTAAGCTTTCTTGAAAAAGTGATGTGAATGTGATACACTTTTTATATCAATCGAGCTCAAAAGTATTTATTTTCTAGATTCATTATCTTGTGAGGTTCACATGCCAACAAAAAAACCACGGTTAAATATTACCCTTGAGTCATCAGAATCACTTTTACTCTCTACGCTTGCAAAAAAACAGCAGATGTCTGTTTCGAGCTTAGCTAAAGAATTAATTCTTGAGGCCTTAGATCGCCATGAAGATATGGTGTTATCAAAAATTGCAGATGAGCGCATGGAAGAGGCTGAAGGCAAATCTCAAAATATGATTTCTCATGAAGATGCTTGGAAATAGGGCGTTTAAACCTCTGGGTGAGTATATCATCGAATATCTTTCCAAGGTTGTTTTAAAAGATATTCCAGCGTTGTCAAAGCCTGAAGCTTTAAAAGTTAAACGAGCCATTGAAGAACGATTAGCAGTTGACCCAGTTGGTTTTGGGAAGCCGTTGCGATATAGCTTAAAAGGGTCAAGGCGGTTGCGTGTGGGTGATTATCGAGTGATTTACTGCATCAAGGACAATAAAGTTATTATTTCTGCGATAAAGCACAGCAAAGAAGTTTATGAAGATGCTTAATTTTTATTTAGGAGGATGCAGCATAAATAGTTATTTCGATTCGTACTGAGCAATACATGCTTCATGGTTATGCATGAATACTGGTGCATTATTATCATCCCAATCAATCAGCTCAAGATTATTTCCCTGTATGACCATATTCCATGGCATAAAATCAAGATGCGGAAATACTGCAAGTCGCTTGATCTCTTGATGAATGGTTTCTTTGGTTGGATAAACGCCATTCATATTTTTAAAGGTCCAAAGGTTTATACCCTTTTTCCATTCGATGGTCTTATGGATGCGGGGCTTGTAGATGGTCTTTTCTTGAAAATTACTATTGATTGGATAAAAACGAATGTTTGGGGATCCCCAGGTTGGTTTTGCCAAAATGTTTTTATGTATTTCATATAGATTTGAATCGATAAAAATATTATCGCCAAGCATGAGTATCTGATCAATCATGTCTTGCTGATTGATGCCTGCTGCAAGTACTACGTCAAAATGTTCACAGGCTACAATTTCTTTAAGATCCTGTGCTGTTATTGTTTTTTCTAAAACAACAACGTTAGTAAGTTTGTTGTTGAGTAATAAGTCTTTAGGAGTTTCTTTGGTAAGTATGACATACGTGCAGTCATATTCTTTGGCGAGTCTCCATGATAAGGATTCTTCTGTCTCGCCGATATCAAGAATAGTTATCGGGCGTGTGTATTGATCTAATAATTTTTTGATTTGTTGATAATCTTTCTCGCAAGAGAGATTATTGTTTATTAAGTCGAGGTGCTGGAGATTATTAAGCCCATTGCTCCAGCCTTTTTCAAGTTCTGCAAGCATGTTATTTCTGAGATATAAAAGATGTAAGCTGCTTAAATCACAAAAAGTTTCTGTAGGGAGCTTAGAAATTAGATTGTTTTGTAAATACAAAAGCCGCATGCGGGATAATTTTCTAAAGCAGGTTGGGCGCAATTCACTAAGCATATTGTCTTGCAGATAAAGCGCTTGGAGCTGAGGGCACGCAATAAATGCATAGTCAGGTAACATGGCAAGGTTGTTATTGTTCAGAAATAAGAGTTCAAGATTTTGTAAGATGCCTTCATGCTTAGGCGTTAGCGTTGTGATTTGATTGAATCCAAGGTCTAGTATATAAAGCATCGTAAATTTACTAAAAATATTGAGGTCTAAGTTTTTGATGTTGTTATAGGTCAAATGGAGCTCCCGTAAATCATCAAGGCCAGGAATGCTTATTAGTTCAGCGATATCTGTAAGTTGATTATGTTTAAGTAACAGTTGTTTAAGGTTGGGAAAGTTTTTGAAGCTGACGCCAATAAGATCCTTAAGATTGTTGTAGGATAAATCGATAATTTCGATGTTGGCTGCCCCTGTAATATTCTCAAGGCCATATAAATTCTCAAGCTCTCTATGGTCAAGTTGTAGGGTGTTGCAGCCCATAAGACATTGTTTGATTTGGCCGGAATCAATGAGATCTTGTACATTGATTCCGGCTAACATTGGTGCGCATAAAAAAATAGAGATCAGAATGCCTTTTTTTATCATGAAGTTTTTTTGTTATCGTGCTATCGCTTTATATTTTTTGTACAACGATTCTGAGTTGGTGGTAAGTCCATCTTTGGTAATACTATTTTTTGTGTCGAATTTAATTGTTTTTGGTTTAATCAAATTAACATAAAGCGCATGTAAATTTTCAGCTAAATACTGCTTAACCCATTCTTGTCCATGGCGAGCGTTTGTTTTATAAGCATCATAATTTTGGTAGATATCGCGCATTGCTACTCGAACGTCACTTGTGGCACAATCAAATTGAAGACCAATCTCTCCTGAGCGCCATTCCAACCCTTCTTCACTTGTACTGAGCAGTTTATTTAAGGAGCTGAAGTTATAGTTAAAATTTTTTATTTGATCGAGACCATGCTGCATGATGTAGGCATTGGTGTAATGAGAGTCATAAAATGCTGGGACAGGAATAGTTGATTCTATAATGCGGACGCTGCCAGTATTGCAAATGGTGGCTTGTGCCGTGTTGTTGCTGATGATGCATGGCTTTGCACATGCAAGCGCTTCTCGAGGGGTGATTGAAAAACCTTCACCCATAGAAAGAGAAACATAACAGTCGATTGATTTAAAAAAGTTCAGATATTCTTCGTGAGTGTATGGTCCAACAACAAATTCTACATTGGTAAGATTGAGTTGTATGATTTTATCATTAATTGCTTTAATAATTTCTGGTTCGCCAAAGCGGCCATGAAGAATGAGTTTAACGTTGTCATCACTGCCAAATTCTTGAGCAAAAGCATCAATAACGCGCAGATGATTCTTTCTCTTCCAAAGGCCGCCCGAGAACCCGAATGTAAATGGTTTATGGGGCGTGTGTTGATTTTTCATTTGAAGAAAATCTTGTAACATGAGCGGCAAAGGCAATACAAAAACTGGAATTTCGACCCCGCACTCTTGATAAACCTCTACAAGAAATTGATCAGGAACAACCGCCATATCAAATTTTTTATTTAAGATAGCAACCCAATTTTTTGGAATTTCAGTTGACTCAAACATGGTATAAGCAATTTTTATAGGGCTATCAGGCATTCGCTGATAAATATTTAAGGCTTTATCGGCAAGGATATCAGTTAAAATGGCAACTGCTCCGACATCGGCTTTATTTTCTTGGTCGAGTCGAGGAAGACTTAGTTGTGCATCTTCAACGGTCGGAGGGATATTTCTGGTACTGAGAAAATTTAATTTTACCGTTTTATCAAGGCAATCTTTAAAGAGAATGGGGTGTCTACCTATGCCATCAGCAAAATTAACAAAGCCCACTAGGGTGGCGTCATAGTTAAATTTTGGTTTGGGTTTTGGCTTTGATGAAATATGAAAAAATTCTCCAACATATTCTATAAAATCATCAATTAATCCCTTGTCTGGCGTTTGATTGGTGGCATGAGTGTTTGTGCTCAAAATTAATGTGATGAGCGTAAGTCGTAACGGTGAATAGATTTTTTTCATCCTATTTTCCCTCCTCTAATAATTTTTGAATTAATTAAACGAGCCTGAGTATAAGAAAATAGCGTGATTAAACCCAATGGTTTTAAAGTTATGAAGGTAAACTGGCGCTTTTAATAGGAGTATTTAGGTAACTTCTAGCTGAATACATGGAGGCTTGGTGAGATCAATGATAGAACCTGCAAGGGGTCGTTGGGCGATAATGTTGAGGTCACCATATAAAGAAAGATCATTTATCGGGATCTCTGCGGTGTACGCTTGAAAAATAATTGAGATTGACGTTAAATATTCGTTAACCCAGGCAAGTGAAATGCCGGTGAAGTTTGGCATAACACACAAAGATTTTTTTTCTGAAGAAACATAAGAAAATATTATTTTACTGCAGAGAGGGGTTCCCGCGAGTGGCGTTTGAGCTAAACAATGTGGTGACTTATGTGCGCTTGGTATGGTGATGTATTCGATAGAAGCGTGGCTCTTCTTAATGGTCATCGAAAGCTCTTGTGGTTTTTTACCGATTAAATCTGGCGTTGTAAGAGGGATAGGTTTTTTTGAGATGATAAGAGAAACGGTTTGATCAGCTTTCACGGGTTGCAGTGCTGATGGATTTTGATGAATAACGGTTCCGACGGGAATGATGTTATCTTCCAGCTCTTTAATGAGATGGGCGTTAAGATTTTGCTTGGACAAGATACTGAGTGCTTCTTGTAGCGGCTTGCCAACAATATTGGGGGTTTTGTGTGGTGTGTGTGGTAAAAACCATAAAGGCATAAAGTAGCCGATTAAAAAGCCTGCAAAGGGAATAATCCATATGAAGCTACGTATTGTTTTTATCATGACTCACTTTTTTGGCTGTAGGGTAAAGGCGGATGTTCTCTGAGGTGCACTTGTAAGCTGGATTCTGTACGCCCGTTAGGGGTGGCAACCATCTATCTATGCGACATACCCGCAGATTGTGAGAATAGGCACATAATCTGCTTACTTTGTCTTGCTCCGGATGGGGTTTGTCCTGCAAAAATATTTCTACTTTTGCCCGTGCGCTCTTACCACACGTTTTCACCCTTACCTTGTTTAACCAAGGCGGTAATTTTCTGTGACACTTTCCATGAACTTACGCCCTCCGCACTTGAGACCAGGTCTCTCGTGAGGCATCCTTCCTATTTGGAGTCCAGACTTTCCTCCCTTTTCTACTTTCGTGGAAAAAGGCGATTGCCCCGCGTACCCCAGAGAACTAAATATCCTATCGCAAGGTTAATAAAAATTTTCTTAATAGTCACGTCGATCAGGAATATTTGCGAAAAGAGACATTTTTTTATCAAAAAATCTTGGCATATAAAGAAATACACAGAAAAGATGGGCAATAAAAATGCAGGATGAATAATAATGTGATTAATAATGTACGCAATAAAAATGAGTGGCACAATAAAGCACAACATAAGTCCAAAGCGATCATGAAGAAAAAATGCTTGGCATAATAAAAGGCTGAGTGGGGGTATGATTTTAATGATGAAGTCTCGAAAGTTACTTTCTTTTATGGAGAGCACGACGAAAAAATAAGCTGCCAAAGAGTAAACGAGCCATTGTTCGAAATAAGATGCGCATAAAAAATCGGTTAAAAACGCAAGACAGGAGATTATCACAGCTACTTATCCTGTGTTGGCTTGGTGATTTCTTTAGTTTCTCCAAATTTTACGATATGCAGTTTTTTATGTGCTTCTGGAATCAAGGTTGGCCAGAGGCCAGAGAGTAGGTTGATAGCATATTCAAACGTATCAAGGCCTTGCTTAAAAGTTCCCCAATGCATAGGAATAAAGTGTGTTGCGTTAAGGTCTTTAAAAGCTTGGATAGATTGTGCTGGATCAATGTGAGAGTCTATCATACCACGGTATGGCTCACATGGGCCGATTGGCAAAATAGCGATATCAATCTTTTTGATCGCGTCGCCAATAATTTTAAAATGCTTACTAAATGCGGTATCCCCGCCAAAATAAATTGATTGTTCTTGGTTGGAGATGAGCCAGCTTCCCCATAATGAACGATTGATGCTGAGAAGGCCGCGGCCAGACCAGTGATGAGCAGGAAGAAATTGAATGGTGACTGGTTCAGCATTATTTTTTGCAGGCAGTATTTGCTGATCCCACCAGGAATATTCAGTAACGCGCGAGAAGCCGCGTTTATCAAACCATGCTTTATCGCCATGAGGAACAAAAAACATAGGATCTTGTTTCTTAAGTTCTTTTAAACTTTTTTCATCGAGGTGGTCATGATGGTTATGAGAGATTAAAATTATATCGATTTTTGGGAGTGGGGTGTGTGTTGTTGGTGATGGAATCATGCGTGGATAAAATCGTGAAATTTCACCAAACACCGGATCGGTAATGATATTGTAGCCGCCGATTTGGCATAAAAAAGTGGCGTGTCCTAGCCACGTGATTGTGGGGTTGTTAAGCGATGCGTGAAAGGTTGGTTTAGTGGTCCAATTGGTGAGAGTGTGATCTTTTCCGTGCTTAAAGAAGGGGTTACGTTTTTTGAACATATGTCTAATGGTGACAGCGATGCTTTTGAGATAGGTTACAATCGATTCTTTTTCGTGGTTATAAAATCGACCTTTGTGGATGTGGGGCTTTAGCTTCATTATTTCAGTCCTTCTTCTTTTATAACGCCGCTTCCAAGGCAGCGATCATCTTCATAAAAAACAGCAAATTGACCAGGAGCAATACCTTGATCATTGCCAACAAGCGTTATGGTTGCTTCTGCTTTATGGTAATCAGTAAATGTTATAGTTGCATCATAAAGCAGTTCGCCGTGTCGTATTTTTACTTTAATTACTTGGCTTTGGCGTGGTGGAGCTTCTATCCAATTAAAAGCATTTACTATAAAGCTATTACGTTTTTTTTCAGGATCATGGTAATTGCGTGAAAGATAAACGATGTTCTTTTCGACATCTTTACTTACCACATACCAAGGGCCGCCTGAAAGCCCGATTCCTTTGCGTTGGCCAATGGTATAGTACCAAAATCCTTCATGGGTTCCTACGATTTGATTGGTATCAATATCAATAAGATTTCCAGTTTTAATGCCAAGGTGGTGTTTAATAAAATCTGAGAATTTAATTTTTCCTAAAAAACAAATTCCTTGGCTATCTTTGCGTTCACTGTTCGGTAACTTAAATTCTTGTGCAAGTTGTCGTACTTCATTTTTTTTCAGATGTCCGATGGGGAATATAGCTCGTGAAAGTTGTTTTTGAGTAAGTCGTGATAAAAAATAGGTTTGATCTTTAAAGGTATCGGCGGCACATACGAGCTTTACGATTCCATTTTCTTCACGTGTTTGTGCATAGTGGCCGGTAGCTACTTTTTCAAATGAACTATCGATTTTATCATAGAAGGCGCCGAATTTAATATGTTGGTTACAGAGTAAATCTGGGCTTGGCGTGCGGCCTGCTTTAACTTCAGTAATTGCGTATGCAACGACTAAGTCCCAGTATTCTTTCTGTAGGGGAACTACCTCGAGAGGCACCTTGAACTGTTCACATACGTTGGTGATGTACGAAAGATCATCCTCCCAGGGACATTGCCCGAGGTAAGAGAGCTCATCTTCGAGCCAAATTTTTAAATAAAAAGCGGTAACATCGTGTCCTTGGTTTTTTAAAAGTGCCAAAGCAACTGAGCTGTCAACGCCTCCGGAAATGAGAACGGCAATTTTCATGATTTTTACGGTAAGAAAGAATTATTTATAATTACTTTTAACGCACAGGGTCTATTATATCCCAAGGGTTATGGTTTGAATAGTTTTCGGTATAGAAAAAATTATTTTAATTACAAAATGAATCTATATATAAAGCTTTCTAATTTTCTTTACAAATAACGCTTTATCAATAACTTAACTATCTATATTTAGATGATTATGATTGATAAATAAAGGCTTTTTATGATTAATAAAATGTTTATAAAAATAGGTTTATTGGTACTCTTTGTGGGCTGTAACCTTAATGCCGTGACTGTTGCTGTTGATTGGGCTTCTAAGTGGCCAGTTACTTTTTTTAATCCTTATGCTCCTCAAGAAATTAAAAACATTGATGTTGTCTGGATAAAATATGAGCATTACAGTGCCCCAATTTTGGCGTGTTTAATGGGTAGCCCTGATGATAAAGCTGTATATGCGGTTCCTGTTATGCCTATGCGGGGAACCTTTTTTGTATCAAAAATCAAAATAAATGTTGTTGCATTGCCGTATGGATTTGCTTTTTATAAGGGTTTTGATGTTGGTATGGTTGCTCAAAGAATTGCAGGGGATCCTAATGAGTACGCTGCCTTCCACATGAAATATTATCAGGCGACCAATGATCCAAAAATTTTTCGCCCTCGAGAGAGCGCAGCAGAAATTCAATACTACATTGGCACCGAGGCTTGCTACCGTAAATTATACAAGATATCTTACGATTGTTATACGACCGAGAAGCCAATTGATTTTAGTCGGGATGATACGCCAAAAAGTTTTGGCCCATTTACAGTGAAGACGGAGATTTGCCGGCTAAGATAAAAAATAGGATAGAAATATTTTTTGAGAAGAGGGTGTTAGTATGAAGAACGGCCTACAGAATATACTTTTTCTTGTTTTGTTTTTGTCTGTCTTAGGGCCTGAATTTGTTTATTCGATGGAAAATTACCTGTTGGCTGATGAACCATGGGGTTCTGAAGTTAGCGCGCTCCAACTCCCCATAACCATAACCCTCAAAAAAGAGTGTCCTGAGGGGTTTGTTGTTTATGAAATCGAATATGCCCCCGAATTTAAAGACTTTGTTTATCCAGGGCATCCTGAACAATCAAGTAAAGTTAAAAATACTGTGGTATGGCTCCATGTAACCTTAAAAAAAACTGGAAAAGTATGGGTGCTTGTTTATATCGATCGCAACTATCAATTTATTCCCGTTATCCCGGCTTTGTGCGATCTAAGTGGTTATAATAATCAAGCACAGTCTGTTGCTCAACGCTTAGATGATGGCTGGGTGTATGTTAAACAGGGGGATTTTCAGAATAAATCGGATAAACTGTACTCGCCAACTCTGTGTAAAATTATCAAATAGAAAACACTTTTACCACTGCTCGTTTGACGATTTCTTTTGTAGATACTACCCTTATTAGAGTATCTATGATTCTTTTTTGGTAGGGGCGCTCAAATAGGGACCGGTCTTATGTTTAGTTTTTTTAAGAAAAACATTTTTGTTTTATATTGGCTTTCCCTTGCAGGAAGTTCTTTTGGCATATATTCGCTTGAGCCTGCAGATGAGTCAGTTCTTGAACAGATCAATCTTGAGCCTGTAAAAAATAAACCCGTTATTATTCATGCACATGGGCTTACCGATACCGCATTAAGCTTTAAGTTGTTATTGGAAAAGAAAAAAATGTTTCCAGGCGCTTTTTTGTATGGCAACGACGGCCCTGAGTATGCTGATGGTTATTCAGATAAAGATAAAATTTGTTTTGGACAAGAAGGCGATATGTATCAACTTATTGCTGCGTGTGAAGAGGCTATCGCCAATCATGGATCTCCCGATATTATAGGATTTGGATTCTCTAAAGGTTCTGCTACCTGGCTTAATGTATTAGGGTATCTTTCTGAGAGTGCTGAAAAAAATTCTTCCCATAAAAAAATTCTTTCATGTATTAAAGCGGTTGTTTTAGTTGCGCCGTTTGCTGATCTGTTTGAAGTAGAAGGGTTGACCGGACTATTAGGGTCGTTTGGTCCGATTGCTCAGCGATTTGCATTTACCGATTATTTAGGGGTTGGGCGTAAGGCAATTGGTCGATTATTAAAATCAGTTTTTCCAGGATATAATCCGCATGGAACGCATCCTATAAAATCGGCTGAGAAGATTAAAAATGATATTCCAATTTTTATGGCTCATTCTTTAGGCGATGAAGTTATTCCGATTAAACATAGTAGAATGCTTTATGCGGCATTAAATAAGCAGGTTGAACGGAAAGATTTGAAAAATACTTACCTCTTTGAATTTGATGGAGGTAGACATTCAAAATCAATGAATGCTTGCTTAGCGTGGCATCAACCTATGTATGATTTTTTGGTTAAATATAATCTTTTTTCACGAGAAGATTTTGTTCGAGGAGTGGTTGATTTAAGCGATATGCAGCCATCGCGATCATTGGTTGAGTCAAAAATATTGAAGGGAGCAAAGCTTCCATCGCTTGCGTATGGATTATTTGCAGCTATTTTGATTGAATCGTACAGATATCTAAAACATAAATCTAATTCAGGATCAGGCGATTATCATACATCATGGAAGAACTCATGTTTGTATGGGCTTGGCATTGCAACGGTTTCTGAATGTCTTGCGGCTTGTCGCAAGCCGTAAGAATTTTACGTGAGAATTTTATGATACATGGTATAAAAAGAATTTTGTTTATTCTTGTTTTTGCGGTAAATACACAGGTTGCTATTTATGCACTA
>CAYHBO010000030.1:0-19384 GCA_964354855.1 uncultured Pseudomonadota bacterium | reverse complement strand
CCCATTGACCAGAAAGAATGAACCAATAAGCATACGGTCAACAAATGGCAACCAACAATGCCAGCAACCTCCAGCTCCACAGTTACAGGTATTCATATCATTTTCCATCACAACCCTTTCTTAAAATAATAAACCATTGCCTCTTCTATAAAAAAAAATTTATAGTGAAAACTTCCGTGAGAATTTATTCTGGCAAACA
Organism: uncultured Pseudomonadota bacterium; assembly: GCA_964354855.1. Taxonomy (GTDB): domain Bacteria; phylum Babelota; class Babeliae; order Babelales; family RVW-14; genus CAYHBO01. Next base: position 19,185 of record CAYHBO010000030.1, on the reverse strand, counting down.
ATTTTTTTAAAAGAAAAGGATTTAAGAAATGATGTTTCATATGATGCTACTAGCCATTCTTGGTCTTGCTATTTCCATCTATACTTACCTCACTGAACAACGTCTTAAAAAAGATCCAACCTATAAACCGATCTGTGACCTGTCAGACAAAATCTCGTGCTCAAAACCAATGCTCAGCCCATATGCCAACATTTTTTTTGTTTCTAACGCAATCCTAGGCTTCTTATTTTATACAGGCATGATTGTATTAACACTTATAGACGCACATAAACTTATGTTTCTCGGTTCCTTCTTTAGCTGCTTACTTTCATGTGGCCTTGGGTACCTGCTCTATGTCAAAGTACAAGCATTCTGTCTATTATGCACCGCACTCTACATTATTAATTTCTTAATGCTTTTTTATTGCGTAAAATCACTCATTTTTGGATGAAAAACGCGGGACACAGGGTAAAAACTTACAATCCAAAATCAGCAAGAAACGCTTCTTGATTCGGCTCTCGCCCCAAGAAATCATACAGCAACTTATCCGGTGGGACGCTTCCACCTGCAGACAAGATTTGTTGCACTTTGCTACCGACCCCACGATTAAATAAACCTTGTTTTTTTACTTGCGCAAAAATATCCAATGCAAAAACCTTTGACCACAGATAACCATAGTACTTGGCAGCATAACCACCACCATCCAAGTGACCAAACGCAGCATACCAATGTTCTTCGGGATCAACAGCTACAAAGTCCCCAACATATTGTTTTTCTAACAATTGCCACAACGCCCCTGGATCTTCCGATAATGCTTTATTTTGTGCCAAGTACAATGACAAGAGCGATAACATGCATTGACGTAACACAAAATAACCGGATTCAAATTTTTTAAGCTCAACTTTCTTTTGAATAATTTCATTAGGCATCAGCTCACCTGTTTGATAATGACTACTAACTAAGCGAAGCGCTTCTGGCTCAAGCATCCACTCTTCAAACATCTGCGAAGGCATCTCAACATAATCACGCATCACCGATGTCCCTGAAAATCCGGCATGTTCTGTTCTTCCTAAAACCGCATGCATCGCATGCCCAAACTCATGGAAAAAGGTTGTAACATCAGCATGCTTTAAAAGTGCCGGCTTATCATCCGTAGGCTTTGGGAAATTGGCAATAACAACGCTCACCATAGGAATATTACTTCCGGCTGACTGAAATGATCGAATCAAATAACTATGACAAGCATGAGTATATTTATAAGGTCGTGGGTATAAATCTAAAAATAAATGACCCAAAAATTCATCTGAGCTGCCACGATAGACTTCAATCAACCGCACATCTTCATGCCATGACCAATCAGGCTTAACTTCTTGAAACCTAAGCCCAAGGAAATTTTGATAAATCGTAAAGATTCCATCGAGCACTTTTTGTACCGGAAAATATTCTGCAATTTTTGATTCATTAATATCAAAATGCTTTCTTTTATAATGATCACACACATAACCATAATCCCATGGGTTCAAGCTCCCATCCGCATTGCAACTTACACCTTTAGGTAAGTCTGCTGTTAACTGTGCAAACTCTTTTTTTGCTTTCTTAAATGATGCTTCAACTAAATCGCTTAAAAACATTTCAACCTTATCAACACTTCTCGCCATTGAATCTGCAATTTCACGTTCAGCAAAATTCTTATAGCCAAGCAGCTTTGCCAACTTATCACGCTTCTGAGTAAGCTCTACAAGAAGGCCATGATTTTCTGGATACGCGCGATTATTAAACGCTAAAAACAATGACCGACGCGTTGCTGACACCTGACATTTTTGCATAACTTCACTGTACGTTGGATAGTCGATCCCGAGAAGATAATGATCGCCATCACGTTTAAGACCCACAATAAAATCAAGGTTAACACCAGTTAGATCATCACATGAAACAGAAATTGTTCTTACATCGGCAGAAATATTTTTAGAAAATTGTTGCCCTTTTTCAGCCAAATCTTTTTCTACCTGCTTAATCTGAGCCAACGTTTCCGCAGAAAGATGAAGACCACTGCGCTTAAAATCTTCCATTTTTCGTTGTAAAAAATAGCGATTTTCATCACTCAACAATTCTATAACCCCTGCATGACCAACATATTCTTGAAAAGCCCGATATAAATCAGGGTTAAAGTAGATGTCTACAGCAAATCCTTGTAGCGTTGTACGTGCCGTTTGAGCAGCATCACGCATCTCTTTTGAGGGATAAACATTCCCCACCAGGTTCAACATCCAGTTAAGACGATTAAGGGTATGCTGGGAAATATCAAGAGCTCGTGCCGTATTATTAAAGGTACGTTGCTGAGCAGGAATCGCCAGAATCTCCGTCAATTCTTTTTGAGCAAGCTGCATGGCATCATCAAGCCACACGTTAATTTGATCAACCGACTTAGGAAATAACAATGCAAGCTTATCACGATCGTCAATGCGCATACGCATCATGGCATCATAAGAACCAGACACATCTACAGCATAATTTTTATTGATGGAAGATAACATGATCACAAGCCCTAATAAAAAAACATAACAAACATAAAACATAAGCACCTTCTATTGTTTTTTGGATGAAAAACAAATGTTAACAACCCAATCCAAGATGAGCAAAAAACACATTCCTCATACCTCAAGCACTCTCAGACACAATAACTCCCCTTCTTTGCTACTTCTTTTGATAGATCCCATACACCGATAAACCCAATGGGAACTTTACCCCTTTTTTAATCAGCCAGTTCTCAACTTTTACCGCGCCATAACATAAGTTATTAATAACTTTGGGAAACGTGGTAATCGTAGAAGATGCTGATCTTTTGGTAAGAAATCGCTGCATCAGCGCCGGAGCAAAGAGCATACAAAACCAGTACCCCATCTTAATTTTATGCATCTTGCCATCAAACAATTTTGTAATCATGCATTTGTCATATCGTCTATAATGCCCGAGGGTACGATCATGAGAACTGAATAAACAATTAAAGGCCGGCACGGTAAACACAAAGAAGCCACCAGGCTTGAGCACACGCAAGATTTCATCAACCATCAAACGGTCATCTGCTACGTGCTCGAGAACATCAAAAGCAACCACCACATCAAACGTTGCTACTTCATAGGGAATGGCACAAGCTGAACCACATTTTTTTTCTACAACGAGCAGTGGTTCAATCAAATCTAGCGCTTGCTGATCAATATCAATCGCATACACACTGCCATGCTTCACAAGACTTACCAAGTCTTCACCGGTTCCTGCACCAATATCCAATACTTTCTGATTAGTTTTACCATTTAACGATGCCAGCAACATATCGATCAAATCACGTTTACCACGAAACCAAAAATGTTCTTTGTTTGCGCCAATTTGCGTATCGCGATAATCCACAAGCACCTCTCTTTACTTTTTGCCTTCAGCAGATACGCTAAAATCCATCTGTAACACCATGACAAAATAACCCATAAAAAGAAAACGTGAACGTAATGACAAAACTTTCCATCATTATCCCGCTCTTTAACGAAGAAAAAAATATCATGCCTCTGTACGAAGAAATTTGTACCGTTATCCCAAAATTTGTTTTTTTTACCAACTACGAACTCATTATGGTCAACGATGGCAGCCGTGATCAATCACTAAACATTTTGAAACAACTTGCATCTCAAGATAACCAGATAAAAATTATTTCATTCACGCGCAATTTTGGTCATGAAGCAGCCACCTATGCAGGCATTCATCATGCCACCGGCGATGCTGTGGTTCTCATGGATGCTGACCGGCAAGACCCACCTGAGCTCATGCTTGAATTTGAAAAAGCGTTTCTTGAAGGATATCACGTGGCTTATGGCCAACGGACCAAACGCCTCAACGAATCATGGCTCAAAAAATTTACATCAAAAGCTTTCTACCCTACATTTAAGTGGCTTACCAATGTTGATATCCCCATGAATGTTGGCGACTTCTGTTTGATCAGCCGTAAAACCGTTGAATGCATCAAAAAAATGCCTGAACGTACCATCTTCATTCGCGGCCTCATCTACTGGCAAGGATTATCAAAAAAAGCGATCCCATTCATTCGCCGAGGACGCGGCGCGGGAACCTCAAAATATAATTACGGAAAGCTTACCGTCTTCGCGCTAGAAAATATTATTTCGTTCTCCATCGCCCCCATCTACGCCATGTTGGCCATTTCTTTTTTATTGATTTGTTTCTGCTGCTTTGGAACCATGCTTGCATTTATACTTCATCTCATGGGCAGAGTGATCATGACTGGATGGACATCACTCATTATGTGCATGCTATTTCTTTTTGCTTCAACGTTATTTTTTCTAGGGACTCTGGGCCTTTACATTGGTAAAATTTTCCAGGAAATTAAGCAACGTCCCATTTTTTTGATTGATGAAAAGATCAACTTCCATGAGTAAAAAAATCATCATCGGAGCCCTGCTCCTCTTTACCCTCGTCTTTCTCATCATCGGCGCCCCTTGGGCCTCATGGTGGTTTTATGAAAGCGACGAGTTCGATACACTCTTCAGAGCATTCAACACACAAAATATACAAAATCTAACCAACTTTTTTTGCTTTAGTGACATCCGTAACACATCTCCCGACAATACCCATTTTGGAGGTAATTTCTTTGATACTTTTCATCGTCCACTCGTACTCATTATCGATTTTATTCGCTATCACTTTTTTTGCTTATCTGGACTCGGATATCACTTAAGTAACGTTTTTTTTCATGCTATTAACGCCGCTATTATTTTTTTTGTTACTGCAACCTATGCCCCCATCATAACAGCCCTCTTTGCTGGATCGTTTTTTGCGTTTCATCCACAAATCGCTTACAGCTTTGGCCGCATAGACTGCCTTCAGTACAGCTTAAATCTCACTTTAATACTTTTTATGCTGATCTTTTTTAAGCGTTATCTGGATAGCAATAGCAACAAAGATTATTTCATAACCTGCTTACTTTTTATCACTTCGTTGCTGCTACGAGAAACGGCCGTTGTCATGCCATTAATTTTAACCATGGGAGCCATGGTTTATTTACCGCTCAAATCCTTCGAGACGTCCGCCTTCGCAAAAGCTACGGTGCGACTCCTCAGGCCGAGCGGCGCAGCCCTACACACAACCCGCGCCCTTTGGGCCATCCTCTTTTCATTCTTAACATTACGTCTTTATCTCTATCCCATCTCATCAAGTAGTTCACCAATCCCCTGGTTAGCACGCGAAACAACCATAGCTAAAAAACTTTATTTTTTATATTCAACCACTGCAGCAATCATCAGTGACTTTCTCTCACTTAGCTGGTTCAACCCTGATACCTCTGGGTTAAAAACAGGCATTGTTATAACGGTGCTCAGTTTTTTTATAATTTTGTTTTTTTATAACAAACACAAGTTTGCGCTACTCTTTTGTCTTCTCAGCACGTTATTAATACTTTGGCCGGCATTCTTAACCGGTGGCTATCACCCGCGCTACCTGTATGAAGCCATGCCGTTTGTTATCATGTTTTATGTGATTATTTTTAATGGCTATAACCGACAAATTAGGCGAACGGCCACAACCTTTTTTGGCCTCCTCCTGACCTTCTATCTGCTATTAACCATCGAATGCTTTGCAATAAAGCGTAAAAATCTTAGTATCGTAGAATGGGCATTTAATCATCTTGTACAAAACCATGATATTAAAAAAAACCCAATCATATTCATTGGAACACCAACAAAACCATTTGGCACGGGATTACCTAATCTCATGCGCATCGTACAATCAACTAACCCTCACCCTATTTATTTTGATTTCATGCTCCCAATAACTAACATGCCTCTCAAAAAAAATGATTCAATCTTAACGATCAATAATTTGAATAACGATAATGCCTACACTATTGGTCTTGATCGTCATGGATACATACACGTTATTGGAGATGAAGAACTTCCTGAGATACAGACCAAGTACGGCGAATGCCTTAGGACGTCCGATTCACATATTGTCATACGTATCAACCAAGAAATTTTAGATCAAAACCCATTGATCATAACTTGGGACTACAAAGAAAATAAATTTAAGGTGCTTAACTCTTACATCATCCCAGCGAAATCTGGGATCAAATCTCATGCTCAATAATTCAAGAACACCCCTCACCAGTCTCGCCATCTTTCTCCTAATCACCATCACACTAGGCATCCCATTTACCCAATGGGGTTTTAAAACTGATGACTTTGGCAACCTTTATCGCACCACACAAATCAAAAACGTTAACGATTTTATCAACCTCTTTCATGATAAGAGCATTGAAGGGTTATACTACCCTTCTGGATCAGCACAACCACCATCATCATTTATTTCAGGCCTCTATCGCCCCATCTCATTTATCTACTACTGGCCCCAGTATTATTTTTTTGGCACAAATGCTTACGGATATTATTTAGTCACAATCGCTTTACATGCACTTAACAGCTTATTATTTTTTTTATTACTTCTGTTTTTTTTACCCTACAGCTTAGCACTTCTTGGTTCACTCTTGTTTGGCTTTCATCCCAGCTTACACAACTGGCTTGGGTGGATTAGCGCACAGACCTACCAAAGCGAATTGTTGGTATTTTCTTTGCTGCTGTTTTGTTTGAAAAAATATTTGGACCCAGCCTACACCAAGGCTACGGCGGGCAAGCTCCCTTCGAAGCACATTTTCTATCCCCTCTCACTCACCCTCTATGCCATGAACCTTTGGCTCAAAGAAGCAACCTTCATGCTTCCCCTCTGGATCATGCCAGCAACATGGCTGTACTTAAAAGATGCAAAGAAAAGCATCCAAGTATCCATCGGCTTTTGTTTTGTATCGATCAGCTACTTCATTTCTCGTGCCATCGTCTTTGGCTTTGCATCAACCGGCAACCCAGGAAATCTTACGTTTGATTTTACCTGGCACTCTTTTATCACCCGACAAAAAGAACGCTTGTTTGATGTTATTTCTTATGTCTCTGACATGCTTGGTCTGTGTTGGCTACCCGGAAATAATCAAGTACTTAAAGGCGCTATGATCGTAAGCATTTTCTGTATACTGTTTTTTTTATTTATCAAAAGTAAGCAAAAATTATTGCTCTTATTTTTCTACGCAAGCACCCTACTGTTCAGCTGGCCAGCACTCCTCATGCATTATCAGCCACGTTACCTTTATCTTGCATTACCATTTTTTATCGCAGCAGTGTTGGTGAGTGTACGCCCGATCAACCGTTACATGACCGTTACACTCTTCACCCTACTCATCACCTTCAACGCCCTCTTTCTCATCAAACAATTAAAAATACGCGAAAAAGCACTCCATCAAGTCACAACCGCTTTTACAACACTCATCAAAGAAAACCCAATCTCCAACAAGCCTCTTTATTTTTTTGCACTCCCGCATCACTGGTTTGCTATGAGCATCGCTCAAGCGATTTGGTTTTTATCAGGAGATGACCGATACCCCGTTTATCACAATGGATCAGTCGTTGAAGTAACAGGATTTCATAATTACCTAGGGACTCCGCAAACTAACAACGCATCGATCTGTGTTACACCAACTTCCAACGGCTTTGCATTACAATCAACTAACCCAGAGATCATCTGGTTTGAAGCAAAAAAAGATTGTATGGAAATTTCTATCCCACCAGAGATACTTGAACAAAAACCTTTGTTTATTACCTGGGATTATCAACATGCAAAATTTATTCAAATCACTCGATAAAAAACCACTCATGCTTTTTTGCATCGTCTTTATCACCCTTGGACTTCCCTTTACCGGCTGGTGGTTCTACGGCGCCGACGATTCACATGCATTATTTTTAGCGTATAAAACAAAAACGTGGGTACACCTCTTCTCATTTTTTTATGACGGGCATGTAAACCAAGGCCAAATAGGCCCATCAAATTTTATAGCTTCCACCGAACGAACCAGCTTTTTCTCAACCTACTATCGCCCACTGTGCTTAATTTTTTACGCACTCTACCACTGGACTTTTGGAATTAACGGCTATGCGTTTCATCTCATCAATGTTGGAATTCATGCCCTTAACACTTCGTTAGTTTTTTTAATACTCCGTTGGTTCACCACCCCTGCATGGGCATTTTTAAGTTCGTTACTTTTTGCATTTCACCCGCAAATTGCATTTCGCTTTGGCGCCTTTGTTAACCTACAGTACTACCTGAGCCTTACAGGGGTACTTGCCATCACACTGCTGTTTAAAAAATATCTTGATACCAACAAAATTATTTATTTATTACTAGCCTGCTTAATCTATGCTCCCTTACTCTTTTTACGTGAATCTACGATCATACTTCCCATAATCATGTTTATTGCAGAATATTTGTACAAACGAAGTCAAGCCACCGCTCACCCTGAGGAGCATAGCGTTTCGAAGGGCCCCTTCTTCACCCTCATGATCTCATTCTTACTCACCAGACTCTGGCTTTACCCTCTCAACATCACCAGCAACCACCCCTTCAGCATCACCAACTTCATCACCTCAAAAATTCCTGAGTTCCAGCTTTTCATCTACGACCTATTTAATCTTTCCTGGCTCCCCTGGGGGCAACCGATCCTACGCATCAGCATATTGCTACTGATCAGCAGTACACTCTTATTTTTATTTTGGCATAACACAAAAAAACTATATCTTTGCGCAAGCGCTTTTATAGTCGCATGTATGCTCTGGCCCGCATGCTTCGGCCCGTACAGCCCTCGTTACTTTTATGAGGTACAGCCGTTTGTTTTGATCACGTTTATCCTGTTGTTTTCATGGCAGAAAAAGCCATGGCAAACTTGGCAAAAAAAAATTGGGTTCACGATGCTCAGCTTAATCGTTATCACACACATGATTTTTTGTATTATCAATTTTCAACGCCGAGTTAAGAAAATGGCAATATTACACAATGCCATTGAAGAAGTAGTCAGCAACGACTTTATTAAAACATCCAAACGACCACTCTGTTTCATCGGACACCCATTCGATGGGTTCGCCTGCCAGAATGCACAAATTTTCTGGATCATGCTTAATGACACAACACGTAAAATTTATTTTGATAGCGCAACTTCGCTCATCTCACCCCATGCAAATGTAATTACCTCAACTCGCTGGGGAACAATCACGAGCAACTATCCAACAGAAGATTTTTATACGATTACCCAAATCTCAGATGGGTTTAAATTTAAGTCACATGACCCAAATGAAATACACTTTTGTCTCATCAATCATGGCTATTCGTTAGGGAAAAAAGAACATTTAAAAGAAGAGAAACCGCAGATTGAAAATACCGTAGTAACCGAGTTTTCACTACATCTTGAGCAACGTTATCGAGATGAAAACCCGATATTTTTATCGTGGAGTTTTGAGAAGAAGGCCTTTGTGATTATCTTAATAGTCTAAGATTTATTTTTGCTTCTAAAAACCTCCTGTGGTTTTTTTCCTAATGCCGCAAAAAGATGCGCCATGCTTGATATGGTTAAATTAGCCTCACCTCGTCGCATTTTAGCAACATGTGAAGGACTTGAATCAAGAAGCCGAACAAGCTCATTAAACCCAACATTGTTCTTCGTCATATAATCTTCCATAACACTTGAAATCATTTGCTGTATTGTTCGCAGCATTTCAACTTCAAGCGTCGCTTGTCTTTCAATTTCAGCAATCTCATCTTTATTAAGTCGTTTCTCAAGATATTTTTGGAAACTTTTTGTTTTCATGATCATTCCCATCTATTACGTTAAAAGTCTCTCACGAGCAATTTTGATATCTCTTTCTTGACTTCTCTTATTTCCAGCGGCAAGTAAAATGATCAAGCACTGTCCCTTGAATCCATAGTAAACACGATAACCATACTTTCTTTCTCGTAGTTCAAAAAGCCCCTCACCTAGCGGCTTACTATGTGGCAACCTTAAATCATTCCCAACCATCTCAAGCATCCGTATCTCTTTAGAGATTAGTTTAACAGGATCTAGTCACAAAAATAAAATCTTAGAAAAAGTAAAAGACCTGGATCCTGAATCAAGTTCAGGATGACAAGTCTGATAGTCAATGCACATAAGAAACAATTCGCTCCCAATAAGCTCCTAACGCTTCTTAGCAACCCCATAAAACACTTGTAGCGTTTCATCAATGCCATCAGACCCTACAACTTTTTGGTGTGCTTCTTCACGCAAATTTTCCATTTGCTCTGAAGACAAAGCTTCAAAATATCCGCGAATCCCATGGCTCAGAAGACTTTGCCACCAAGCTTCAAACGTTGCATGCGTAAAAGTCTTAGTTTCATCTTTGATGTGAATATCAGCAAACGCTGCTTGATGTAACGACGCATAAAGTTCTTGTGAAGTCTTCATCAACGGAACCACTATGCTTTGCTGTACCCCCATGATTTTTGCTTGTCCAGCAGCCCATGAAGACATGGTTTTATTCTCTCCCCAAATGGAAACAGCTAAGATCCCTCCAGGCTTTAAAACTCGTTTAAACTCTGCAAGTGCTTTTTGTAACGATGGAAAAAAGAAAAGTGCAAAACCACAAAAAACCACATCAAAAGAGTTATCAGGAAACTGAAGACTTTCAGCATCCATTTGCTGTAGAACTACCCCTTCAATGTCTTGTCTGGTTACTTCCAATGCTGTCTCATTAACCATCTGTTGACTGATATCAATTCCCGTTATATTTCCGGGATATTTAATAATTTTTGAGAGCGGAAAAAGAATGGCGCCTTTACCGGTAGCTACATCAAGAACGCGCGCGTGTTCAGGGATAGTCGTCATCTGTACAAGCCGTTCACCAAAGTAGTTAAAGTAATCACATCCAGCCGTGCCGTACTCAGTAGACGCACGATCAAAGATACCTTCTATCCAATGTTTATAAGAATCATTCTTTGATTGATTTATCATGTTTTCTTTCGTTTTTTCAATATGATTTTGATTCACGCAAAAAACCGATTTTTATTTTGGGGCTTCAATCATCAAATTTTCTTTTTTATAAAGCCGGTACTGATACGATAACGCAAGAATACCTAAAAATCCGGCACCCGCCATACAGAATGTTTGAGCCGGTAACCAATAAATCAAGGCAACCACCATTTCCATAACCCCTCCAGCACCAAACGTAATCAGAAATAGCGGACTAAACCCATCAACTGATTTTGTTCGGTAAAAATGAATAATCTGCGGAAAGCGATTGATAATAATTAACACACAAGCAATCCAACCACCTATGTTACCAATTGCAACAGGAGAAACAAAAGCTAATGGCATTAACCCCAACATAAAACCTACGTTAACCAAAAAAAATGAACCTACCCATTTCCATCGTTCATCACGATTATAATAAAATCGTTGACCAATCAATGCCATAGTCGTCAAAAACTGGATAGTAACACTTAAACGATAACAAATCGGCAACGGTAAGCAGAAGAAATAAAATAGTAACATAAAGTAGGTATTGAATAACATCACCAGATAAAAGTCACTCAAAGCACTTCCCGTTTTATTCCGGTAGTTAGACATAATTTGAGGAAACGCGGCATAACAATAAAACGACTGATTAATAAAAACTAAGAGCTCTAACGTATTTATCATAAAAAATCACTTTCAACTCATTAAATTTTACGTATACTATTTTTGCTTTGATCATGATAAGGTACCCTCAAATCAAATAAAAATGAAAGAATCACATGAAAAATATACTGTTACTAGCAGCATTGAGCATTTTTATAAGTACTTGCTCTGCCATGATCACTCAACGTACCAATCGCGAACGCCAAGAATCTTGGAATCAGTATACAAAAAATCGTGCTATCTTTCTCGCAGATCTACAGATAAAACGTACAAAACTAAGCATAAAGCGCCATAACAAAAAATTAGAAGCAGAAAAGTTAGTAGCTTTTTCGAAATTAGAAGCTGCAAAATTAAATATGAATATCGCAATAGGATCACAACGAGTACGAGCAGCTTTAGCTACATCACAAGTAAAATATCGCGCCCAAGCAAGGCAAGAATCAGAAGGCTTAGATGCATTCTTAAGATCACATCCCCAATCACAAGAGCCTTCACAAGAACCGTCTTTTAATGAGACCGAAGACTACTCAAGCGTCCAAGCAGAAGATGGTGATGGATATTGTCCAGATGATGAAGCATATGAATCTTTGAATCATGAAGAAATCATGAATACTTGGAGAGATCTCGATGACATCGAAAAATACGAAGCCTGGCAAAGTTACAATAAAAAAACACGTATGATTATTGCAAAATATGATGAAGAAGCTCCTGCACAATATACCGAAACCGGAACAGAAATCGTTAATAATTCAGGATCAGATCTTGAAGTCTAAACATTTGATTAAACAGTAGAGAGAATCCCATGAAAAACATAATTTTACTAATCACACTCAACATCTTCAGTAACACCTGTTCCGCTATGCAATCCAAACGAACCCCTGAAGAACGTGAAACAGCAAGAACTGCATATGAAGCAGGACGAGTTGAGCTTTTAGCGCAGCTTCAAACACAACGAAAACCATCAAAAGTTAGAACAGATCTTGAGATATACCAACAAAAGAAGGCTGCTGCTTGGACAAGATTAGAACGTATACGATCTAAAATACAAACTCTCAAAAAACAAGAACAAACTCTCGTAAACATTATTGATCCTGTAATCTTCCCAGATGAAAACAGCAACGATTCAGACATCACCCATGTAAGTGCAACAACAGTAGATGATTCAGATGCTTCTAATAGTCAACAGTTAGAAGACTCCCAAAACTTAGACACTGGTTCTAGTCAAGAAATCCATTTCAAGGGTATTCGTACACGAGACTATCAATTTGTAACGATGTGGTTTCGGATGAGCTTTCTAGAAAAGATGAGTTGGTTTAAGCCTGACGACAAATATGAACGTTACATAATCCAAAAGTACGATCCAGAATTTTTATTCGCACGTACATGGTTAAATCTTTCTGAAGATACAAAACTTATTGAATACAAAACTTGTACTGAAAATGAAAAATGCCTTATCGCAACATACGACAAGGCATTCGTTGAAACTCATGTTAAAGCAGCTCGTTAACTACTTATTCTCAATACCTCGGGTTCGCTTAATAAGATCATAAGCAGCCTTCAAAGCCCTCAATTGATTTTCAGAGTGATGTTTATTAGCAATTTTATTTACCGTAGCAACTCTTGCTTGATAAGCTTGCTCAAGAATTACATTCCCTACTGAAGGCTTAATCCCAATGAGTTTATAAGCATCATCAAGTGTTTTAGCCTCAACAGAAATATCTTTATTCGAGACTTCTGTAAAAACTTTTTTAGCGTGTGTTTCTGCCGCTAGTGCTTCTTTCTCTCGATCTGCTGCTTCTTTTTCTTGTTGCTTACGCACTTTCTCTGCAGCTTCTTGACGAGTAATTTCTTGTTGTTTACGAACTTCTGCCTCTTGCTCTTGTTGCTTTCTCAGTGCTTCATGAGCCATTCTTTCTTTTTCCTGACGAGCGATCTCTTCTTCTTTTTTTTTCTGCAAACGCGCCGCAGTTTCTTCTTTTTCTTTTTGTTGGCGAACTAGCTCAGCTGCTTGCTTTTCTTCAACCTCTTTTTGCCTAAGAGCTTTTTCTTTCTTGATTTGTGCTTGTTCTGCAGCCTCTTTTAGTCTAAGAGCATCTTCTTTTTCTTGCTTGATTCGTACTTGTTCTGCAGCTTCTTTTACTTCATTTTCTCTCTTTTTATGCTCTTTCTCTTCCGCTGCTTTCTTTTGTTTTCGTGTCTGCTTATGATGTTTTCCACCTAATTCATCCATGAAATCTTCAACTTCTTCGACAGTTTCTGTGTACTCTGCAAGAGAATCTAAATCTTTAGTCAATAATCTAAGAAAAGTTGGTAATGTTTTTGTAATAAAAACATTTAAATAATTTTTGATTTTTTCTTTCGGCATAAGATCAGGCTGATCTTTTAACATTCTTTCAATGGTACTAATCAATCCACCAGGCTTAGTAATTTCTAAAAATAATGGATGAGCATTAACCGACTTACTACTCAATGCTAAGGGTTTAATAGTTGCTAGCCCAAAATTTTCTTTATTAAACGCCTGAAAAGCACTATTCACCTCATTAAGCATTTTCATAGAATATTTACCTTGCCCCGCTTGAGCAAGATTATGAACCAGCACTGCAATATGATTTGCAGTATCCACAAGTAACTTATCAACATCCTGATTTTCTACAGCACCAATAAAAACATAGCCACTAAGAATTATTCCCCATGCCACCAACACAAAACATCTTTTCAAACTTTTAAGTATGCTTTTCATAAAAATTCCTTAAAAAATTAATTATTAAATGGAAAAATAACAGCAACATTATCACATCACTATTCTTGATCTGGTCCATTTCAGGAGTCAATATTTTATATAAAAGCAGTGCCAGATAGCACGATATTTCCTTTACTTCACCTACGTGATTATTTAGACTCTGGGCTAACAAAGATTCCCATAAGTTTGTATTTGAAAGGAAACAGTATGAAGAACTTCCGGATAGCATTATTAATGCTGCTATCTCTATGCCCTGCAACCTCCATTTTCTCTGCGGAAGAAGCTCCAAACAATATTCGTGATAACCTTACCGCTGAACTCCATCTCGCACTTGCTGAAGCAAAATCCCCTGAAGAAAAATCGGCAATTCTTGATTTGCATAACACAACATTACGTTCTATCGAATTAGGAACAACGACAGCTGATCAAGGCGTTAACGACGTTACCTATATCCCCTCAGTTTTTAATCAAACCACAAACACCTTGTTTTGTGGTGCGGGAGGAAGTAATGGTGCAGAGGCAAAACAAGCAAGTATTCTAGCTGAACAAATAACTATGGCTACTCCACAAACAATTTCTTTAGTAGCACTTGCTCCTGTAAACGTAACGGTCAATGGAACGGCAGGAACTAATAATAATCTCATCTACAACAAGACGATTAAGAACCTTGCACTTGTTGGGTCAACAACCAGACGACAACTTGCTACTGTTACCAATGAAACTCTAACACAAATTTCCGTCATTACTAATCTCAGCAATGGAACTAGTGTTCTACAAAGTTCAGACATAAAAGATGTTAATGGGGACAATATAAATTCAATAGCTGGGATAGCAGGAAGTGCTACCGCAAACCCATTTATTTTTGCAGCGGTTAGTAAAAACGGGGCTACATGGAGAGATGCCACCGATAACCTCTCAAACGGGATTGCTTGCTTAGTTTCAACTAACAATTCACTACAACAAACCAATGCTAACGATGTCACGGTATTTGATACACCACAAGCAATGCCAATTAATTTTGAAGCTGGAGACAACCCGATGATTGCATTCAGCCATGGAACTTTTAATGCTGTCTTCGGCACCGATAACGCATCTGATCCTAACAATGTTGCCATGCACTGGGATAGTAACCTTCAACGCCTATTTATCGGACTAAACCAAGTTCAACCTGGCAGCGATACCAGCGGTAGTGGCGTTGTTTCACTTTTGATTGCAGGAATTAGTACTGATAAGAAGACACCGTTTATTAAACCTATCGTCAATAATCCTAATGAGGTTATTCTTCCAGCAGCAGATCAAACAAAACAAATTATCGGATGTGGGATTAATTCAACAACCAATGCAATCTCTACTCTTTTAGTTAAAACAATGCGCACCAGCACGGGCAAAGATTATGCAATTGTTAATGGTGGAAGCATAGCAAACATTGCAACCATCAATACCGTCAATTCATGGGTCTATGCGTTACCAATCATGCCTGCCGGCAACGATAATGCTGGGCAACTTGCTTACATCAATAACGCCAATACTTTCTCTTTAGTTACAGGAGCAGGTCAGCTCACCACCGTTGATCAAACACACAGCTCACCAGCATACGACACAGGAGGCACCACGTTCACTGACACAGAAATACGTGCCGTTATTGGCGCAGACCCACGTTTTTTATCAAGTCTCACGACACTCCCAGGAGACACAACAACCGTCATTAAAAATATGGATGTCGTTGGAGACAGTGTGTATGTAACCATTAATGGTGATAACCAAACCCTCGGTGTTGATAGTAATTCCGGGATTTTTCAAAGTACGGCACTATTTGATAGTAATGGCCTCATCAGAGCGTGGACGCCATGGCAACGCACCGTTGGAACTTCATCCTTCACCGGACAAATTACCGGATTTGGGCTTAATACAAAAAATGGCAGTACTCAATTTTTAGCAGGAAGTGGCGATGCTGCATCTGCCACCGTCTGGGAAAGTCTCACGCCATCAGCAAGTGCTGAAAGCCAAATTCAAGATGCTTTTAAAAATAAAGGCGGCATTTACAAACTCATTAATTACGATGACCGAACATCAGGATTTAAACCAAACGCTTTTTCAATGGTTATTGCGGTTGGTGGCGACACCGTTGTAATCGCACAAACTGGATTTTCAGGAACTCAACCAGGAACCGTATCATTCACACTCAATGACCCTGCGCTCACCGCCATTGCTCCATTGACCAGTGCAGCATTAGTCAGCAATGGAACTATGGGCTATCTGCTCATTAGTGGATTAGGAGGACTCGTACGAGTAGATCAAGATGAAGCTGGGAATGGTGTAACTATTCCTGGTAACGGTATTTCAAATCTAAGCGTCTTCTCAGACACCCCAACGTATCGAACCGTTGGCAGTTACAAAAATATCACCAATCTTCAAACAGTATCAGGACACCCAGAACGGGCTCTTGTAGCAACGCTTAATCAAGCATTTGTTATCCAAGCTGCTGATCAAATCAACCCAAAAGTAATTGTTTCCATCGGAGATACGCCACTCACCATCACCAAACCATTTATCAATGACATCCAAAGCGGCGGCAATCTTATCATTGCAGCTACCACACAGGGACTTTTTGGTATGAAAATTTCTGATGGAACACCGGTTAGTTTTCCAAAGATCCAAGGGACTCCGATAAAGATGCAATTTTTATATGATCAACGTGGAAGTGGAAACAGTGGCAATTTGTATGTTCTATCCGTAAGTCGCGACAATAATACCGGATTAATGTATCGCTTTGACGTTAACAACGAAATCATCACCACTATCGATGTCACATCAGATAACACTCCAAAGCCGACCAATAATCTTGACCAATTCGCTTCATCTTTTGTAACGGACGGCACCTCAACATTTATTGTGCAACCACAAGAAAACAATCTGACCAACATGTTACAAGTTTATGTAAACACCAACAATACAACTGACGCTTTATCTGTTGTAGATGATCAATTAAATGTATCCAAAACAAGCTCAACGAATATATTCATGGGAACCCCTATACGATCAACTGCATCAGGGAACTGGCTCGTTCCAGGAAGTTTTGGTCTCCGAGCAAACGATTAAAAAAAGGAATAAACGATGAAAAAAAAATTATTAATCACCAGTTTAATGCTTGGGTCTATCACAAACTTACCGGCATTTGTTGGAACTCATGATGTCACCAATTTTTTTAGACCTTCTGATGCAACCGTAAAATTACCCTACGTCGGCGAACATAAATGGCAATTCGGATCACGTTTTGAGTATGCCACCACCAGTAGCTCACGGACTCCATGTAGTAAAAAAAGCAATGTACTTCAAATTTATGATAACTATCAATCATCATTGGCCATGATCGAAAACCCATTGCCAACCGTTAACGCACAACTCGTCACCTCAAGCGGCGGCAGCATTCCACTATTCCTCCAAACCATACAACGTGATGGCATGCGAGGAACACAACTTACTACCGGTACGTTTAGTGGTTGGGATTGGACCATCTTTGGTTCACGAGGTTTTGTTTTTGATAAGATCCCTGGTACTTTCTCGTTATCAACACACTTCCCCATCAGACACCAAGAAATTGGAAGTTTAAGCATCACTGACCGTACTAACACTGATCGCACCCAAGCAACCGCACCGCAAGATATCTTAGTTAAACAACTGGTGACAGATAACCTCATACAAAATGTAAAACAATGGGGAGGGCTTGATCTTTCTCCATGGAAAAAAACCGGCATCGGCGACATCCTTGTCATGTTTGCGTGGGATGGACAATTTCCACAAAATAAAGAAAACCTTAAAGAAGTTGAGATCGGTGCAAAAATTGGCTTAAGTATTCCAAGTGGCGCAGCTAAAAATATCGATCAAGCATTTTCAATGCCCATGGGAAACGATGGTGCATGGGGCATGCCGGTAGGATTAAGCCTTGGATTGAATTTTATTCATCACGTTAAAGCCGGCCTTGATGCAGACTTTATGGTGCTCTTTGATAACACAAGCATGCGTCGCTTAAAGACAACCACACTCCAAACAGAATTTTTATTACTGAACAAAGGACGCGTTCTTAAAGAATACGGTCTTACCTGGCAATTTCATCTATATCTTCAGGCATACCATTTCCCTCATGGATTTTCAGCATCATTTGCTTATGACTACATCAAACACGATGACGATATCATGACACCAAAAAGTAATGATTTTAACTTCGCTATTGTGAACTCTGCAGGAAGTCTACAAGAATGGCAGGCTCATAACCTTCTGTTTAAAATCAATTATGACTTCTGTGAATCTTCACCTTCCGCTATGCCACAACTAGAAATTTTCTATAAATTACCGGTAGCAGGAAAGAACATTATTAACAGCAGCACGGTCGGTTGCCAAATGGCGGTAAGTTTTTAGGGGAACGTCATTATAAAAGAAAAAAGCTAATATGAGCTCTCGTTGAAACTTTGAGAGCGCTATCAATACTTATCAACGTCACCCTCGCGAACGCGGGGGTCCAGAACTTTTAATAAAAAAATTATCCAAAAAGTACTAGAAAGTAAGTAAAACCTGGATCCCCGCGTTCGCGAGGATGACGTACGTATCAGTTAAAAATATTAATAAAATTATAAAACAAAGCCTTTTTTGTCAGTGACTAAAGATAAAGCCCCCTCCAATTTCCCCACAAAAACCCCACTTTTTCGCTTAAATTCAAGCATTTGACTTATTTATCAAATCTTATATAATTAAATACAGATATGAAATATTTAACAAGCAAACTTGAGGTTCTATGATTTTCAAAAGAATAATTTCTACTTTATTTCTTACGCTAGCTATGGGCATCGTCTAGTTTTAAATGCAACACCTGACATTTCCTTGCTGAAACATT
>CAYHBO010000029.1:0-20193 GCA_964354855.1 uncultured Pseudomonadota bacterium | reverse complement strand
TGCCACAACATCACCGATGCCGGCAGACAAAAATTACTAAACAGCTTTCCGAACATAATTATTATTTAATTTAAACGGAGAACTTAATATGAAACTTTTAAAACTATTACTCGTGGCCACCGGCCTTGTAGCTAGCATTACGGAGATCACACAAGCAGGGGAAAGAAGAACAACAAGCAAACAGTAATGACAGCAAATAGAGTCCAATCGACACTGAATGCGAAGAAGACAAGTAATCCATTACTAAAACGACCAACAAAAACATCTCTATCAAAAACCAGCCCCAATCATTAAAACCGAACGTCTTACAACGCGATCGTTAACCCAATCAGTTACCGCCAGCGGAGACCTCGATATTAAAAATCCTGTTAAAGTTGGCAGTATCATATCAGGCATTGTCAAAGAGCTTTGTGTAAAATAAAATGAACATGTTCAGGTAGGCCAGCTTCTTACCATCATTGATCCAGGAACTGGTGACACCGACTCATGGCAATTGGCGCTACACCATGCATTATCAGACGGCAATTTCTTATCGAGGCAATGTGCATCTGCAGTATTGGAGGCATCATTGGCATTTTCCTTGGGATTCTGTTCGGACTTTACCCCGCCATAAAGGCCTCTAAGCTTAATCCCGTAGATGCACTAAACGAACAATAGCGTTAAATTCAAGGAAGTTAGTTATCTTAATGCAAAAACAATCTTTAAAGCATCATTAACTTCTTGCATCGTTTCAACGTCTAACTCTGAAATTTTATTTTCAAGTCTTAACTTATCAACGGCTCGCACTTGATCAAGCAACACTTTACCCTTTTTCCCCTTAACTTCTACCTCGACCTCAAACGGAAATATTTTTGTTACTTTACTCGTAATAGGCGCAATTATTACTCGTCGTGAAATTTCGTTACCAACGTCGTTTGACACAATAACCGCAGGACGTTTTTTATTAATTTCTGATCCGACCGTTGGATCTAAATTAACCCAGTAAATTTCACCTTTTTTAGGGCTACTCATTCCCAACCCTCACCATCAAGTACTTTCCAATCATCTATCACTTCCTGACGTGCAGGATCTTTTTCCGCAAGCTTATAAGCCTCTCGCAATCCATCTACTTCTTTTGCCAAAGCATCATTTATGGCTTGCGTCACAAAACTACTGATTTTTCTTTGACCAACTACCGCATGAAGAAGCTTACTAGTCTCTTCTGGAATAGAAAATGTCGCATTTATTTTTCTCATATCACTCCTTAATAAATTAATTATTAAACCAATACTACAATAGACCAATACTAATTACAATAAACTTAATAAAAATATCGATTTTCGATAAATAATTATTGATTTTCGATATTTTTATAGTAACATAAGCACCGTAACGTTACAAAATCGTGATTGCTATAAGTTTATTCAAATAATGAAAGGCGCTTATGAAACTAAACGCAAAATTTTGGGGTAAGTGCATTGAAATTCTCTGTATGCTTCTTATTCCCGTTGTTGTCGCCATGCTTATTATTAATAATATTTTCCCAGATCTCTTAATGGGCGAAAAAGTTATGAAGGCCATGGATGATCTTTACGGTTATAACCCCTATGCATTCTCAATTCTGCAGCGTATATGCCTTTTTTTGATAGGTGCCGTAAGTGCTGCTTTCATGGTCTATGGGCTTTGGATCGGTATTAAAATCGCTCGCTTATCTAGTAAAGGTGAAACTTTTAGTACGCCATCAGCTCTTCTTTTTGCCCAGCTTAAAAAAATGTCTTTATACTGGGGCCTTTATAACATGACTCAAATCACTTTTACCTACATAGTACTTATGCCAAAAATGCAAAAAAGTATCATGTTTTTCGGTCTTGGTATGATGGGATTAACACATCTCTTCATGTATGTTCTCTTTGCAGGTATTGCTGCCGTCGTTGCTCGAGCTGCAAAACTACAAGACGATCAAGATTTAACGGTCTAGGAGGTATCATGGCACACATAAAAGTAAACCTAGATGAAATGATGCTCAAACGAAAAATGAAACTCAATGAACTTGCAGAACGCGTTGATATTACGGAAGCCAATCTTTCCATTCTCAAGAATGACAAAGCTAAAGCAATTCGATTTTCAACGCTAGAAGCTCTTTGCAGAGAGCTTGAGTGCCAACCCGGCGACTTGCTGGAGTTCAGTAAAGATTAATTTTCTATAACTCGCAAAATAACAGTTGACCCTCAGGTTACCTGAGATCTTATACTCGTTTTTGTTCTAGAACAACACAATCAATCTCAATAAATCGTATAAACAATCTCATCGAAAGATCAGACTATGACCACCATATTTAAAAAAATTAGCATTATTTTAGCGTTACTTACCTATCCTTTAACTATCACACCTAAGAATATTTATGATAATCTTGCTATGCTTTACCTCCCATCCTGCGCAATTGATATACAGGAAGAGCAAAAACAAATAACCAGTATTAACGAAGAAAACAAGAAGATAAACAAACAACAACTACCATCAAAATGGGATAGCCTCAAAACACAGGACTTACTGCCTGGAGAAGCACTACAGATCGCCTACAACATGCTCCAAGTAAACGATAAAGAACTCACGGATGAAAAAACCAATCAACTAAAACATCATGTATGCAAAGATCTCACCCTCTTTTACTCTGGCAACCCTGACAAACCCGATCAACACCTTTTCAACAAGTTAGATCACACCGCAACGGTCGTTGGTAAAATTCTTCTGCAAAAAATGCTGTATGAACCTACTATCGACATTGATGTTTTACAAAAACGGCAACTGATCATTAAGACGTTGCTCACCGACGAAGCATTATTTACAGCACTTAATCAACAGATCACCACAATCAAAGCACTCGAGAAAGAAATACTTTGGTTCTTTAAAAAGCATGATGACACTATCAACGATTACTACAAAATACCCTATTTTTCTTCTGAAAATTTGAACAAAAATACAACGGCTCTCGGGCTTAACTATCAAAAAGATACTACCATTGGACAAACCTTTGCAGTAATAACGCCGCTACTGTTACCCGTAATCAGTAGTTTTATTATACAAAAAATGTCAGCTCAATTTCTTTCAGAACTCAACCCAGACTACAAATCACCATCATTTTTCAAAACGGCAAAGACCCATTACGAAGCCAGATTTGATGGCATGTTCAAAGATAAAGTCGACATAAACATGGGCGTTATTGGAACAAAAAGCATTAAGGTAACAAAACCAATAAGAGCCGCCGTCATTGCACTCAACTGCTATGAGTTATACAGCTGGTACAAAGGAATCAAGATGAGTTTTGCTATTGCAAAGTCCCATGCCAAAGTCACCAGTGACATTGATAAAAAGATGACGCAAGCTTCAATGCTTTCCAATGCAATTAAAACGCTTGAAGAAACCATACAAAATAACTCGCAACTTAATTCCATAGAAAAATGCACTCAAACCAACACGACAAAAATCCTCAATGGTTATTGTACGTCGAGATCTCCAGGGAAAACATTAAGTACCTTCAACGCTATACAGTCTGATCCATCAAGCCTTATTGATCTCTTAAAATTTGCAGGACAGATTGATATCTATCTTTCGATTGCCAAGTATTGCAAATCATTACAAGCAACACAGTACTGCTTTACTGAGTACACTCAAGACACAAGCCCCCGCCTAGAAATCTCTGAGCTATGGCACCCTATGCTTGATCCAAACACCGCAATCACTAATGACGTTTCACTTGGAGTAAACGATGACATTACACAAAATATGATCATCACTGGCCCTAATGCAGGCGGGAAATCAACATTCCTACGTGAAGTAGTCATTGCGGTTATTATGGCGCAAACCTTTGGCATAGCCCCAGCACAGAACATGAAAGTAACTCCATTCGCGCTCATAGAAACCTATCTGAACATAACGGATACCATTGGAAGCCAGTCACTCTTTCAAGCTGAAGCCGCACGAACCGCAGAGATTCTTTATGCTGTAAAACAAATAGGAGAGATGAACAACGCGTTCAGTTTGGTTATTTTTGATGAAATTTATACCGGCACCGATGATGAAACCGCCATTAAAGAAGCAAAAACTGACATAGCAACTTTAAGCAAAATGTCACACAATATAACCATCATGGCAACTCATCATCACCAGCTTGCACACCATTTTGAAACGCATAAAAAAGAATTCAACATTATAAACAACAAAGTAAGTGTCACCGAGCTTTGCAATTCTGGAGAAGAACCAGCATACACCTCTACCTACAAACTTGAACCTGGGATCAGTAACCAGAAAATCGGAAGTTCAGTATGTCGGGACGCCAGAAATAAGTACAGATAGGAACAAATAACACATTTCACGGTATATATTTAGTACAGTAAAATTAACATTTACATTAAAATACCATCAAAAAACCCAGGGGCTTAAGCATTAATTCTTAAGCCCCTGGGTCAAATATTAAAAACAAGAAAAACTTAACTACTCTGTGGGTAAACCAAAGAAAACCAGTTTCCGACGCTTCAACGCAATTTTATACTCTTCAACGCGCCGCACCAACCCAGCAGCCCGTGGGTGAACTTCCCACTCTTTGGCAGCCCAATAAACCATAGACGCATTTTTATAGCGGCAGCCAGGCTTAAAGGCTCTACAAAGCTCTTCGTCAGCAAGCGCAGCACGTGTCACAAACAAATCAATGTCATAGTCAGTAATACGCAACACCGTTCGCCAGTCATAGCCACAAATTTGAATATCGTCAGCCTTAAGCTCAAGTAACTTGATCAAATCAATCAAAAACTGCCGTTTTTTGTTATTTACTTCGATAAGCACCAACTTAAGATGCGGAAACATAATTTTTAGAGGAATAGCCGGGAAACCTGCTCCGGTACCAATATCTGCAAGACATTTTATCGTCGACATATCCAGAAACTTTGACAACATTAAAGAATCAAGAAAATGATAGCGAACAACACTCAATGGAGCAGTAATAGCGGTCAAGTTAACCTCTTCATTACGCTCAGCCATAAATGCTTCATAACGCTTGAATAACTCAAGCTGCTCAGGAGAAACTTTCCCTTCTCGCTCAAGAAGCCCCCATACTTTTTCGTCTGCCGATACCGGTATCATAATGTTCCTTTTCATGTCTATTTTATAATTTATTTCAAATTGTAGATTTAATTGAAAGATTACTGGTAAAATAATGGTAATGCAAGTTTATTAAACTGTTTAAACGAGTGAAGATTATGATCATAACAAAAAAATTCCTTCTCACCACTATTTTTATCATGAAACTGATAGAATATGGCTCGCTTTGTGCTGATAATGACCTTGTGTTACAACTTAAACATGCACCTTTAGAAGTGCGACAAGCGGCTCAACAAGCCTATGAAAAAGAAATAACCCAAACTAATGATAATAAAACACCTTCAAGCAACACGACTCAAAATATTTCTCAGACAACTATTCAAAGCTTTCTCAAACCTAGCCTTAGCGGATTCAGCTTTATTTATGGAGGATATGTCAGCTCTTCTAGTCATCATGGGTTAGTAACGTTTCCACTGAGAGGGCCTGACAGCAATAACATTTATGTAGCAATAACAGCCAATATTGAAGTAAAAAAATTCAATGGCAATACCATTGAAAACTGCTGCTTCAAAGAAAAAGCCAAATATTATCTGTTTACTAAAAAAGTCGATCAAGCAAAGAAATCTGATACTGACTCTAAAGTTGATCCTGCAACCCAACCTCCTAGCACAGTCAAGACTGAAGATAAAGATGTTGTTTATTGGGAGATAACCGAAGTTCCCGCCAACATTGGTGATGTCATTGCCCGTAATACCATTATTATTTTAACCAACATCAATAACATTGTTGTAGACCTTAAGTCTGATCTGGCAACCAAAACCGTACAGTGCATTTTACCCTTTGCATTTTTAGTTGTTGGCGATATCGATAAAGAAGAATGTTCGCTCAGAGCTCTCGATTACAAAGCATTTTTTGAACAAATAAAAACCGAGAAAAAATTTGATACAACCAAAGGCACAAAGCAGGTACTTATTAAGACATTGTAACACTTATTAAACTATGGGGAAAAATTGTATGTTCTATAATCAAAAACATATATTACTGATGGGACTATGCACGCTTATAACACTATTATCAGCATGCACAAAAGATCAGACAAACAAGATGCCTGCAGTTATTCATCATAACGATCCATATTCCCAAGAATATGATGTTACTCTTCCAGCTAATAACAACCAAAAAAAAGCATTTAGTAAAAAAAACAACGGCATAGAGCTTATTGACACCCGACATATTAATCTTGAAAAGTAACCCAAGAAACAAAACTCTTGTGCTATAAAAAAAGATGGAGTTACACTCGCAATATCGTGAATATAATTATAACCATAACAAAGGAGAACCCTATGTTCGAATCAATGAAAAAAACAATGTACGCTTCAATGCTTGCTCTCTTGGCTGCAGTAGTTGCAATATCTGGTTGCGCAAAAAAAGGCGAACACCACGAAGAACATGCCAAGCATGAAAAGAAAGCTAAGCATGTAAAACATGAAAAACATGCAAAAAAAGCTAAACACGAAAAAAAAGCTAAACACGAAAAAAAAGCTAAGCATGAAAAGAAAGCTAAGCATGCAAAACATGACAAAAACCATGAAATGGACCATGACGACCATAAATAATTAAGTGGAGAAAATCATTATGTTCGAACTTTTTAGAAAAAAAATAATGACCTCAATGCTCATTATCCTAGCCGCAGTTACCCTTACAGGGTGTGGTAAAAATGGATCATCCGCAGAGAGTTCCGAACGTAAATGCCACCATTTAGAAAAAGAAAAAGCACCAGAAGCCGCACCGAAAAAAGCTCAAGAAGCCGCACCAAGAAAAGCTCCAGAAGCCGCACCAAGAAAAGCACAAGAAAAGGTGATCAAGATAAAGAAAAAAGCACCAAAGAAGAACAAATGCGAAAAGTGCGCTCGTCACAAATGCATCTGTCATGATAATCATGAAGAATATGATGAAATGATGGAATATCGAGCATTTGAGCATAAATAGTCGATACTAATCAATTTGAATCAATAAAAAAGGGCACGTTAACGTGCCCTTTTTTATTAAACGCCAAGGTTATTGCAAACCAAGATCGTGTAAGAATGCTTCTTGATTAGGATCACGTCCCAAGAATGTATGAAGCAAGATCTCAGGATCAATACTACCGCCTTTACCAAGTAACCCTTGAGCAACACGTTGACCAATTTCTTTATTAAGAATTCCATGCTTTTTAACTTCAGCAAAAATATCCACAGCAAAAACCTTTGACCACATGTAACCATAGTACTTAGAAGCATAGTTTGAAGCTGCTAAGTGACCAAATGCTGCATGCTGATGAGCTTCCGGCTCAAATCGAATCAGGCCACTCATATACTTCTCAAATTGTGCACGCCATAAAGCCGCTGGATCAAGTGCATGTTTATCAGCCTGACCTAAGTTCAATGACAAGAACGCAAGCATACACTGACGTACCACAAAGAATCCTGAATCAAACTTTTTAAGCTCAATTTTCTTTTGGATAATTTCATCAGGCAATGGCTCACCCGTTTTATAATGACTACTTATTTTTTTGAGAATCTCCGACTCAAGCATCCACTCTTCAAACATCTGTGACGGCATCTCAACATAATCAGTTTTTACTGATGTTCCAGCCATCCCTGCCATCTCTGTTCTTCCCAGCACTCCATGCATAGCATGGCCAAATTCATGAAAGAAAGTTTCAACATCAGCGTGTTTAAGTAAAGCTGGCTTATCGCCCGAAGGTCTCGGGAAGTTAGCAATCACTACCCCAACTGATGGTGTATTCACTCCATTAACCTTAAATGATGGAACCAAAGGAACATAACAAGCATGAGTATATTTATTATCTCGAGGATAAAGATCTAATAAAAGATGCCCAAGAAATTTATTGGTCTCAGTACAATACACTTCAATTAAACGTACCTCTTCATGCCATGCCCAACTTGGCTTAATTTCTTTAAAGGTAAGACCAAGAAAGTTTTGGTAAATAGCAAACATTCCATCCAATGCTTTTTGAACCGGAAAATACTCTGCAATTTTTGATTCATCTATGTCAAAGTTAGCTTGCTTATAAGCCGCATGCACGTACATATAGTCCCAGGCATGCAACAAACCGTCTTTGGTCAATTCAGCCCCATCTGGCATCTGGGCAGATAAAACAGCAAGTTCTTTGCGACATTTTTTTGATGCAATTGAGGCAAGATTTTGTAAGAATCTTTCTACCTGAGCCTCTGTCTTGGCCATGGTGTTATCAATATCAAGCGAAGCAAAGTTTTTATAACCAAGCAATTTCGCAACTTCGTCACGTTTTTTGAAAAGATCTTTTAATAGTGGATCATTCTTTGGATAAGCGCGATTATTAAAGGCAAAATACATCGCACGTCGTGTCGCTGCAACCTGACATTTTTCCATTACTTCAAAGTAAGTTGGGTAATCAACACCGAGAACATACAAAACGCCATCTTTTTTTAAAGAAGCAATCATGTCTGAATTAATACCCTTTAAATCATTCAATCCAACTTTGATGGTGGGCATGTCGGTTGCAATATTTAATGAGAAATCATTACCAATCTGTGCCATATCTTTTTTAAGCTGTTTTACTTGCGAAAGTTTTTCAGGTGGTAAAGCAAGACCTGATCGCTTAAGATCACTCATCGACTCTTCTAAGTAATAACGTTCTTCATCGGTTAAATTTTCAGTTTTTCCGTTATGATCATAATATTCATGGAAAGCTCTATAAAGATCAGGATTTAAATAAAGATCAACCGAAAATTGACTCAACTCAGTAGATGCAACATGACCAGCATCACGCATCTCTTTATCAGGATTCGTCATGCTCGCTAATTCTGCAAGACTTGCAAAACGTGACATTTTACTCTGAGAATGATCCAATGCTCGTACGGTATTATTAAAAGTTCGTTCACTTCCAGGAATCGTCAACATTACATCAAGCTCCTGACGAGCTAACTGCATACTCGCTTCAGTCCATGCTTTTATTTGCTCAGATGATTTTGGGAAAAGCCTAGTAAGATTATCAATCGTATCAATTCCTTGCCCCATCGCCTCCGGATACTCTTTAATCCAGTCTGCCTTCTTATCCGCAGCACTTCTACAACTCAGTAACATAACTGAAGCTCCAATAAAAAAAATATGATTTATATAACGCACACTATCTCCTTTTTAATGAATTAAACATCCATAGAGAATAATGTTTTTATAAAATCTATACAATTTTTAGTGAAACATGACTATTGACGCACAATCTTAGAAGCAATAAAGGCACGTAACCCATCAACGGTCATAGCCCCAGAGTTCATGGGCAAAAGCAAACGATCCCCAACCAAAAAACCGGTAAGCGGCAATTGAACTTCATCTTTTTTCATCTTAGTTAACACCAAAAACCGATCAAAAACTTTAGCCGTTTCTGAATTAGCACTGATATCGACAAGGGCATACAACAAATTACTAAACTTTCCTTCAGTAACTATTTCAGAAAAGCTACTTTTCATCCCCAATGATTGCCCTTCTTCAGATGTCTCTTTACTGGCTTGAGACGACAAGAAACAGATAACCATAGGTCGTTTTTGAATACGTGAGATTAAGAAAAGCCTATTAAAATCTTTTTCACCTTTAATCTCCATAACACCAGAACCAATAGGACTCATCATCTGATTTACGCTATTTGAGTCTCCTTGCTCAGCAACAAGGCTTAAAATAACCGGTTCATAAGTACCTTCAGCAAAAAGACCTCTTAACATAAGACCACAAACCACCACAATAAAAAGTCGAAGCATAAGACCAATCATCATCTATCCCTTGTTTTATAATTAATATAATACAAATATAAAATATTTAAAATAAAAAACAAAGACTTTATTAAAACCGGTACAAAAATGATTGATTACTAAACGATTCCCCATTGTTGTTCAAGCTGATGCGCCATCT
Source organism: uncultured Pseudomonadota bacterium (assembly GCA_964354855.1). Taxonomy (GTDB): domain Bacteria; phylum Babelota; class Babeliae; order Babelales; family RVW-14; genus CAYHBO01. The sequence goes on along the minus strand of CAYHBO010000029.1, from coordinate 10,173 downwards.
TACAATCAGGATCAAGATATAACAGCGTCTTAACTTCCTGTTTTGCTAATACTACATCTTTATTAAGATAAGCGGACCAGGCTAAGAAAAAATGTGCATCAAGATAACTTGGGACCATAGTTACCGCCTGTTGGAAATAGCACTGCGCCTGTTTATAGTCTTTTTTTTCAACGCTCATTTTACCGAGATTTACCAAGGCCACTTCTGGGGTTAAATAATACCGATCAATGCTTAGAAACTTAAACAACCCAGAGGCCTTATCATAATCACCAAGCTGAGCCAACAGACAGGCATAGTTATTAGTTATTTCAGTCTTAAGACAAGCATCGTTACAACATCCTAATGCTTGCTCATAAAAATCCAGGCTCTCAGTATTTTGACCAAGTTTAAAGAGCAGGGTTGCTTTCATCCCCAGATACTGAGCATTTCTATCTTGCACAAGCGCCTCTTCTACATAACCAAGTGCTTTTTTGTAGTGATAGATTCCAACGTGAGGATCTGAAAGTTCGACATAAGCCAATTTAAAATAATTTTGTGCTAATTTTTTATTCCCTTTTACCTCTTTTTTTCCACATCCCAAAAAAACAATACTCAGAAAAAAAACTATCGAGTAAGAAAACCTTTTCATACACAACCTCCAAGCCCTTTGCTATACTGTTCCTTAGAAAATCTCAACGACTAGTCATGACCTTACCATAAAATTAAATTAATTCACCGAAGGATACTTAGACAGTGCAACTGATCTGGGAAGAGTTTTTAAAAATCATAAAAGAAGAAGCTGGCAGCCAAGTTGTTGAAACATGGTTTAAAGCTGTCACATTCAAGCATTGGGACTCTGAATCGGGTAAAGTTATCCTTGAAGCCCCAAATCAGTTTGTGAGTAAATGGATTCAAGAACATTACCTATTACTGTTAAACACGCATTTATCACGATTACTCCACCATAATGCCATTAATATTCAAATTGGGAACAAAAGCCAAATCAATCAAAAAACAATTATTCCAGCTTCCGTTGCACACGATCAACCAATGAATTTTAAAACAACTCGTTTTCAACCCATAAAAAAACCAGAACCACAAAAAACCAATATAAGTAATAACATTACAAATAACTTCACAAGTAAGCCGAAACCCAACAATACCAACACAGCAAAAGAACCGTGCACGCTAGTAGTGGTACAAAACAACTATGGGAAAGATCGAGAAAAGTACAATAACAATCTTAATGAACTATACACTTTTGATAACTTTATTGTTGGTCCAACAAACTCGCTCGCACATGCAGCCGCATATGCTATTATTGATAACCTTGGCAACATTTATAACCCAATGTTTATTTATGGGGGAACCGGACTTGGAAAAACCCATCTTCTTCATGCACTGGGCAATGAGGTTATTAAACGTTATCCAAACGCAAAGATACGCTATGAATCAACTGATAACTTTGTTAATGAGTTTATTAACTCAATTCGCTTTGATCGCTCCGCAAAATTTCGAAAAAAATACCAAGATCTCGATCTTCTCCTAATCGACGATGTACAATTTCTTTCAAATAAAGAACAAACACAGGAAATGTTTTTCCATATTTTCAACAACCTTTATGAACAGCAAAAACAAATTATCCTTTCAAGTGACACATTTCCCAATGAGATCATTGGCCTTCAAAGTCGCCTTAAATCACGTATGGGATGGGGACTTGTAGCAGACATTCAAATACCTGATCTTGAAACAAAAATTGCAATCCTCAGAAAAAAAGCAACAAAACAAAACATTACACTTGATGATGAAGTTTCCTTTTTTATCGCCTCTCGCGCCTTATCCAACATTCGAGAGCTTGAAGGAGCCCTCCTACGTGTCAGTGCCTTTGCCAGCCTTACCAACCAACCAATTACCATAGAAATGGCAAAAAAAGTACTCCTCAACCTTCATGATGAAAAAAAGAAAGATGGAATACAATTTGATAACATCTTAAAACTCATTGCTAAACACTATGGCATATCACCGATCGATATAAAGTCTAAAAAACGAAACAAAAACATTTCATCTATACGACAAATGACCTTCTATTTTATGAAAAAATTCACCTTTAATTCACTTCAATCTATTGGTGATTATATCGGAGGAAGGGACCACTCAACCGTTATTCACGCCATAGGAAAAGTTGATGGGATGCTCAAAACCGATGCAGAATTTGCACAAAATCTTAAAACTATCGAACAAAAAATATTAATGGGATAACATGAAAAAGATTTCAATCCAGCATTATAAAACGAATGAAGCGTAAGGAATATAATTATGAAGAAGGTATTTTACCATTACCCGAGTATCGTTATATGGCTCTCGCTTCTATTAGTTGTAGGGTGTGCACAACAGCAGAATACACCGGTAGTCACAGCCGTACCTGCACCAATACTCGTAACACCTGCAACACCACCAATAGCTCAAGAAAACAATGCAGCCATTCCAAAAGAAATCACCAAAAATCAGCCCCCTCAACCATCTGTAGAAAACAAACTAAACTTTGAAGTAGAAAATTTAACTGGCAAAAAAATTTATGTGACCTGTTTTACCCACATAAGAAGGGTTGTACTCGGTCGATGGCACTGGATTAAATCTTCTATTTACCCAATAGATATAGGGAAAAACACCATCATCAATATTCCCCGCATAACTTATGAAGATGATAGAAAGAATATTTATGGTGTTCTTGGAGTCTTCAGCACACAAAAAGAAGCTGATGATTCTATTTATGAACTTCTCGATGATGCAGAAAAAATAGACCTTGATATACTTGATCACCTCAAAGGAAAGAAGGTTACACTCAATTCTGCACACTATGGCTTTAAAAAACCATTCTTGGAATTTGAACTTATAGAAAAAAATAAAATACAAAAGAAGAAGCCTGAAGTTGATTTTTATGTACATAACAATACAAACAAAACAATCTTGATTTGCGGCTTTTCTTATTCAAAAAAAGCACAAAAATCTTTAATATCTGCAACAGAAAAAGATGATTTAGAATCGTGGCGATTCAATAAAACAAAAATATTAACGCTCAACCCTGACGATTATGGTGAGATAGATATTGAAACAATTACCTCAGACTACGATCGTCAACATACAACAGGCTACATAGCAATTTTTAAGAAAAGTGAAGAAAAACTTGCTCAAGAATCAACATTTGAACTCTTAGAACAACGACGAATTATTAATATCGGAAACTTACATAAGTTTCATCACGGAATCGTTGAGATAGACATTAAAAAATATGGTATTCTTGAAGACTCAATAGAATTCACTACAAAACCGATAAAAAAAAACGATATGACTAAAATAGTAAGGTAACATAAAACAATGACCAATCCCAATCAAACAATAATTAGTACCTATCATCAAAGTGTTCTCGTTAACGAAGTTCTACATTATCTTAATCCGCAACCTCATAAAATTTATTTAGATGCTACCTTCGGTGGAGGTGGCCATACCAAAGCAATTCTTGACCGTGAGCCGTTATGTAAAGTCATTGCCTTAGACTGGGATACGCAAGCACTTGATCGTAACGCACAACAACTCTTAGAAACCTATGGAGACCGATTAAAAGTACTCTGGGGAAATTTTGCTCATTTACATCGTCTTTTAAAAAAAGAAAAAATTGCGAAAATAGATGGCATTCTTGCCGATTTTGGCACATCACAATTTCAAATTTTTCAAGAAGATGGGTTTTCTTTCTTAAGAGATTCACCGCTTGATATGCGCATGTCATCAGCACACCAAAAAATAACTGCTGCATATATCCTTAATAATTATGAAGAACGCAGACTAGCACAGCTCTTATTTGATTACGGTGAAGAAGCACAAGCAAAAAAAATCGCTCGTGCTATTATTGAAGAACGTAAAAAAACAGCCTTTAGCACGACAAAACAACTTGCAACACTCATTGAAAGTATCGTTTTTCGAAAGGGAAACAGTTCCGTTCATCCTGCCACAAAAACCTTTCAAGCCTTACGTATTGAAGTTAATCAAGAACTAGAAAATATAAAACTTTTCCTTTCTTCAGCACTACACCATCTTAACTCTGAAGGGACTCTTGTTTGTATCAGTTTTCATTCTCTTGAAGATCGCCTTGTAAAGACGTTTTTTAGAGATAATCCATTAAAGCTTTTTCCTCTTACCACTAAACCAGTTACCGCAACAGAAGAAGAGATGCAACAAAATCGCTCCTCTCGTTCAGCAAAATTACGAGCAGCACAAAAAAAAGCACTTTTTGATTAAAAAGCTATTGACAAAGAGGCATCTAGGATTTAAATTGATGCCATCGTTGATGAGACAGGGAGTTTGGACAGTTCAATGAACTTGACGGTTTATACGTCAGGATTATGGCTAACTAAGGATAGTACATGACAATTACAGAAATAAAAGTTTATCCAGTAAATGAAGGTAAGTTGAAGGCTTACGCAACCATGGTCTTGGATGATTGTTTTATTATACGTGATATGAAGATTATAAAAAGCGATAAAGGACTCTTTGTATCGATGCCTTCTCGTAGAAAAAAAGATGGATCTTTTAAAGATATCGTACATCCGCTCAACGTCGAGACAAGAAGACTCGTTGAAGAAAAAGTAGTTGAAGAATACAAAAAAGTAATGGATGACCCTACACGGGCAGCCAGCGAAGAAGAAGGTTCTTCTTCTGAAGAATAGTTCTCTCATTCATTTGAAATAGTTTTTCTGGGGCGTCGCCAAGTGGTAAGGCAGCGGGTTTTGGTCCCGCCACGCGGAGGTTCGAATCCTTCCGCCCCAATTTTTTTACAACAGTGCAGTACTCATATGATTAATAAAGATCTTAACGGATCCTCATTCGAGGATATTTTTTTTTCCACAGAAGAAACTTATATCCATACAACAGCAATTATCGGTAAAAATGTAAAACTTGCATCAAACGTAAAAATTGGCCCTTTTTGTATTATAATTGGTGATGTAACCATTGGTTCAGGAACCAGACTACATGCAAATGTCACGATCGGTTTTCCTGCGCAAGTTGTTGGCATGAAGGAAAGTTTTGGATCTGTTGTCATTGGTGAAAATTGTGAAATTCGAGAATTTGTTACCATTCACGCATCTCGTTATCCAACTGGTAAAACAACCATAGGTAATAACTGTTACCTTATGAATTTCAGCCATATCTCTCATGATGGATTTTTAGGCGATAACGTTACCCTCGTTAACAGTGTAAATCTAGCTGGACATACTCATCTTGAAAATAATGTCATCATAATGGCAAATTCAGCCACCCATCAGTTTTGCCGCATTGGAAAGTTTACCGCCCTTGCACCATACAGTGCCATACGACAAGATCTCCCACCGTTCTCTATATTTTCTGGATTACCTGCCTCTTTTACCCGCCTTAACATTATTGGTTTAAGACGAGCCGGATTAACACCTGAAAACTGTAATGCTTTACGCATCGTAACCAGACTTTTCTATCAAGAAAAACTTTCAATGGAAACGATCGAAAGCATGCGTACACAAGAAAGTTGGGGGCAAGACCCTTACGTACATGAATTTCTCTCTTTTATAACTGCAAGTTCCCGCGGCGTATCTCGCCGCATATTCTCTCAAAATAGTAACGATGAAACTGAAAACGAAGAGGTTGCAGCATTATGATTAAACTTGGCGTTATTGGCCTTGGCAAGATGGGTGGTTATCACGCCTCTGTCTGTGGAATTTTACCACAAGTAACCCTCGTTGGCGTTGCTGATCACGACGAAAAAACATGGGAAAAAGTTAAAAACCCACTCACAAAGAAGACAAAAGATTTTCATGAATGGCTTGATGCCGTTGATGGCGTTATCATCGCCGTTCCAACCAATTATCATTACGAAGTCGCCAAAAAATGCCTCAATAAAGGCAAACATATCCTTCTTGAAAAGCCTCTAACTAAAACATTAGATGAAGCCATTGAGCTTTTTGCTCTTGCTAAACAAAATGGGCTAGCTTTACACGTCGGTCATGTTGAACGTTTCAATGGTGCCGTACAAGAACTCAAAAAAATTATTGATCAACCTTACCTTATCGAAAGTCACCGCATGGGACCATTTTCCCCACGCGTTCAACAAGATAGTGTTATTCTTGATCTCATGATTCATGACCTTGATATCATCTTAAATCTCATTGATTCTCCGGTAAAAAAAATTAACCAGCATATAACCAATGTACACACAAAAACTGGTGACATTGCAGCGGTACAAATCATTTTTGAAAATGGCGTTATTGCAAACATTATTTCAAGCCGTGCATCTCAAATAAAAAAACGTACCATGGCTATTCATCAAAAAGATGCTTATATCTCTTTAGATTTCACAACTCAAGACATTGCAATTCACCGCAGAGCAAGCTCAAGCGTTGATATCGGAACCGATCAACTTAAGTACAAACAAGAATCAATGGTTGAACATCTTTTTATCTACAAAGATAATCCCCTCAAACTTGAAGTCGAAAATTTTATCAACGCCATAAAAACAAAGCAAAATTTAAGCAATGTTGATAAAGATTTAATCGCTCTTAAGATTACCTTTGATATCGAAAAGCAACTAGGGCTCAGATGATTGCAATTATTGCAGGCACCGGCACCCTGCCGCTTGAAGCATGCAATAATCTTCTCAAACAAGAAAAACCTTTTTTTGTAATTGCATTGTTTCCGGAAGAAAATCTTGCATCACTTCAACAAACCGTTAACGGTAAAGTCGATATCATTGCACAAAACGCTTATCGACCAGGAGCCGTTGTCGATATTTTAAAACAAAAAAAAACTGAACAAGTTTTAATGATTGGGAAAGTTGATAAGCGCGCTTTGCTCAAAAAAGTAAAATTCGATTGGCTTGCTATCAAGCTCTTAGCATCACTCTTTTATAAAAGCGATGTTTCAATTATGGAAAAAATTCTGTCTGAACTCGCATCGCACAACATCGAAGTATTACAACAAGATAGCGTCTTAGATGGGTTATTAATCAAGCCGGGCCTTATCACCGGGCATCTTTCTCAAGAACTTGAAAAAGATGTCATGATGGGCATCCAGCTCGCAAAAAATATTTCTGCTCTTGATGTTGGACAAACGGTGATAATTAAAGACGGCATGGTCATTGCCGTTGAAGCCATAGAAGGAACTGATGAGTGCATTCAACGCGGCATTCAACTTGGAGAAAATAACATTATCATCTGCAAAGCAGCTCAGCCAAAACAAAATAGGAAGTACGACCTTCCAGCACTTGGGCCCGCAACCTTAGCAGTATTACTACCTGGTCAGGTTAAGGCAATTGCTTGGGATGCTGAACATACACTGATTACAGAAAAAGAAATATTCATAAAAAAAGCTCAGGCATTAGGCATTACGCTCATTTCAGTTTAGTTCACTAAGCAGGAACAATAGACCGCCCGAAGACAAACGGTTTACCGCGCTTATCCCAGTAACTACGCGCTCGCCATTCAGCAAGCTTACCGCAAAGAGCTCCGCCAAGTTTACCGATAGCATTTCTCTGAACAAAATAAATGAGCTTTTTGGCAACCGCTTCAGTATCTTTTGGATCTTTAATAAACGTCGATATAACCAATGAGATTTCTTTTCCACTTAAAATTCTTACGTTAATGGGATTAAACACAAAAATCTTATAAATAATGTTTCTAAGAAGTTCACCATTAACTTTATCTTGCTCTCCTGGGATCTCTCGTAATCCAAAGGCACTCAATAAGAACCCTCTGCCTTGACCGACCATACTTAAGAACATTTGCGCCATACCTACCCACTCAGGATTCATATCTTTAATAATTTCTAATAGATCCTGACAGTCTTCATAAGCAGCACTCCCTGGACCACCAAGAACCACTGCCAATCCTTGCGTAAGAACCAACTGAAAAGCCTCTCCACCCTTAGCATACTCCGCTACCGTTTTTTTTCCGACAATACACTCTGCAACTTTACGCGCAGCACTAAGCAGAACACCAGAGCAACTTTTGATAACATGCCCACCAACAAACTTAGCAATACAACCTACACCATACGAAAATAATTCACGATCAGCATAAGCGGCAAATAACAACCCATCACTACTATCTTTAAATTTATTATGAAAATCTGATCCATAAATTATTTTATGATTAAACTTTGCAACCTTATCAAATACAGGCTTCATTCCCCTACTAGATAAAAATCCATCTTTCCCAATTTTTACTAGCTTAGAAACAAGGTCGGGCGTCACAATGCCCAAAGAAAAATTTTCTAAATTATCAAGGGAATTAATAGAAAGCGTTTGATACAACAGCGATTCTATTTCATCAGATAATCTGATACTCCCCCAACTAACCGTATTTAAAACATCGGTAACCCAAGGCTCATAACTCGTCAACCCAGCATGAGAACTTCCATCAACACGAATAAATTTTTGATGAACCGTATGATAATAAAGCGCATCAACAATAAGTTTCTTTGTTTGGTATGATGCATAACTAGAGCCACCCAACATCATGCCAATGGAACTCAGTTTTTGAGAAGAAGAGGTAAATCCGTGAAGTTTCTGCATCCCGACTGATTTTATTACTTCTAAAACAGCATTAACCTTAAGTGCTTTTGCTGCAGGAAGACGAATTTGCCCTTCAAGAGCAGGAACCTTGCCACCAAAGTAGCCAATGAATGCCTTTTTCTTTTCTCGACAATCACCCTCACCCATAACAAATGGCTTAACAGCCTCTTTACTCATCTGACTACGCATCAAATTATAATGCATCGCAGAATTAGCCGCAAAAAAAGCGGCATTCATAACCCAAGGAAACAACAATTTTTTTCGCCATTCCGCATCAAGAAAACCCTTACATGTTCCCTTATAATCTTTATCCCAGCAATCGCTACGGTATAAATTAAAAAAATCAGTAAAAAGATCATATGCCTGAGATGTGTAATAAAAAAACTGCGAACTACGATCTATTTGTTTCCAATCACTCTTAGTAAAATGCATCTGAATCTCATCAAAGTTTTTTATAGTTTCATGATACTTTTTAAGTTGAATGATTAATGCACGATACGCTTTCGCCTGAGTTTCAATCTCAACAGTCTTCTCAAGAGATGCTTCCAACACTTGTTCTTGTTCAGTAAACATTAATTGAAGCAATGCAAGATCTGTTTTAAGGGCAATAAGTAACGGTTTAAGCTTAAGAATAATTGGATAAATAATTTTATAATCATTTTCCTCGACCCGTGCTTGGTAAAACGATACAAGAAGCTTCGCTGATGCCAACATCTCACCATCCATATTAGGCATCACCAAAGCAAGTGTTACACAAAACGACTTAACAGCCTCTTTGCTGATATTTTCGATACCAGCAAAAAACGCAAGCATTTTCTCTTGATCTTGGGCCGCTATTATTTCTCTAAATATTAAAAAAAATTGAAAAAAAGACTCATCGGTAATTCCTTCAGGAATACCATCTAGAGCCTTAATCGACGTTACTAAATCAATTATTTCCTGTTCGTGAGTTAATGGATCTGATGAACGAAGTTTAGCTAGATAAATAAGTGCTTGAGAAAGCTGTTCATTCGCATACACAAACTGCACGTTTTCAGCAAGACAGATCGTATTCAGTGCCATCTGAATATCATTTATATACTTTTCAGATGGTTGCTGAGTTTTCAGCCATTGCTGAATTTTTTCTTTATAAGGAAGAAAAAATTGCTCAACATTCATCTGTTTTAACAGCTGATTAAAAGAGTCTTCAAAGTCATACAGCTTTTGTGCATGTTCTTCTAAAATGTTTTTTCTACTCTCAAAAGCTGCATCAAGATTTTTACTCATCTCTAGAGCTTTTTTTCGCATTTTTTCTTCTTGTGAAACAGGGGCAGCAGCACTTAAGCATAGCTGTGACACATTCCCAACAATAAAAAACAAGAAAAACACTAAAAAATAACTTTTTTTTACTAACATCATAGCCCTTTATCAATTCAATATCCTGAAGAACTTAAAAAATCTTAGAGAAGCCTTTTCCCGCCCCAAGACCATAAGACTATGTTAAAATGCAAAAATCGTCAACCAGGAACCCTTACGGGAACCTGGCCGACTAAATGGAGGTTAATTTTTTTTAAATAAAATACAAATAAGAATAACTAATTCACTATACCGGAAATGGTATA
>CAYHBO010000028.1:0-20374 GCA_964354855.1 uncultured Pseudomonadota bacterium | reverse complement strand
TTAAAAATAAAGCCTTTATCCACCAGATTTTCCATAAGAAACTTAATTCTCTCGAGAAACCTTAACTATTTTTTGAAATAAAATACGCAAGAAACTCTTTATTGCCAGCAGTAGCACCAAGAATTGGTGACTCAATAACCCCAACCATCGCAAAACCTTCAGCAAGCATGCCAATCCTAATTTTTTCGATCACGCGTTGATGAACCGCATCGTCTCTCACAATACCACCACGCCTAATGTCTTCACGCTCAGCTTCAAATTGTGGTTTTATAAGGGTAATAATGCTACCGATTGGCTTAAGAACATTTTTCACGGCAGGAATAACTTTTAACAAAGAAATAAATGAAAGATCTAAAGTAACTAAATCAACTAACTCAGGAAGCCGTTCAAGATGGCGCAAGTTGGTTTTTTCAAACAAAATAAGCCGTGTATCACGCGTAATTTTTTCATGCACCTGCCCATAGCCAACATCAACGCCATAGACCCGTTTAATACCACGTTGCAACATACAATCAGTAAATCCACCGGTTGAGATCCCAGCATCCATAACAATAAGTCCTGTTACATCGAGCTTAAAATGATCAAGAGCCGCTTCTAATTTGAAGCCGGCTCTTGAAACAAATTTTGGTTCTTCAATTGTCAATTCAAGTAACGCTTCAGGACTAGTTGGCGTTCCCGGCTTAGTTGCAATTTTGCCGTCAACCTTAAGGTATCCTTGAATAATAAAACTTTGTATCTGATTTCTCGTCAGATGAGAAAATTTTTCTTGTACAAGTTTGTCTAACCGATGCATTTCTTTTTTTGACATATTTTCTACGCTAACTTTTTAATAAGAGCTGAAGGTTTATAATAATAACGAGTAGAAAGCATTTCTTCTTCTTTCAAAACTTTATCAAGCGAAAGAATAGCACAGAGATTATCCGCCATTTTCAAAGTAATAAAGCCAGACTTTTTACTTTTAAGAACCGCTTCTCTAAAGTCTTTAAGCGTCTCTATTTTTTGACCATTAACTTCTTCAATAATCTCACCTGGTCGTAAAATACGTGATTCATATGCTTGAGAATTTGGAATCACTTGCGTAATAATAATCACCGGTTTTTGTTGATTATCAATACGACCGTACTTAATAAGATCAGGTGAATTCTGTAATAAAATACCAAGATGATTAAGCGTAAGATTCATAACCGTAAGCCCACCAATGATCTCATAGTCAATCATTTCAGATTCAAATTCAGGATACACCGTACGAATTGCTGGCAAATATTTTGGCTCAAATTTAAAAGTAAATTCAAGTGGTTTTCCTTTGCGATACATTAAAAAATGAATGTCTTCATTAAGATTATATCGATTTAATAGCTCAAAGAATGATACTTTGTCTTCACTCCATGAAACATTCAATTCACCATACATATCGATTTTCAGGCCATCAACTTCATACAACATATCTTCATCTTTAATGCCAACATCTTTGATTAACGTGTTATCAAAAACTTTAGCAACATACCAACCACCTTCTGAGGGGTTATGTAAATAATTAACCATCTCAGGACTTGAGTAGGTGAAAATACACCCAAGAGTCGGCTTTCTCAACAATTTAACTTTACGAAGATCTTGTAATGCATTAGTTACTTCATTAATTGGAATGATGTAACCAATGTTCTGCGCACCTGAAATAACCGCAGTGTTAATACCAATAACTTCACCTTGTTCATTAAGAGCTGGACCTCCAGAGTTTCCAGGGTTTAGCGGTGTGGTTACTTGAATATAACCAAAATAACCAAGACGCTCTCTGCCACTTACAATACCAAGAGTACTCTTTAAACGAGACTGTCCTAACGGATAACCAAGCGCTAACACTTCATGAGAGCGTAAAATTTCATCAGAATTGCCTAATTTTAAATACGGGATCGTTTTTAATTTTGCTTGAATTTCTTTACGAACATCCTCAGCAAGCCTCAAAAGAGCAATGTCTCGATCAGGACTAACGCCAACAATCTCAACATCAAAACGTTTAAGCCCAAAGCTTGGAATTTGAATCTGAACATTAACCGCTTGCGCCACCACATGATAATTAGAAATAATATCACCTTCAGCATTAATAAAAAAACCACTTCCTGAAGAAAGCCCTTGCTTTGGTGTCTTGTAAGGTTCAAGCCAATTAAAATCAACCGTATTTGCAAAAACTTGTACAACCGTATCTTTTACCTGCTTCTGCACCGTAAGCCAGGATCCACCTCCAACAATCGGCTTATCGGAAACATCGATCTGTTTTTCTGTTACCTGTTTTTCTGCTGATTTAACACGCTGCACTACTTGTGACTTCTGATACATTTTTTTAAGTTGATTAATCTCATCATGGTTGTAATAAACATAGTATGCAAGAGCTGCAACTACCGCGCCTCCACCGAGCATAAACAATAATGATCTTATAGATTTACCACACAGCATAAATTCTCCTTAAATAAACAAAAACTCTTCATTAACAGAATAAAAAAACGATTGGAACAGGTTATCACATCAAAAGATTTTTGCGCATTCTTTTTGTGTAACACTTACTACTAAGATATTTGGCTCTAAGTGTCTCTTCAAAGGCAAACAAAAAGTAGAAGAGAAAAAGACCTAAAAGCATTTTGATAAATCCAAGCGTTGTAACACACATAATCAAGAGTATTACCGAGAAAGCATACCACCACTTAGAAACGTATTTAAACGTTGGAAAACGAATTGAACTAACCATCAAGTAGGCAAGAAGAACCATCATAGTAAGCAAGCATCCCATAAAATAAGGTTTTGTAGCCAAACTTCCCGTGGTAAGTGATATCGTTGCCAGAAAACAACCTGCAACGGTTGACGGCACTCCTAAAAAGAAAATTGATTGTTCTGATTTCGTAATATTAAAACGTGCAAGGCGTACAAGTCCAGCCAGTAAAAATACCGAACTAGCCATAAATCCAAGAGCCCCTATACGAAAAAGTTCCCAATGATAAACGAGAAACGCAGGAGCTAAGCAGAATGAAATTGCATCACAAAGAGAGTCAAGCTGTTCACCTAACGCTGAAGTCGTCCCCATAATCCGTGCAATTCTTCCATCCAGTGCATCAAAAAATGCTCCGAATAAAATAAAATAAGCTGCAGGAACCAAATCACCATTGCTTGCAAAGATAATCGAAGCAAAACCAAAAAAGGCATTACCCAAAGTAAATAAATTAGGTAATCGATGTAATCGTTGCTTGAATAACAACCGTGTTCGCAACATGAATTTAAGCCGACGTCTACGTGGTAGATAACTCATATAAATCCCTCCCTGCTGGTTAGACCTTACCATGCAAGGTTATAAAACACCAAGGTTATTGTGCAACACTCACTTTAGCGTGTTGAATAACTTTATCTTTAAGTTGATATCCTTTACTAAAGACATTAACAATATCTCCTGATTTTTTATCAGGGGCCTGCGCATGCATCAATGCCTCATGCAACATCGGATCAAAAGCTCCATCAGTAGGCACTTCTTTAACGCCAAGGCCACTCAATGCTTTATGCCAGTTTTTTTGGATAAGTTTAAATCCTTCTAAGCATATAACAACTTCAGGAGACGGATGCTGTTGCTCCGAAAGATGTATTGCACGATCAAGTTCATCAAAAATTGTTAATAATTTCTCAAGAACATGCACCTGTGCTGTTTGCATCCACTCAATGCGCTCTTTGTCTACACGTCGTTTAAAATTCTGAAAATCTGCGTTAAGACGCATATAAAGATCTTTATATGAAGCTTCTTCGGCTTGAATAGTTTGATTGACAACTGATTCTTCTTGAAACTCAAGTTCCTGTTCTTTTTCATGATCCATCATAAATAGTCTCTTTCGATAAAATTGTTTGTATCTTCCATGAAACCCCTTATACAGTTTAAACAATAAAGGCCAATTTGGCAAATTAGCTAAACCACAAAAAACAGAAAAAATACAAGAGGTTTTACAAGAATAGCGTTTTATGCAACAATGAGGGGTTAAAAAATAATTACACGCGCTATCCTTATGAGATTACCACATGAAAAAAGAAAGAAAACCGATATTTCAAAGATCTTTCATCCCCAAAATTTTTTTTGCCATTGTTTCGCTGTCTCTTGTTTTGACACTTAATATCATCAAACGAAATCAACGTTTCTCAGCTGAAAATATGCTAAGACAAAGCACCCTTTTATGCAGTACAAACAAAGATACATTACAAATCCCTGAAATGAGTCCTGATGAAATCACGGACCTTACCCTCTATGTTTGTAACGATTGCCCTTACTGCACCAAGGTAACCAGCTTTCTTAAACAGGAAAAAATCAATGTTCTTACCAAAAACGTAGAAAGCGATACAACGATCTTGGACGAATTAAGCTCACTCACTGGTGGCAAACAACAGGTTCCATGTCTAAAAATGGGTGATGCTAACTATCTATTCGAATCATCAGAAATTATAAAACAACTCAAATATGTCCGCAAAGAGCGTCCTACATTACTTGTTCACAAGATAGAAGAGCCAAGTACTACGTAAATTCATACGTTAAATTTTAATTTCCCATGCTTAATTTCATACACCGTATCAACACCAACACTTCGCACAAAGTCTTCATCGTGAGAAATAATAATCATGGCTCCTGGATACCCTTTCAGCACCTGAATAACATACTCACGTGTTTCTAAATCAAGATTGTTCGTGATTTCATCCAAAATCAAAAGCTTTGGTGTTTTTGCGGCGATACAAGCAAGCGATAGCCGTACTTTCTCGCCACCTGAAAGCGTGCTACCCAATGCCATAACTTCTTCGTTCTTACGAAAAAGAAAGTCATTAAGATGGGAGCGAACATCTGCATCAGAGCCATCTTTCATCAGAGAGCGAATCGTTTCGAACACCGTTTTTTGGTCATCAACATTTTTATAGTGTTGATCTAGATACCCTATATCTGCCTGCTTAGGCATCAACCAATTACCTAAACATGCTACCTGAAAATCACCCAAGATTGCTTTAACCAGAGTTGACTTACCAGAGCCATTATCGCCCTTCAATATCACACGTTCATGGCTACCAATCGATAAACTTATCTCACTTAAGACTGGCTGTTCATAGCCACAAGAACCATCAGAAACCGAAACAAGAGCTCCTGCTCCTAAATCTTTGGCTTCAAGTGAAAATTTAGGAGTAATAATCTCAGAGACTCTAATATTTGCCAACTGCTCTAAAATATCTTGCTTATCTTCAGCCAAACGGCCCTTGTTCTTATTCATGGTACGTTGCCCACTACCCTGAGCAGCCCGAAGTGCTATCGTATCTCCGGCATATCTTTTCTCGCCCTGAATTTTTCGCTTTTTTGCACGATCTTGTTCTCGCATTAACCCAAGATGACTTTGTTTTTGCTCACGTTTTAATAAACTTAATTGAGATTCAAGCTTTTCACGCTGATTAAGCAACGATGCTACGAAGTTTTCATAGCCACCAGAAACAAACTCAATTCTTCCCTCATCAATATGCCAGAGCGTATCAACACAGGTTTTAAGCAACTCAACATCATGGGATACAATAATCAATGTTCCTTGAAAATTGCGCAACATACGCATCAATGACCGTCGATTACTCAGATCAAGGTGATTAGTCGGCTCATCCAACAAAAGAACATTTGGATCTTGAGCCAAGACTCCGGTTAATGCTTTGTTAAACCGCTGACCACCACTGACATCATCAAAATCTTGAACCGTTTGTGGAACATAGCCAAACACCACATCATCGGGAACACGAACAAAACCATCACTTGGCTCTACCATGCCCTGCAGCATCTTAAGCAATGTGGACTTACCACTGCCATTACGACCGATGATGGCAATGCGACTACCATACGAGATTTGGGTAGTTAGCCCTTCAAAACAAACTTTATGGGGAAATGTTAAGGCAACATTTTGGAAAACAATTGAACGATGAATCATAATGAACACTCTCTCAGTTATAGGACTTGCGATAAAAACATTTATAGAAGTTATGTTTTCAGCCCTCAAACACAGGGCTTACTGAGAAAGATAATCCATGATTCACCTCATTTTATTAGAATAACGCAAAATTAATAATTCAGTTAAGATTTTTATTTTATAAAAATCTTAACCAGCAGTCAAATAAGTTATTATTTCCCACAAAAAAGCATTATTTTTGAATATAGACCATCAAAATTGATTTTAACAACCAACTCGTGATACATTCCAAGTCTCTATCACACAAATAAAAAATTATTAAGAAAGAAGAACATGCTAACTCAAAAAATAATCGATGAAATTAAAAATCGACTGATAGAAGCCTATAATCCATTAGAAATATATCTCTTTGGATCTTATGCATGGGGAACGCCCGATGAGCAAAGTGACCTAGACTTACTTATTGTTGTAGAATCAGCAGACAAAAATCCGTATACAAGACCCCTCATCGGCTATGATGCACTCATGGACATCGACATACCTAACGATATTTTTGTTTATACGAAAGAAGAATTCGAGAAAAGATCAAATGACTTAGTTACGCTCGATTACAAAATTAAGCGTGAAGGGAAACTACTTTATGCTCGAGCATGAAACAGGCTTACTCATTGCTTCTAGCGACCTCAAAGCCGCTAAACTACTTTTCAAAGAAAGCATTTTCACAACTGCAATATTCCTTACCCAACAATGCACTAAGAAAACATTAAAAGCTTATCTTGCCTTTAAAAAACAGCCATTTGAACGCACTCATGACCTAATCTCTCTCACTAAATCATGCGCACGATTTGATCAACAGTTCTGTCTTTTCTTAGATCATGCAAAAATACTCAAACCTTATGTTACCAAAGGCCGCTATGCCGATGACTACTTTGAACCTGAAGTGTCATTTGTACAAGAAGTCATTAACGGGTCAGAAAGATTACTCAAATTCACTAAAGAACTTGTTATAATGCCGTCTTCTAATCACTCAATTTTTGAGTAACAAACTCACCCTGTTCTCCCCCCAAAACCATCCAAACCTTTCTATATCCAAAAAAATCTTAAATAGTAGTGTAATCAGTACTGAATCGACACCAAAGTACCACATCATTGAACCTACTTGTTAATTTAATTTATATTGGAAATAACAACTTAACTATTAAGTGTTCAAAGGGGAAAGTTTATGAAGTTTTTTTATAAAAAAAGCCTAACGCTCTTATTACTTCTCTCAATCACATCACATGCATGTCTCAAAACCATGGATCTCTTACCACAAACACCTAAAGGCTCTATAGCCGTTGTACCCTCTGAATACTTAACAGTGTTAATTAAGGGCCTTGATGCTCTAGCTGATCAAGATTTTCCGGAAAAAGAAGTTAACGATTATCTAAGTGCTACACGCTTTGATCTAGAATTACTTAACCCCTACATGTTTTTTTCTGAAAAACGATACACACGAAACTTGCTTTACCACTGCCCTCGCTATGAAATTCTTTTACTCTGTTGGAGTCCTGACCAGGTCAGCCCTATCCATGGTCATGAAGGTGAAAAATGTTGGATGCGTATGGAAGTAGGAAATCTACATTTTACAAATTATGACAAAGAAATAAAACAGGAATCCCATTACGATTTAACAGCAGGCAATGTCGATGGCCCAGCATTCATCCACAAAGTTACTAACTCATCCAAAGAACCGGCCATGTCACTACATCTCTATGCTAAGCCTTTTAAAGAATGTGATGTTTTTAATGCAGAAACTGGAGAAGCAAGTCGTTGTGGCATGCGCTACTACAGTATTAATGGGAAATTAACCGATTGGGCACACGACGAACGTGCACTGTCAACAAAATAAGAACTATAAAAGAACTTCTGTGGGGTACCCGCAAGTATACAAAAGTTCCCGTTCAGCCATGGCTATGCCAACTTTATGTTCAAGATAATCGAACTGTGTTTTCTGCCAGGTAGCAAATGCCACATCAAACTCTACCGGTGAAATTTTACCAAGCTGATACTTTTGCTGCATAACCTTAAACTCATTACCTGTCCGAAGATAATAAGCTTTATGTGTCCGTAACTGCTTAAGTAATTTCAGCAACATAAAATACTTTTCTTGAACCTGATTCTTCACCGACAACACAACTTGTTCACGCTTGCACAATGCCTTAGCCTTTTCAGCCTGGGCTTGCTGTTCATGATAATGAGAAACCAAACCATCAAAAATCGGCATAGAGAAAGTCAAAGATAACTGCCAAAAATTATTCGATGCCTTACACGTTTCTTTAAGACTTGATTGTGGAATAACCTCAGTATCAGCACCAAAAATAACCCCTGGTGTATCTTGCGCCGGCGTTACAATGTGATCAACGTGCGCACCAGCTGAAAGTATTGGTAATCGCACCCCGCTCGCAAGCTTCATGTTCCATTCTTCACGGGCGATCTCTTTAATACTTTTAGCAACCTCAGGTCGATGCATAAGCGCAAGATGATAATGAGCATTCAATGATTTTAAATGATAATCTTTTTTATCTTCCCATAAAAGCTTTACCGATAAACCAAGCTCTAAAGAGTCTCCCATAAAAAATTCTAATTTTTTAAGCACACTCTCATGGTCATACCCATAATTCTCTACCGAAACCAATCGATCACTGTACTCAGCAACATCATTAAGCCAAGCAACATGATCAAGTTGCCCCAAGTTCTTTTTTTGAGTTTGTCGCTTAAAGCCAGACTCTGCTGAATCATTACGAGCTTGCACCATATTTTTTTGTTCTTGTAACAACCATGCTAATAAAAAAGCTTTCTCCGTCTCAAGTCGAAGCTGATTTGCCTGTGCTTCTTTTTCAAACCCAGCAATAGCCATCACCGTTTTTGCTTGTTGGTATTGCTGCAACGGACCAGAAAATGAAAAAATTAATTGGTTTACACGAAGCGCCGTCGCACTTTTAACCGATTTTTGTCCAGGCTCTTTAGAAAACACACTCTCCAACCCAACCGTTGGTAAATGCCCTGCAAGAGCTCCATTAGCACCGATCTGAGCAGCTCGCTCAGCATAACGTAACGCTTCTAAATCAGGATTATGCTGCATTGCTTTTTGTACAACATCATCCATAGAAAGTTGTTGCGGTGGATGGGCAATGATTGAACCTGTTAAAGAGATACCCAAAACTAACCAGAAAAGAAATCGTCTTCTAAAAATAAGAATGCTGTTTTTAACTAAAAAAGCACACAACCAATACGTCATCCTCGCGAATGCGGGGATCCAGGTCTTCTTTTTATTGAGAATATTTAACATACAAACTCTCTTCGAATAATTTTTTTAAAGTAGTCATGGATCCCCGCATTCGCGAGGATGACGTCGAAACTCCACTGCAATTTCCCAAACAACTTACTAACCAGAAATATTCCTTCTATCCCCCGTGATATTCCCATCCACCAACTCAATAATCCGTTTTGTTTTCGCAGCAATAGTCGGTTCATGAGTAACAATAATCACGGTAACCTGCTGCTCTTTGTTAAGCTTTGTCAGCATCTCCATTATCACATCACCAGTAGCCACATCAAGGTTTCCCGTTGGTTCATCACCAAACACAATGCGCGGTTTGTTAACTAAGGCACGTGCAATCGCAACGCGTTGCTGCTGACCACCAGAAAGTTGATATGGATAATGATCCAAACGCGAACCAAGGTTAACCATCCCTAAAAATTCTGCAGCTTGTTCACGAGCCTCTGCCTCTTTAATACCTGCAAAGAGGCGTGGTAGCGCAACGTTATCAAGAGCAGTCAAGTCAGGTAATAGATGAAATTTTTGGAACACAAAACCGATTTTTTGATTTCTAATGTGCGCCAGTTCATCACGTGATGCATGAGAAACATTAACCCCATCAAGGACATATGAGCCTGATGTTGGCGTATCTAAACAGCCCAGCACATGCATAAGCGTTGATTTTCCTGAACCGGAGTATCCGGTAATAGCCACAAATTCTCCGGCATCGATAGCGAGATCAACCCCCTTAAGAGCCACAACCTCAGCTTCTCCCATGATGTAGCGTTTAACAAGATCTTTTGCTTCTAACAGCGCCATACATCCACCTGTTCTTAAAAAAATTTTATAGAGCAAATTTAAACAGGTTACCGGTTTTTTATCAATTAAAATGTTTTTTGATGAACACGCTCCCCTTTGGTAATAAACTTCACGCGCTACCAGTGCAATCATTGTTGACGATCTAAAAACCTGCTACCCTTACCTAATCTTATTATTTTTATCAAAAAGGAATCTCGTGACCATTCTACAGAAATCACTTTTTTTACTGTTTAGCATCATCACCTCAAACACACATGCCATGAACCCAGCACCGCAAGACCCAATCGAACTACAAGAAATGCAAGGCCACATAGACCTTCTTACATCCCTTGCTCAACAAGCAGGAAGAATTGCCTTTAGTCATCCAACATCAAAAGAAGAAGCAGTTATGAAGTGTAATGAATTACTACGCTTAGCAAATGAATATTTTAGCGGCCAAAGTAAATCCATAGCAATCAAAAAACACACGCTTCTCTCACCAGAAACAACACTAACTGATGAAGAAATGGGCGCAAATTTTGATAACGCTGCAAAACAACCCCACGAACAATTAATAGCTTTAATTACTCAATTAAATACACCGTCTAATTCTGATGACGAATCAATATTTATATACCAATCAATACAATCATTATGTAATGACTTTTACACTTCTCAACAATTCTTTAAATCTATTTCAATGGACTGGTTATTCAGCAACTAAGCGCCTCCGGTGACGGTCTACAAAACAGCATTGAACCGAAACGAGATTTAGAATTCTATAATGGAATATTCTATGAGCTTTATAAATTACTCCAATTACAACTCGTAGCCTAAACCATAAAATACAAAACGATGATGATGCTTAAGAAAATTTGTTTTATGCTCATTGCCACCTTAAGCATCATCTTCTCCACTTGGGCCATGGAGCAAGAGCCAACAGCAACCAAATCTCATTTTAGCATCGAAGATCTATGCAATCATCTAAGCCTCCAAACTTTCATTGCGCAAACCGCAGGAACTTTTTGTAGTCTTAAAATAACAGACCATGAACCGGTACCTGATTCTGTTATTGCTCATGACTTACTAAAAACGTTATTTGATAGTCTCATGGCTTTATATGAAGAAGATAGCATCGCACTAGCAACATACCTTACCGCAAAATGTTCTACACAAGAACTCTTACCAGAAGACATTGAAAATCTTACGGTCAGCATGCACATTAATACAAAAAAATGGCTAGACCTCTTAACGCCTTATTTTAACGTTATCTTTAATACACTGTCCAATCATGAAGCATTGATTGAGGCTTATCAAAACATTCAAAAAATATTACTTCATCGATACAGTAAAAAGTTTTTTCAGATCAATTTACGCACTATTAAAATCAAAGAAGAAATTGCGATTTTCCGTTACCGCTATTTTCAAGACCAGCTTAACTGGTTTAAAGGCCTTATTTGTCACACGATTGCGTATGGATCTATTGATAGAGTTCTCAGTTTAGACATGAATCTAACAATCCTTCTCTGCGATGAACAGCGCTGGCTTACCCTATCCATCTCGCACTACCTACAAGGCATGATTCATTTCAAAACAAGAGTCATGGGAGAACAGTATAAGAGGCAAGCGGAAGCTGAATGTTCCTACATAAAAAAACACTTTGAATCAAAACAAAGAACACGACTTACGACAGCTCAAAAAATAAAAGATCTACAAACCATCAAAGATGCTCCTGAAGAAGCCATTATTGAGGCCTTAAACAGCTATCGAATTGCTTTTAATGATCTTTATGAACTTCTATGTTTGAAAATTATTGATTCACACGAACCCATGTAACAAGCGACACACACAGCCGCTGCAATCATTGTAGAGAGTCTAAGAACCTGCTACGCTTTCAAAATCAAAAAACCGTAAAAAGAGGGGCCTTATGCGTATTAAAAATAGTCTTATCCTTAGCGTAACCATCACACTAATCGTTTCTGCAACCTGGCTAGGTTACAAAAAGTTTTTTAAGAAGCCGGCAAAAAATTTATTCACTACCCAAAAGCCCGAGATCCGTGACATTCAAAATATTATGCATGCTGAAGGCACACTGGAAGCTCATAAGACTTCAAAGATTGGCCCCCTCTTTACCGCAAAGATAAAAGAAATTCTAGTTAAAGAAGGCGAAACCGTCACCAAAGGCACCCTTCTCGCTAAACTTCAAAATGATAAAGGCGGCGACACTGGAGTACGTTTAGCAAAAGCACAGCTCGAACAAGCACAGATAAATCTGATTCCAATAACCGCTAACTATAAACGTGAAAAAGCCCTCTACGAATCACGAGCACTATCTAAAGAAGCGTTTGAACAAATAGTTGCTAAGTATCAAAACGCACAAGCTGAAGTAATCATTAAGCAAGCCGCTTACGATAAAGAGCTTTTTGAGTTTGATCAAACCAACGTTCGTGCACCAGAAGATGGCATCGTCGTCTCGGTCGGTATCGATGTTGGGGAAACCGTTTCACCTATAACATCCCCTCAAAAAGTTATGTTCGAGATCGCTCAAGATCTTTCTAAGATGAAAGCAACCCTCTACGTTGATGAAAATAAAATTGGCGATCTTAAAAAAGGCATGCCAACCGAAATCACCGTAGATACATACCCTTACAAACAACCATGGACTGGTAATATCGAAAATATCGGGTTAGGAAAATTTACCTCAAGCTCCTCCACACAACCAATAGCTGGTTATAAAACTGAAGTACTTATTGATAACACCGAAAAACTCCTACGTCCCGGTATGACCGTACATGCGAAGACCATCTTAGCAGAAGCAAAACAAGCACTTGCCGTTCCAGGATTTGTTTTTCAACTCAGTACCAAAGTACTCGAAGATGCCGCAAAAATGAAACACTACACATTTCAACCAATCGATCCGGCTAAGAAAAAAGAATTCACCAAAAATGCCGGTAAACATCCGATTAAAACCCTCTGGGTATTTAATAACAACACACTCACTGAAAAAGCAGTTGAGATTGGCGTTACCGACAATGCATACTTTCAAATTCTTTCAGGCCTAACGGAACATGACAACATTATTGCAGATGACATGACCGCGTCTGAAGAGTTACAAAAAATTGCTAAACAAGTAGCAGGGTAAGTTTATGATGGTCCATATCCTATTTCGCATGGCGTTTCGCGCAATTTTCCATCATGTCATTCGTTCACTACTCACCCTTCTTGGGATTGTTATCGGCATTGCCGGCATCATCACAATTTCCGCCGTAGGAAAAGGTACTCAACAAAAAGCACGCAATCAACATCTTGCCTATGGTGCAAAAAGTATCCACGTTTCCGGAGGCAACCACATTGCTTTCCTTAAAAAACCACCTAAGCCTATAAACTTCAGTGATATGCCCAACATTCTCACACAATGCCCTGCGGTACAAAGTATTTGTCCACTGCAACGTGACCACCAAGACACAAAGGTTGAGTACGAAGGAAATGAAACATCGGCATCGCTTGAACCTTCCAATGAACAATCGCTCAACATTATTGAACGCAAAATAAACCAAGGCATGTTTTTCACGAAAGAACACGTTGAACGCAAAGAAAATGTGACGGTACTCAGCCCAGAACTTGCAACCATTTTATTTAAATCACGCAACCCTTGCGGAGAAATCATTCGCATTAGAAAAGTCCCCTTCGTGGTGATCGGGGTACTTGCTCCACAAAAAATTAAAGGTAAATATGATGGCTTATGGCGACCTGACCTTTACATCCCCGTTTCAACCCACCAAAAAGTTTTCAATGGCTATCTTAGTGGATTTGCTATGAGTACCTACACCTATGCACAGGTAGCAGAAGTTACTCGACAACTAGAAAAAATATTTCGTGCCGCTCACGCCCTTGAAGAAGGTGAACCTAATGATTTTATGATTTGGAACCGACAAGCATTTGCTGTAGCCGCAGAAGAAGCATCAAAGTCCGTAGGCATCTTTGCATTACTCGCCGCATTAGTCGCACTCATTGTTGGCGGCATCGGCGTTATGAATATCATGCTCGTTGCGGTTAAAGAACGAACCAAAGAAATCGGCATCAAATCGGCACTTGGCGCAACGATGAATTTCATTCGAATGCAGTTTTTAATTGAAGCTACTATGATCTGTTTTCTGGGTGGTATCATTGGCGTAGTCTGTGGCATTGGCACAACACTAATCCTCAGCCATTGCATGGGAATTCTAACCATTCTTGAATTAGCGCCAATTCTTGTTTCATTTTTTTGTACCGTACTTGTCGGTCTTATTTTTGGATTTTACCCAGCAGAACGGGCTGCACGATTACGCCCCGTTGAAGCATTAACAGAATCCTGATCATACCCAATCCATTCATCATCAAAGCCAGGATCTTGATATGCCTTACGCTTTTGCAAATTCTTGCGTCCCACATAACGCTTTTCATGTTGGTTTAAAAACCACCAACGTTCAGCTAACGAGAAAAATTTATTATACCGTAGCGCGGTGTATGGATGCGTACTGAAGTAATCACGAATAACATTTTTTTTGACATGATCTCCTTCATCTGCAAGTAATTTCTTGAACGCCTGAGCACATTCTCGAGAATCATACATGGTCTGTTTCAAGAGCGTAAATCCAAATTCATCAGCTTCGTTTTCTTGTGTTTTACTAAATGAATGGTTCAGAGCGAGCCGATTTAAAAAATCTAATAACGCCGCTCCAATAGGCATATTTATTTTCTTGGACAAAATTTGAAACTTAACCATATCGGCGCAGTGCCCAAGTTCTACATGCCCCATCTCATGAGCCAAGACACTCACCAACTGAGCTTCCGAGGTCAGTGTTTTAAGTAGCCCTTTAGTTACAAAAATAATTCCTCCAGGAAGTGCATAGGCATTAGGAGTATACGAATGATCGATAAATATTTTATAATCAAACGATAACGATGCATGACTAACTAACGAAGCACAAAGTGACCGAAGATAAGCAAGGTCTTTATCTTTCGTATCAAAGTAAGGACTTTCGCCATATTCATATTCACATACCATCATTTCACCAAATGCTCGTTCATCTTCTTTAGTCGTAAACGTCATTTTTGAAAGCAAACGATCAGCATGCTTGGTAACTCTACCCGCAAGTTGAAAGGCTGGCGCTAATGTTGCTTGTACATCAGCCTCATCAAGAACATTATGGCTTCGATACAGCAGATAACAAAAAGAGCCGCCACCAATCAGCAACCCTACAAGAAAAACTATTCTGAGCCATTTATTCACAATTATTTCCTGTCTTTAAAGTAATTATGCAACGCATGCATAAGAAGAAGAATGCCGCCAAAAGAAATAAAGACGATCCCGCGCGCTAATGTTTCTGCCTGCGCAAGATCGTAAAAAATCAGCCTGATAGCACAAACAACTAATGCTCCCAGTGAAATGGTTCTAAAATAATTATCTTTAAGTAGAATGCCTAGTAAGAAAATACCGAATACTTCCAACGTCCAACAGAGCGTTAAGAATGATTTATCAAATCGCCAGAAGAGAAAAATCGCTACGGTTATAAAAAATGGATAGAAAATCCAAGAATTTTGTTTTGCATTTATTTTTGCCAGTAACGGCTCAAAGAAAGCAACTGGAGCTGGTAACGCAATATTTTGTAAGCTTTTTTTATACGTTAGTCGCAGCAGATAAAAAAACTGCATAATAACAATTCCAGCACCAATCACCCAGAGCGGCACTGTTGAAGGATAGTTCACCGTACTGGTTATAGTCGCTAAATGTATCCCGGCATTCCAGGTCAACAGGAGAGAATATATTCGTAACCTACTATATTCCTGTGGTCCATACTCACCAATACATAACAACATTACTGCTAAAATCATCCAACTTGGTGCCAAGTAGATGTAAGGAATTTCTAACGCCATCGCCAGTATCACAAACACAACAATCAGTTCTAAAAATAAGGGCTGCATATACATAATACACGCATATGATTTATTTTTTATTTCTTCAAAGCTACGAACCAACCAATAGAAAAATACACCAATAGCAAACAGTTGCATCAGTAATCGCACACTCATTATGCCAACGATTCCTTCAAGCTGTAGATGATACAAGACATGCAGACCAATAAATGCCCCAACAAACGCCATCCCCAGATTAAGTAGATGTTTACCAGAAGATCCTGTTACCAATGATGATTCTGGTTCAAGCAACAATCCTGCTTCCAGAAAAATAAGCGATGCTATCAACCATAAAACCCCAAGGCCCAATGTCGAGAAGTTATGCAGAATGAGATACGAATAAACCAGTACACTTGCTCCGAAAAAATAAATATACGGCCACGTAATATTTTTTTGTAACGCTGCAACATACGAAAAACAACAACTCAGTAGCAATAAACTAAACACCGGTAGTGTCTTTAAAAATTGTTCTATGAACGATAAATTATGTGATAAACCCCACATAGAAAACCAAGAAGCAACTTGTAATAAGCCAATCATCCCAACATAGACAAGATCAATCGAAACTGATGGTAAAAACCGTTGAGCAATAAGCGGTATTATTAACAAACCCGCTATCAAAGCCTCCCAATAAACAAAAAAGGCTGTATCAACAAAACTCAACTGATACGTTAACATTGCAGGCAACGCAAAAAGCAGATTACCAAATTCATCGAAACTGTCATGACGAGAAAAGAACGAGTAGAAAGCAAATCCTACTAAAAATAACCCAGCTAAACCGCTATAAATCGTAAGCCACTGCGTTGCCGGTTCATACAACATACAAACAAAGCAACCGATAATGGTCATCATTTCGGCTAAGTAAACAAAAAATTTCGCCGTTTTCTTAAGAATCTGCTCATGTTCATAATGCATCACAACGTAAAAAAGTAGGCATTCTATAAAAATCGCTGCAAACAATAACGTGTAACTAAAGACAAAAATATAACAAGAACAAATCGCAGCCATCACCAGCAACTGTGCCATCACCGTATCAATAAGATACATCCAATTAATGCCACGATACCGAGCAATACGAGCAGTAATAAACAATATAACTGCAGCCACTCCAAGCCCAATTGATGGATGAATGAATCCTGGCGAAAAAGCAATCAGCCCAGCAGCAATAAAAAGCCAATTTGCTAAATGAGTGAAAACCGCATAGCCATTAGACTCATCAGATAATCCACCTCGATATATTTTTTGATAATGCAATCCAGCAGAAATAATGCCAATCATTAAGGAACTCATCATACCGGTCATCTGCTCATCAAAAGTTAGAGACCCAACGCTCGCAAGATCCCAGTACCAGATCATATTAAAAATAAACATGGAAGTTATAGCCACAAATTGGTGTAATGACCATTTTTTGCCAAAAGAGATAAGAAGATAAACTACCGTAATCATAGCAGCAACAAAACAGGTAATTTCATTAGCGGGTGCAAACCCTAATGCAGTCAAGCTAAGAACCATGTGCAATGCATAGAACCATTGTTTCCCTGCGAAAAAAGCAAAAATCAGATTTGCTACCATACCCACCATCAAAGCGATTAATGCATGCATTGGATTATGGATCCACTGCAATACAGGTATCCCGCCAGCGCCCAAACAAACAAAAAGGAAAAGAGCAGAACCAATACTTCCCAACAAAAAAGAAAATTGCTGCCAATAAGATTTTTTATTAAGCATTACACTCAATAACACTAAGCCACCAGCAAAGCCTGAAATCATTACACAGCGATATAACGGAGCAACTTTCAATGCCGTATAAACACCAAGAAACCCAACGCCAAAGACGGTTGCTAGGGCCCCTAAAACACCTACCCAATTCTCAATAAATAGTGTTTCTATCTGCTCCCAGGTTTTACCAAAAGCTGTCGATTCATAAGTAATAATTTCTCTTTTAATCAATGGCGTTTTGGGAGTTTCAGTTAATACAGGTTTAAGCTGAACTGGGACAAATTCTTCTTCTTTAATCGGGACTTTTAGTTCTTCTGCATACCAATCAGATCCCCGCTGATCTAGTTCTTGTTTTTTAGGAACAATCTTTTTGTGTTGTAAATGCACCTCAAGCTCTTCTATGCGTTTAGATAATCGATTAATTTTTCGCCATAAAAAAATGACAATCGCCATAAAAAGCAATTTTACATAATAAAAGAAATTAAAATACATAAACTCTTTCGATTAAAAAATTCCAACAGAATTAACCAAAAAGAGTTTTACAGAGACAATTATCATTATCAACAGTTTGAAAAAATTAAGATAAACACAACACAATATCATTAAGATTAAAATTCTATTTTCGGTTAAGAATTTTGGTAGGCGTTCACCAGGAACTTTGGCTTGTTGCTTTTTTGCTTCTACAACAATTTCACCCATCTTTTTAAAAGTGTTTCTTTTTACACCCGTTAATCTACGAAATTATTTTTCTGATTTTTTCTTTAGATTTTCAAACTTCATAACCAATCTCCTTTAATTTGGTTACGAGTATGCCTAAGACTTAGGGTTTAGGAAGAAGTCTAATAAAGTTATTTCTTTATATCTCCTGGGGTTCTTCTACTGATATTTTGATCAGACGGCGGTTGAGGCTTATGAACTATTTTATCTGGAACAGCAGCAAATGCCTTGATCAATTGCAGAGCAGTATCATCAATATTTCGATGTTCAAGCCGATTTTTTATCGATTGCCTGATCGCAGCTTCAACGCTCCACCCTTGAGAAATAAGCCAACATGAAAATAGAACTACCGTTCTATTCATACTGATATCACCAGTAATTAAAATTTTTCCACTAATATTTATTAGAACTCTATTTATTTTGTTGATCTCTTCTTTAATATGAGCAACTGCAGCACTCATATTATTTTCATCTATCTTCATTGGAATAAAAAGAGCATCAAATTCAATTTTGTTTTTTCTACAGAAGTTAATTAATGCAATCTTTTCATTTTCTATTTTTTTATGCCGCAAAAGCTTGATCCGTAAATTATTATTATCTATTGTAAGCGGTTCATTACCACAAACCTCTTCAATTCTTTTTTCAAGTTCCTTTACACGTCTAGAAGCATCGTTTTCAGTATTAGCCTGAAAATCAAAAGAAAAAATAGCACCAATATTTAATTGGGATGGGCTTCCCAAAATTTTTAAAAAAAGATCATTCACCGCAACAATTGATCCTAGACGAGCACCTTCATACAAAAAAGAAAAACCACTATGAACAAACCAGTCTCTAACTCTACAAGGAATACACTTCTGCTCATGATCCCATCCAATCGTACAACGACTTAAATCTTCCTCATCAAACTCATCGGCACATTTAAGAGGCTTCAGTTGCACAACTATACATTTATCACAACCACTATACGATTCCCGACCTTTACTTGTGGCTTCCGGTATTTGAACCCGTCCAAAAGAACTCCTTAAAGCCCATGGACTCAACCCATATGATTGATTGGGAGAGAAACCAAAATCAATTACTGGTTCGTAAAAACTAACTTCGCGGATACGTTTAGTCTTCGGTGGACTCGGAATCATAGCACTGATAAAACAAAGCTGAAACAAACTAATAATCATCAGTAACATAATAAACCCAATAATTATTTTTTTCTTTTTCATCCCTAAATACCCCTATTTCCCAATCAAGACTACAATCTCAACCTAAGCATCTTCTGCGTTCTGATCCGCTAGCTTTTTTAAATGCTGATAAAACTCTTCAATTAAAATACGATATTGAGACGGAAGATCTCGATGCTCAAGACGTCCTGCTCGTGCTTGAATTATAGCTTCTTCAACAGTCCACTCTTCAACAATCAACCAACATGCAAGCAATGTAACAACAGTATCCATTCCCCCATCGCCAACAATAAGAACTTTTTTATTGTCTGCTTCTACATCAACTGCTTTTTGAATAAATTTCATTATCTTATCGATACAAGAATTAATTTTTTCTATTGATGGATTACTCTCTAATAAAATAGGCACAGAACCATGTATTATCTTATGGTTATAATAAAAATTATGACGCTGACAATAATCCTGAACGACCTCTTTAAAACTAGTTATTCGTCTCGCTAAGTCATCAATTTGTTCAGAAATAACATCAACATTCTGAGCATTGGCATCCATCTCTTGCTTTGACGCAACAAGAACAACCATCTCAGCATCAAGCATTTTAAGCCTTTTGTTATAAGAAGAACCCATTATAGAACTTCCAGTTGAGAAAATAGCCCCTATATTAAGACGGTCAGCCGCAATAAAATGCTCAAGAAAATATGTATCAACACCCGGAACACAACCCAACACAGACCCTAAATAAAGCCATGAAAAATTACTATGAATAA
>CAYHBO010000027.1:0-20506 GCA_964354855.1 uncultured Pseudomonadota bacterium | reverse complement strand
TAGATGATACTGAATACGCACAAATCATCACTTTTGTAAACTTCAGCATCGACTATCTTGTAGAACATTATCCAGAAATGCTCAATCATAATAGCGTTCTCTGGGAGCCAGACTCCGAAGGAGAAGATATCATTCACCATGCAGCAAAACGCTTTATAAACAGCACAACACAAAGGCTCATCGCTATTAAAAAATATGTAAATAATCGAGCAGGTTTCCGTGAGTATTTTTTCGCTTATCAAAAATACAAGACGCTTACTGAAAAAATAAATGCCGATCCTGCAGCTACAGGAATTACAACAAAACGCTCCAAAGAATCGTTACAAGCTGAGCAAAAAGCCCTCCAAAAATTTTTTGAAAATAAATGTAAAAAACCTATCCCAATGGAATAACCATGATCATGAAAAAATTATTAACCTACACACTTTTCATAAACTTATTTTTTATTAGCATAAGCAAACAACTTGATGGCATGCACAAAGAAGCAAACTATCTCCCTTTGCATCAACGATTTAACAAAATTATCGATACACTTACCCGTCAAAATTTTGATTTTCCTGAAATTTTTAAAGCTCACAATCTTGATCAAATTAAAAAACTTCTAAGAGAAGATAATAGACTTCAAATCTTTTTTAAAGATACCTTCGATAATTTAGCCCTTGAAGAATGGACAAGTTCCAGCGATCACTTCCAGAACCATCATCTCATAGCATTACTACGCATAGCCTATGCATCAGAGGATCAAGATTACCAGAAAATTACCGTGTTCTTAATATTTGCACTCGAACAATTTGTAGAGCAACTAAGAAAGACTGAAATATCATCGGCTACAAAAAAAATAATATATGATGACTTATTCAGCATGAATCATAGCGGCGAAGACATGTGTCATTTAGCTGCGCTACGAGGTATGAATGTCATTGCACAATATCTCTTAATTATCATAAAAAATTCAGGACACATAAGTCTTATCGATTACTTCGATAAACCACAAGCAGGCGTATTACTCATCAGCAAAGTATTTATTAAACTAAGCCAACCTATGCGAACACGTCGCTCACCAACACACAGAACAGAAGAACTAAACAAGCTACAAGAAGCAATCCATAGTTTTTATATAAACCATAATCTTGAAATCCCTGATGAAGTTAAGCCACATCTTCATCAACCTCCAACTGCTCCAATGGCCATTACAGAAGGGGCGACAGCAAGGCCGTCCCATCAAGAACCTGTAGCTGATCCAGAACAACGAACCATACATAATCCCTACTCAATACCATGGAGAACAGCAGAAGCAGTAGTCCCTATGGTTCCAGAATTAACCGACCCCAATCGATTATATGCTTTTTACATGCCATTAAAAACCATCCAGGCAAAAGGCACCATAGTTTATCTTACAAGTAATGGCACCCTTTGGCATTACCTCAATATCCAAAATCAAGATCAAAATCAAAATCAAAGAAGAAATCTTCATTTCCAACAGAGAGCCCATCCGCCACTTCAAAAATTCACTCATCTTCCAAATCTTTTATGGTTCTTTGACGAAGTAACCCAGTGTTATGGGTACTGGCGAGGCTATTACAACGAAGATCGAGTACTCGTTCCAATATCAAGCTTACCTCCAATCTACCTAAAACGCTGCGAAGATCATTTTGATATAGTTTTATCCTAGTTTTATGACCAATCTCCTGCTATAATTTTTCTTTATCATCATCATTAAACTTTTGTGGAAAAACTTTGGCAACGCGCGTCGAGCAAGCAAAAATTCGTGTAGGCGTGTTCATGGGCGGCATGAACATTGAACGGGAAGTATCATTCAACTCCGGAAGAACCATCTGTGACCATCTTAATGTAAGCAGGTATGGAGTCATTCCTTTGTTTCAAACTGAAACAGGCGCCATCTATCATTTACCATGGCATTTTTTACACCGCGGCAAGATTACTGACTTTGAAAGCCGTCTTACCACAGAAGCAAAACTCATTACCCTAGACAACTTACCAAAGCATATCGATTTCATGTACATCGCTGTTCATGGCCGTTATGGCGAAGATGGCATTTTACAAGGCGTGCTTGAACTCCTTAACATCCCTTACTTAGGAACCAAAGTTTTTGGCAGCGCCTTGGGCATGGAAAAAAGTTTTCATAAACCGATGCTCAAAGCGGCCGGCATCATGGTTCCACCGGGGATCACGGTAAACGCAGGAGAGTTAGACACCATTACAAATACTCAGCTTATTGAACTCTTAAAAACAGCCAACATCCCATTTCCCGTTATCGTTAAGCCATCGCATGAAGGCTCAAGTTACGGAATTTCTATCGTAACTGATCCAGAAAAGCTGCTTCAAGCAACCTATACGGCAGGCAAAGCTGACGCTCACTTTCATCAAGATGTGTTAATCGAACAAAAAATTATCGGTATGGAATTTGTCTGTGTCACCCTACAACAATCTGACTTATCTTGGAAAACATTACCACTTACAGAAGTCGGACTTGAACCCGGCTCAGATTTCTTTGATTATGATCAAAAATATATGCCTGGACGTGCCTTAAAAATTACTCCCGCTCGCTGTACTGCTGAAAATGTACAAGCGATTACCGATGCCTGCGTTCGCGTTTCTGACATCTTACATTTTAGAACAATTGGCCGTATCGATGGCATTCTTACTCCTGAAGGCATCCCGTACATCA
Organism: uncultured Pseudomonadota bacterium; assembly: GCA_964354855.1. GTDB lineage: Bacteria > Babelota > Babeliae > Babelales > RVW-14 > CAYHBO01. The sequence continues at coordinate 17,817 of CAYHBO010000027.1, read as the reverse complement.
TTGATCCAAACAGCTTAACCGGTATGGCTCCATCTACGTTTTTATTTCACCAAGCAGCTGAAGTCGGTATGGGACACGCACAACTCATTAACTACCTTATCGAACAAGAACTTCGCCAGTACGGCTTATGGCAAAACTTTTTTGGAGAAACCTCTATGCATCACCAATCAACCTCACATCGATCAGCTGAAAAAATTCGTATTGGCGTCCTGCTTGGCGGCAACTCTAACGAACGAGAAATCTCTTTGGAATCCGGCAGAAACGTTTGTTATAAACTTTCTCCTGAAAAATATACCGTCACGCCACTGTTCGTAAACGATAACATGCATCTATTTTCCCTCTCACAACGTCTACTCATCCAAAACAGCACAAAACTTATAAATGACCTGGTAACTGAAGATATTCAAGTTCAATGGTCCGATCTGCCAAACAAATTTGATTTTATTTTTATCGGGTTGCATGGCGGCAATGGCGAGAACGGAACCGTTCAAGGGATGCTTGAAATGCTCAAGATGCCGTACAACGGCCCTGGAGTTTTAGCATCGGCATTGTGCATGGACAAATACAAAACTAATAATTTTCTCGCGATTAACGGCTTTGATGTACCAAAATCAGAACTTATCCAAGCTACTACTTGGTCAAAGCTATCAACAGAACAACAAGAACAACATGCAAAACAAATTACCCAAAAAATTCCATTACCCTTAATTGTTAAGCCCCATGATGATGGCTGCAGCATGTTTGTGCACAAAGCCCGTACCATCAAAGATCTCGTCACCTACATCAATGACATGTTCGCTCACAGCAAGCGCGGAGCTTTGGTTGAAGAACTCATTCATGGCATGGAACTCACCGTCGGAGTTGTTGGTAATGGCAACGAAATAACCGCATTACCACCATCACAGGCAGTAACAGCGGCAGATATTTTATCCATTGAAGAAAAATTTTTACCGGGCGCTGGTCACAATATTACCCCAGCTCCACTTCCAGAAGTAAGCATCAAATTAGTACAAGACACCGTAACTCGTGCATACAAAACCATTGGTTGCAACGGGTACTCACGCATCGACTGCTTTTACCAAGATTCTACCGTTAGTCCTACTGGTAAAGAGCGCGTCGTTCTTCTTGAATTCAATACAGTTCCAGCATTAACACCGGCAACGTGTCTCTTCCATCAAGCTGCTGAAGTTGGCATCAAGCCTATGGAGCTTTTGGATACTTTCATTACGCTGGGCTTTGCACAACATCAACATAAAGAGGTTGTACCTGTTCAGGATGTTCAAACCGTATAAGTACGTTCAGACACGTCATCCTCGCGAACGCGGGGATCCAGGTCTTCTTGTTCAAAAAATTCTGCTCTTAATTTTATATGTTTATTAACGATTCTTATTCTTATACACGTCATACCTGCGTAGGCAGGTATCCAGCCTACTTTGTTTATAACAATTCTTAAGAAGAAGTCATGGATCCCCGCATTCGCGAGGATGACGTGTCAAAGTAGTAGTTATTATCCACTTAAGTTGGTACCTATGCGCATTCGCGACGAGATAATTTCAAGAGTTCTTACGTCAAAAAAGAAGGTCCGGCAAGCTTTAAAGATTGCCGGACCTATAAAATTTAGTGAACCGTAAGAAATTATCTTGTAAACAACGCTAGTAACCCAGCGGTAAGACCTAATCCAACAGCGAAATCTTGTAACTCACTACCATGACATGAAATTGTATAAAATCTGTCTCCTAAGCGCTGCTGCAACAAAAGAACTACAAGACGATAATTTTTTGCAATAGCATAATGTACCGGTGTTAAATCAAAAACATCGCGAATCATAGGATCTGCGCCTTCATCGATTAACGCTGCAACGAGACGTTCACGTTGGCCTTCGGTCAAGCCAGGCATCAATACTGCTCTATGTAGAGCAGTACGCCCATCTGGACCTTGTTCATTAAGGGCTGCTCTTGTAAACTCAGAAAAACCAAACCTTCCAACGGTTCTTGAGTTAAGACCCAATAATGCTTGTTGAACCTCTGGTAATTCACTTAGTCTCATTTCAAACCGTTGATCCATGACTGCACGAGCATATGCCGCTATACCACGTCTTGGGTTAGGCAAAGATCTAACAACAAAATCAGAACCAAGAAAGCGAACATCAATGAATGGAGACGACCGATCAACAAAAACAACTGATGGCTCATTATCAACTAAACGATTAGGTCTATGAACAACATGCACTGATGATTCATAGTAAGTTACTGGAGGTCTATAAGCTGGTTGTTGGTAAGTTACCGGATGAGTATAGCTTGGTCGAGAACTATGCGCATTGTGTTCAGGACTTCTAGCTCTTCCATAATTCGGTACAGGTGGAACATAATTTGTAGCAGGTCTATGCTCAGGACTTCTTCGGCCGCCACCAAAATTCTGTGTTGGAGCTACAAAGCTTTGCCCAGGTCTAGCATCAGGACTTCTCCCACGCTTCCTACCTTCAGGACTCGGTGCACGTCCACCAGGTTGTTGTGCAGGTTGGCCTCCGCCTCGTTCAGGGCTGCGTCTCATTGCAAAACTAACTTCAAACGACGCTAGTGAAAGCACTAGGCCGAAAAGAACAATTCTTTGTAATTTCATAAAAACCTCTTTTGATTAAAAATGTACTAATTAACTTAGGAATACCGATGGTATGCAGAAACGTTTATGTTGTCAAATCACTTAAAATATCAACTAGTTTAGGTTGTAATACTCGAGAGGAATGGTTAATTCTTCATACTCTAAGAAAACCGCCCAATGGAGAGGCGTTAATCCCTCTTTATCTTTTATCAACAAAGCTCGATTATCAGGCTGTAACAAAGCACGTTTATCTCGCAAAAATCGTTCTCGATCTCGCAAGAAATTAGGAAGACAAAGTAGCTTAACCAACTCAACATTACAACTATACACGGCCAAATGAAGCGGCGTTATACCAAGTTTATCGCCAATGTTAGGGTTAGCTCCTGAATTTAATAGTTCTCGTACTAAAAAAGTACGTTCTTGCTCTGATAACTCATTTGTTAACACAAGATAATGTAAACGGGTCCAACCATGAGCATCTGGGGTATTAATTTGTCTTTTGCTGCCCAACTCAATTATGGCAATCTCTTCAGTTGGTGCTGCATGAAAATCTTGATACATCTGGCGGAACCGTTCATTACATACCTGAGGGAGAGAAGTTCTAACATATATCTCAAAATTTTCTCTTGAATCAAGGACATGAGTGAACGGGAAGTAAACGGGAACTCTATTTCTAAGTTTAGGAAGAACTGGGTCTTGATGAACTAGTTTTTGAGGGGAGTCATCAGGTGCTAACGATGGTACTCGTGACCGACCCGAAGCATCACTTGATAACCCAGGCGATGCAAGTGGGTCTTTTGCTGAACCCAACAAACAAGTCTCCAAATATTGAAGCTGAGCTGATGGCTCCATACAAAAACTTGGACTAAAAGAAGTTAACGCAGTAATCATAACCCATAAGAAAGCATTCTTGAATTGCATAAAACCCTCTTTTTTAAAGTAAAGAACATTTCAACTGATAAAAACAAGGCTGAGGGTATGGACAAAAGAATGGGTTGTCAAATGAGAACACGTCATCCTCGCGAACGCGTAGATCCAGACCTTCTTTCTTCTTTAATTTTTTTATACTTCTTTTTTTTACAGTTTTTAGAAAGCTAGTAAGTAAGCAAGACCTGGATCCCCGCATGCGCGAGGATGACGTAAGCAAAAGTTACAATCATCAATAAAAGCTTCAACTAATACCTACTGTTTGAACACAACTTATTGACTTCCATGGACCACTTTTCTAAAAGTAATCTTGGTACATTAAAAACAAGGATGACCTATGAACACCATCACGCACACCTTATTAATCTTCTTACTCTTAACAACCACCAACACACACACTATGCAACCCTTAGAACGGCAAGAACCTCCAATGCTGCCGCTAGATGCCTCAAAACCCACAGAATTTGAGCCTTTCGAATGCTATTACTGTTCTGAACCCATCACAAATATTGAACAAGACACGGCTATCACCAAGTTTTTTATATGCGACGATCATAATAAAGTTCACCCTGAATGCTTGTGGAAAATGTTTTGGGGAATGATCCCTTTTATAGCTTGTCCTTGGTGCCACACCAAACTTCAAAACCCTCAAGCAGAAAATATCTTTACCATAAAAAAAGAATCCATCACCGCAGTAGATCAGCATGACAAAGAAATGCTTATCTACCTCAAACAAGAAAGATTACTGAATTATCATCATGAACTCGTAGGAATATCATTACGTAACTATGCAAAAAAGCGCAATAACACAATTTCGATAGATATAATCAATCAAGTTTTTGGGTTACCACTAGAAGAAGAGTCGGGTTTGAATGATTCACTCAACATAAGTGACATATCACTTGGAAATGTCCTTTCTGATATCAATTCAGCCGCTACAAGAACAGGTCATCATCGATACCATGAACTAGATTCACCTACGACGACTCAGAGACAACAAAAAAACAACTGTGGGTGCCCACACACATGTACCATGCTTTAACGCAACGTAACGTTAATCATGCTTTTAAATGGTTTACGACGAAGTTCATTAATCAAAAAACTCAATGCTTCAAACGATACCGATTTCAGGTACATGTGCCGCATGTGCACCCGTTGAATTTTCCATACAGCCGGCTGCGCAGGGCCCAAAAGAAACACCGGCAATGACTTTTGTTGAATCATCGTACGCAGCAGAACAGCAACTTGTTGTGCATCAGCTTCAGCCTGAGTATCGCTTTTATGCTGAACTTCAAGCGAAACCAATCGACAAAACGGTGGATAATTAAGATCTTTACGCAGTTGCATTTCCTGCTCAACAAAGCCTAAGTAAGAAGTTTCATCAATATAATTGAAAATGGCATGGTCCTGCATGACCTGAAGAATAACTTTTCCCGGCAAATGTGCCCGACCTGCACGTCCGGCAACCTGAATAAGTTGCTGCAAGGTACTTTCAACAGCACCATAGTCTGGAAAATGGAGCGTCAAGTCTGCCCACAAAACCCCTACCAAAGTAACATTCGGAAAGTGATATCCTTTAGTAATAACCTTGGTTCCCACCAAAATATCAATCTCACCCCGCTGAAATTGTGCAACCGTCTCCTGCCAAAGGTTTTTCTTCAGTGTAACATCATGATCCGCTCGTTCAATGCGCGCTTGTGGAAATAATTTTTGAATCATCTGAGTAACCTGCTGAGTACCAATCCCCTTTTTAAGCAGATCTTTTTCCGGCGCTTTACAACTAGGACATGATGGCTTAAGGGGAATAGCATAATCACAGTAATGACAACGTAATTGCTCCGTTTCTGGTTGATCAACCCCCGCTTTTTTAACCCGATGCAGCGTTAAACTTACCGAACAATTTGGGCATTCAAAGATAAACGTACATGCTTTGCACTGCACAAAAAAACTATACCCACGACGATTGATGTAAATAATTGCCTGTTCTTTGCGTGAAAGACATTGTTCAAGCTCATTATAAAGCTGATTACTCACCCAAAAAAACTGACGCTTCTTGCCTGATCGTTCGGGCAGAATAACCTTTTCAATGGTAACAAAGTTCCCAATAAACCGTTTTTTTAACTGGAAAAATGCCCACTTTTTTTGTTGTACATGAGCAAGCGAAGTAATCGAAGGCGTTGCCGATCCCAACAAAATGGGAATTCCATAAAGATGTGCCCGAAGGATGGCGGCATCCTTACTGTTAATCTTTGGATGATGCATCTCTTGAAAGCTTTCATGCTCCTCATCAACAATAATCAACCCGAGGTTTTTTATAGGCAACAATATAGGAAGATGAACACCGATAATCAAAACCGGCTTTCCGGCCAACAACGCTTGCCATAGAATTTTTTTTTCTTTTTGTGTCGTCCCGGAATGAAATCCATGCATGGGAATAGTTGGCAGCTGCTCGCCTAAAATTCGCTGAAACCGCATACTCAATGAGACCTCTGGAAGCAGTAAAATAACGGTTTTTTGTGACTCAATGCATTGCTCAATCAGTCGTTTATACACCTCAGTTTTTCCTGATCCAGTAACGCCATGAAGTAATGTTGGGGTGTACCGAGGACTGGTAATTACAGGTACAAGATAATCAACGACTACTGTTTGTTCATCGGTTAGGGTAACGATAGGATTGCGCATGGGTTCAGCACAAGGCTCTTCTTGCAAAGGCTTTTCTAATAAGTCTTGGTGTAAAAATCCCTGCATTCGATGATACAACGAAATTGATTTGGTAAAGAAACAAGCGGCAAGTTTTTTAAGATAATCATCAAACAAAACATCGTCTGGTAAATGGCTAAGGCCATGAATTTCTTTTATCAAGAAGGTCGACGCTTCAATATATTTTTGCTCACCAACCACCACCGCATGAACTAAATTTTCTCGAAGAGGAACCTCAACAATTTTACCCACCAACGCAAAACGCAAAAGATGAGCCGGGACCTTGTAGGTCAGCTCTTTAGTAAATCCATTAAGCAGTTTTACGGTGACATACATGAGCTGTTTTTCTTTGGAAGTTATAGTCTTCGATCATCATTTTTTCAAGGCATTCATTGTACCAGGACTGGACAAAATTGTCACCTCACATCATAAATCGAAGACTGAATGATAAATATTTTTTCATATTTTTTACCCAAAAAAATATATTTACTTTTCGATGAATATCAGCCAGGCGAGCAGTGTTTAATAAAAGACACAAGAGTAAATTTAACCATACTAAAAGAAAAATATTTCAAAAAGCTTTCTATTTTATTTGACAAATGGGGTTCTTATTTGTCTATACTAAAATTAATAGGACAAAGATGGGGGCGTAAATCTAAAGGGGGAAATTTAGGAAACACAAAAGCTTTGAAATAAGACTGAAGTAAAAAACCGTTAATCAATTCTTGGAAAGGAGAATGTTATGGTTACTAAGAAGGTAGTTAAGAAGGCAGCAGCAAAGAAGGTAGTAAAAAAAGCTGCTCCTAAAAGAAAAGTAGCTGCTAAAAAGGCCGCTCCTAAAAGAAAAGTAGCTGCTAAAAAGGCCGCTCCTAAAAAAGCTGCTGCAAAAAAAGCTGCTCCTAAAAAAGCTGCTCCTAAAAAAGCTGCTCCTAAAAAAGCTGCTCCTAAAAGAAAAGTAGCTGCTAAAAAGGCTGCTCCTAAAAGAAAAGTTGTAGCTAAGAAAAAAACAGTTGCAATGAAAATAATCAAAGCAGCTAAATAAATTAATCTCATCGATGAAAGTAATCAGTAATGATGAAAGTAGTCGATAGGGTTATCTGAATGATATCACTATTTCATAGCGATATGATAAAAAAAGCGATCTTCTTCGATCGCTTTTTTTATTTGTAGAAAATGTAGGACGTTACTTAATCACCAAAACACCATCTTTAACGTCAACCTTACAAGCCTTAGCCCCTGGATGCTGCAACAGATAAATTGCTAACGGATTAACCAAATGTTGTTGCACCGCACGCTTCATTGGACGAGCGCCAAACTCTTTGACGTACCCAAGCTCAGCAAGCATATTCAACGCTGCATCGGAAACATCAATAACCATGCCTTTTTCCTGTAACCGCTTTTTAACGCTATTGATCTGAAGATTAACAATTTGAAGAATGTCTTTTTGTTGAAGTGCATTAAAGTAAACCGTTTCATCGATACGATTCAAGAATTCTGGCCTGAAATAGGTATGTAATAATTTTTCAATCTCTTGACGAACTTTTGGTGTAACCGACCCAGCTTCAAGAATAATCGGTGACCCGATGTTTGAGGTCATGATGATGATACAATTTTTAAATGAAACCGTACGCCCCTGGGAATCAGTTAAACGCCCTTCATCAAAGATCTGTAAAAACAGGTTAAAAACATCTGGATGAGCTTTTTCAACTTCATCGAACAACAAAACACTGTACGGATGTTGCCGAACCTGCTCAGTAAGCTGTCCACCCTCTTCATAGCCAACATAGCCAGGAGGCGCACCAATAAGCCTGGAGACTGCGTGCTTTTCCATGTACTCAGACATGTCAATACGAATCATTTTATGCTCATCATTAAACAGGTAATCTGCTAACGTCTTAGCCACTTCAGTCTTTCCAACGCCGGTTGGGCCTAGAAAGAGAAATGTCCCGATCGGTTTATTAGGGTCCCCAATTCCAGTTCTATGCACACGAATTGTATTAGCAATAACGGTAAGTGCCTCATCCTGCCCAATCACGCGCCGGTGCAGTTCTTGCTCTAAGTTCAATAATTTTTGTGTTTCATCTTTTTTAAGTTTTTCCACCGGAATCTTGATCCAACGAGCTAATACCGCTGCAATGTCATCCTCGGTAACTTCTTCTTTAATAAGATGAGATTTCATATTTTTCAGTTTTTCATGCTCAGCTTGAACCTTTTTTTCAAGCTCAACTAACTTGCCGTACTTAATCATCGAAGCTTTGGAATAATCGCCATTGCGCTCAGCCTGTGCATATTCAATGTTTGCTTGCTCAATTTTTTCTTTAAGTTGTTGCATCTGTTCAATCGGCTTACGTTCAGCTTTCCATTGTTCCATAAGAATTTGTTGTTCTTCTTTGGCATTGCTTAACTCTGCAGCAAGATCAAAAAGTCGCTTTTTCGAAATTTCGTCTTTTTCTTTTTCTAATGCAACTTTTTCAATTTCAAGCTGACGAATTTTACGGTCAAGCTGATCAATTGATTCAGGTTTTGAATCAACCGCCATTTTAACCATCGAAGCCGCTTCATCTACCAGATCTATCGCTTTGTCAGGAAGAAATCGATCAGCAATCATACTGGACGAAAGTTTAACGGCGGTCACGAGCGCCTGATCTTTAATATGAATCCCATGATGGAGCTCATAACGTTCTTTAAGTCCACGCATAATCGAAATTGCATCTTCAATGGAAGGCTCTTCAACAAGAACTTTTTGAAAACGGCGTTCTAACGCCGCATCTTTCTCGATATATTTTTTATATTCAACAGTCGTCGTTGCCCCAATGCAATGAAGTATCCCACGAGCTAGAGCAGGTTTAAGTAAATTCGAAGCATCCATGCCGCCACCAGAAGAACCGGCTCCCACCAACATATGTAACTCATCGATAAAAAGAATAACCCCATCAGATTCATCTTCAATGGCCTTCAAAATCGATTTTAAGCGCGCTTCAAATTCACCTTGGTACTTTGTCCCCGCAATGAGTGCGCCCATATCCAAGGCCAAAATTTTTCTATTCCTGATGCTTTCAGGAACATCGCTGTTAATAATCCGTTGAGCGATGCCTTCAACGATAGCAGTTTTACCCACCCCTGGATCTCCAACAAGCACCGGATTATTTTTTGTACGACGAGAAAGTATCTGAATTACCCGACGAATTTCTTCATGTCGACCAATAACAGGATCAAGCTTCCCCTGCTTGGCTAACGCGGTAAGGTCTTGGCAATATTTCTCGAGTACCTGATAGTTTTGATCTGTGTTTTGGTCTTGCACGGTTTCACCCTTTCGTAAAGAATCAACCCATTTTTTTACTTCAGCATACACAAAGTTTGCCTGAGCCAGAAATTTTTGAAGCATTACTGGTAGTGTTTTGGTCTGAGATAACGCAAGAATAGCCACATCAACGCTCACGTACTGATCCCCCAGCTTTTTTGCTTCAGCTTGGCACTCAGCAAGAAATGTTTGAAGACTTTGATCGGGAACCGGTTGTGAGCCCTGCACCGTTGGTAACGCATCAAGTTCTTTTTGGATAAGGTGCTGTAATTTGACTACATCAAGTTTTACAAAAGAAATGCAAGAACTAAAGAGGGCCTGTTTCTGCATTGCAACCAACACATGTAAAGGAATAAATGTCCCATTCTGGTTTTCGGTAGTTTGTTGAAACGCTTGTTGCAACAGCTCAGTAAACGCATTCGTGAATTGTTCTTGAGACATAATAATAAACCCCTTTTAAACAACATGCTTTATTTCTAGATTTTCATTCAGCTATGGTTCAGATCATAAGAGAAATCAAGATTAATTTTATATCACGAGATTCAGATGAAAAAAAGTATACTTTTATCTACGTTATTCTTAATAATTGCCACAACAATAACCATAGCCCCTAAAGCGATTACTGACAGCTTAAGTGACCTTCGCAAAGAACTTTTTACGCTAGAAAAGAAAACCAAGCTTCTACAGGAAAATATAAAAATATTAACTAAAAACCTACCAAAAACTCGATCCATGACGAGACCCAAAGAGTTCAAGCCCCAAACAATATTAATGGTAGGGTCAGATCCAGGCGAAAACTCAATTCGAACAACATATCGCAAAGTACTTCTCGACCAAACATTTTATAACACTATTTTTATGAGCAACGAATTTGTTGATCCAGCAACAGCGACAGATGAGCCTATGAGCAGTAAAAAGCTAGAGTCAAAAGATCTCTCCCTAAATTGTTTGAGGTTTGATTTTGAACCCCTTTTTACAAAGGGCCTTCCTGCTTCAGTACACCCTAAATTACAATTTAATAACAAGTTAAACGCAACACTAAAAAATCTCAAAATGCAAAAAAATAACTTGGATTGGATTATGGTCGATTGGTCAGTCGCAAAATTCATGCGCACCGAACATTTAAGTATGCTTCTAGACTATTTTAAGGAAGAAGATAATCCACATAAACGGCCTCTTTACATTCAAGGAATTCGTTGTGCAAGATCCGGCATGAAAAACTTCAATACAATCGATGGATTTAAAACATTTGCTTCTGGCTATTTCAAACTTGATGACAATAGCCCGCTAGAAGACTGGAGTTTTCCTTGCGTCTTAATTTTAAACCCATTTATGGAAGCCCCTTCAGAAGTCCCCTACTTTGATACAGCATTCAAAACGTATTTATCAAGCAAAAATTTGAAGCTCGAAGTTATCACCACAGAAGAAGGTATTCCCAATGAAATCCAAGAAGCTATAAATCCACAATTTAAAGTTTCTGAAACAAGTCCTTTGTATAAAATAACGCCTAAGTAACTAACTCAAAATCAATTCCATGTTTTTTTAATAACCAAAGAACCTGATTTCTGTAAAAAACATCCATCATATCTAAACATTTAGGCATGCTTTGAATCAATAATCGCAATAAACCAAAGTTCGTTTCTTTTTCGTTACAAAATAACATAAAAATTTTCGAAATATTATTCTTTTCGCGATGACAAAGATCATCTCTTACCAAAAGAGGTTTTAACATAAAACTTAACGCCGAATCACCTTCTCTTGTTAATGCATTAATATCAGCTCCTTGAGAGAGCAGCAATATAAATATATCAAAGCGAGCATGTAAACATGCATAATGAAAAATCGTTCGCTCATGGTCATCGGTAAGAAGTAAAACATGAGGATGGTTCAGAATTAGTTCATACATAAATTGATAAAATTGAACCTGTTCTCCAGTATTTATAATAGAATGAGTAGCTTTTGGGAAACACACTATCGAAATAGCTTGATTAAAAAAACTACGAATTTTCGCTTTTTGAGTTTCAGTAAAATTCAAATACTCTTGGTGTAATGTGTCTCTCAACTCCTGAGATGTTTTCGGGAAAGATGACTCTTTCGGAAAAAACTTCTTATGTAAAGCCTCTCTGATTTGAACCCCATTAGCATAAGAAGAAAAATAAGTAATCAGCCTACGAAGAAACACTGAGGCCTCTTTAGATGGATCAAAATTTTTATGCAACAACATTGTTGACAAGATACGTAAGAAGTCTCTGTCTTCAGAATCTTTCCAAATATGATGATCAAGATTTATTCCATAGGATTGACAATAATTATGAACAAGTTCATTCCATCTAGCTGACAAGCAAACATACTCTCCCTGAAACAATAACTGCTTAATAACCCCATAATAAATTTGTCGATGCTGTAAATTAGCATCACGGAAACAATCAAAAGCTATCTCTAAAATAGATTGTCCGAATTGAGACCTCAAATTAATAACCGAAGGATGCATCTCAATAATTTGCCTTAAACAATTCATTAGGTCAGACTTCATTCGACCAATATCTAAGCTCTGATTTGAACACAATTGTATTTCAGGATTCTTTATCGCAGAACAAACTCGATCATAAGCCTGCGCCTCTAAGTAATCTTTCATGGGATCAAACTGAGGCCAAGCGGTGAACGGATTACCGTAACCGATAACACCGTATTGACCAGCGATATATCCTTCTTGAGGTACAAAAACTTCATCGTCTGGAGAATATACAGATTCTTGTTGCATACCACAAACTCCTACACCAAAGCTCGCCGCTAACAGCAAATTAATTATCAAAACCATCATCTTTATCATAAAACCCCAATTTTTAAGGTAAATCAATATTTCACGTTATCCATTATCCCATATTCAATACAAATTGCAAATAAATATAAAAACACATAAATATATCTACTTTGCTTAATTATTTATAAATATTTGCAATTTGTATATTTATCCATACCATTATTAATAAAGAAAAAAGTACGTTAAAATAACTAAAACCAGAAAGGTTTACCATGATAACGATTAACAAAATACTTACAAGCCTACTCCTGCTACTTAGCATGACGCTTTCAGAAAGCTATACTGCACCTAAGAAGAAACGCGCAAAAACTCCAAATATAACCGTTGGATCTGATACAGACGACGAAACAGAGGCAACTAAAACTCGCACTGGAAACCGTCCACCAAAAATCTTAATGGTTGGCGCTCAACCAAGAGAAGATTCCATAACAGGAACAGGAAAGTACCAAGATCAACAACCATTTCTTGGTGCAACAGGCCGCGCCGCCACACCTCGATCATTACTCCAAGCTCCGTAAAATGCTTTAGTGGAAATTTCAATAACAAAGAATTCATGGAGCCTCTTATAACTAACCAACACAATAGATTCGATTTTATTATTGTCGATTGGTCAGTTGCAAAATTTATGAGCGTTCAAGCATTAGAACAATTCATACAAATGCTAAAACCAACCGGATCAATTTTTATTCAGGGAATTATTAGCATACGCCATAGTCCCAAATTTTTTGTAACAAAAACAGCGTTTGAAACCGCATGCATAGAAGATTTTGCATTATTTTTTTCAACTAAAACCTCTTTAATTGGCAATATTCCAGCTCATATGATAACAAAAGACCCCAATGAAGAAGACACGCAAACCGCAGAAAGAGATCTTTTTAACACACTCTTACAAGGTCACTGTAAAGACACACTCAATTGCACCTTTACTCTCATCACAGAAGAAAATATGGAAATATTTCCTAACGTTCTATGGAAAACTATTCACCCATTATTTATTCCAAGAACATCAAGCCCTCTTTATAAAATAACCCGCAACACGTAAAAAAGTCAGTTGTAGAATACGCGAGACCGGATATACTGGTCTCGCCTTCTATCATCGATCAAAACTTAATAAATATGATATGGTCATCGCCGTTTAAGCTGTTCTAACAATATTCGTCCGTCCGCTTTGATTTTCGCAAATATTGCATCCCGTTCTTCCTGGGTGATGTACTTTTTAACTTTATTGTCCTGAGGCTTATGTTTTTCTGACGCTTCTCTTTCAGTCTCTTCAAACGCTTCTTCTTGTTCCTCTTCAACATCTTCTAATTCTTCTTGCTCTTCTGTTAAAACTTGGATTTCTTGCTGTTTCGGCTGTTCGTAAAGATTCACTTCTGGGACATTATTCTTTTGAGCAAGCTGACTCGGCTCAGTTTTTTTACGCCTCAAAACTGACCATAACGTTAACCCAAGCACCCCAGTAGCAAAGCCTTTTTCATAAGCAACATATTTATCGTTAACACGATCATTCATTAAAACCCCTGATGCCCGCGCAAATGACAACATCGCAGCAGAAACATCCTGGTTCGTTCCTGATGCAAGCTTTACCCCAGCATACCATTCAACTAATAATGCAATCCCCCTTCCAATGGATAACAATGCTGGAACAATAAGAAATTTTTGAGGATCATCAATCGCCTCAACCGCTGGCTCAACATTCTTTGACTCAGTCAACATTTTATACGCAGCATAAGCATCAAATAACAACCAGGGAACGACATACTGCATAGTCTCTCTATCATCCCAATAGTTAATACAAGCAAGCCCATGATGCACCATACGCACAAACATTAAAGACATATCCATCTTGGATGCAAGAGAGGCTGTAGCCGGTTTTTTTAGATCAATCATCTCATGGCAACCATACGCAGCAAGACCGGCAGCTCCACAAGCTAACGCAACCCCAAATTCAGTTTTTTTTAATAACGATGTCGTAGCCTGAGATGATGACACAAAAGAAAAAAAACTTACGACCAAAAATAACCATTTTTTCATATAAGGTTCCCTATGATCTAGGTGACACATTAGCGTATCGCTTCAACCATATAATGCTGAATAACTTGCTTCTCATCGTTAACCTCAAGAACCAATGCTCCATCTGGTAAAACGTCACAGACTACACCAGTAATCACATCACCATTTTTATGGTGTGTTATGATTACCGTACCAACCAACAATTGTTGTTGTCGCCAAAATTGAAAAATTTGATCATAAGCCCCAGAATCCCAACGAAGATACCAACGGTTAAGAGAAGAAAATAAACTACGTTGAACAATCTCTAGATCAAATTGCTGCCCCGTTACCATTAATACGCTGGTTGCAGTAGAAAAAAGTTCATGCGATTGCTCAAAAAGAGTATTGATATTTAACGCAAACCCAACAATAACTCCGTATGGATTTTGGTCATTCCAAATGACTTCCATGATCATGCCACCAAGTTTTTTACCTTGTAAAACAAAGTCATTTGGCCATTTTAACGATGCTTTGTGAGCCAAGAACGGTTCAAGAATACCAAGCGAAATTGCCATATTTAATGCTGGCAGCTGTTCGAGTAAAAGCTTTTTAGGTTTCAGAAGCAGGGTAATTAAAATCTGCCCGGGAAGCACGTGCCATGCACGTCCTTGACGACCATGTGCATGAAGAAACGTGTCAGCTAAGAAAACCGAACCGTGAGGCGCATCATGCATATGCTCACGGGCCCATGCCATAGAGTTACTGGTGATTTTGGTTCGATAGATTTTTTGACCAATCATGAACTAACTAAAATGCTGTTTAATCGTTCGTTGCGTCTCACGTTTGATATCTCGCTCTTTAAGTTGCTGTTTCTTATCAACTGATTTCTTATGCTTAGCAATCCCAATGGTGATTTTAACCAACCCCCGCGCATTAAGATAAACTTTTAACGGAATAAGCGTTAAACCTTTACGAGAAATATCACCGGCAAGTTTATTAATCTCACGTCGATGAAGCAACAAGACCCTATTACGACGAGAATAATCTTCAGATTTCGAGTAAGCATGGGAATAGGGAGCAATGTAACAGTTTAACAACACCACTTCACCCTTTTGCATAACCGCATAGGAATCACTTAAGGATATTTGCTTAGCTCGGATAGATTTTACTTCATCACCACAAAGCACAATACCGACTTCAACGGTATCGTTAATTTCATAGTCAAAGTAAGCTTTTTTATTTGAAGTAATAACACTCATGATTTTTTTACCAAAGAATGGGCGCGTTTAGCGATCATTTTAGTGAAAACGCGTTTAAATAAAGGATAACTTATACAAGCACTTATCAGACCCAACACATTGCCGCCGATAAGAAATGACCACAAGCATATCCTACCAGATCCAAGAATTTTAGCTAACGAGACTGTCCATCGAGGATGCAAATCTAAAACTACATGAATAAGCCAATAGCCAAATAAATACCCACCTGAGTAAAAGGGAATCATCGTCCAAGGATTATTAAATGAAGTTGTTAAAAATAAGAGGGGAAAATGAAGGTTTAAAAGCCATTTAGCAAAAATCATAATAATCGTATGAGCACCAGGAAACGGCGAAAAAGCAATATAAAAGCCAACGGAACAGGACAACGCCAACCGGTGGGGGGAGCTCCCTGTTCCCATTGCCTTTCTAAAAAGTTCTTTAATTTTATTTTTCAATGCCATCTAAATAAAGCCTCTCTTTACTACTATCAACAATTCCACGTAACATGAAACAATTATACATAAACCAGTTTAATGCTACAATTGCGGCTATACATTTTATTACTAAAAAATGAAAGGGTCATTAATGAAAAAACTTACCACAAAAGTTCTTATGCTCTTATGTCTCATCAATGTACTTACTACTCAAAGAACCATCTCCGCTCCAACCAACAAACGCACAATGCTCAAAGGCTATATTACCGTTAATGGTAGTGATAATCATGAAATTCCAAAATTAAGTATTATCTTTAATGGCACACATGCTATAAGTAATAGTGATGGTTTTTTTGCTTTTCCTATCACCCAACATAAAACTGATGTTTATAAACTTGTCATCGCCAAAACACTGGATCAAAACTTTCAAAATGCCAACACCATCGAAGATGTATCTATTCCTGAAGGAAAGAGATCACGTATCATTACCCTAAATTGCCAAGGGAGCGAAGATGGATCATTTATGTGTGAATCAGAAGTATGTACCGAGCAAAGTGATGGCTCTTTAAGCTGTCAGGCAGAGAAACCTTCAAAAGCAAATAGCATCAGCACACATAATTCAATTATCATTCTTATCGATCCAGAAATGATCGAGCGTATTGAGAACTGGCATCATACCGTTAAGCTTGCTGATAATTTTGTACAACTACCCCGCATTGTTCTAAAGAACAGGTCAAAGAAAGAACTTTCGACCGCATCAGCAGAATCGCTACTCTACGCTCTCGATATCAAACCGTTTCATGAACCAATTGCAGGAAAAAAACGGCACTTAACTGCGGGAAAAATTAAACAGGCGATTTTGCCATAAAAAGATCCTCTAAAACAAGTTGAGGTCGATGTACAAAAATACATCGACCTCAACTTGTTTTACGTCATAAATTAACTAAGTCTAATTTGCAATCCATAAAAGTTTACCTGGAATATTTTGCCAACCGGTACCCTGAGGATTCGATGATGTTACACCGGTTCTAAAGTAGATGTCATTACCTAAACTAACACCCCAAACATTTCCTTGGTTATCAACGGTGATATTTTTTAGTTTACCATCAATGTGCTGCCAACCGGTTCCTTGAGGATTCGATGATGTTACCCCTATTCTAATGAAAATATCATCTGCTGAATTTACACCCCAAACTCTACCTTGATCATTAACAGTAATATTCTTAAGCTTACCATCAATGTGCTGCCAACCGGTTCCTTGAGGATTCGATGATGTTACCCCTATTCTAATGAAAATATCATCTGCTGAATTTACACCCCAAACTGTTCCTTGATCATTAACAGTAATATTCTTAAGCTTACCACCAATCTGTTCCCAACCTGAACCTTGAGGATTCGATGATGTTACCCCTGTTTTAATGAAAATATCATCTCCTGAATTTACACCCCAAACTGTTCCTTGGTTATTAACAGCAATATTCTTAAGCTTACCAGCAATTTGCTTCCAATCTGTTCCTTCAGGATTTTGTGTAGTTACACCAGCTCTAAAATAAATATCTCCAGCTCCGCCAATACCCCACACATTTCCATTACTACTCACCGCAATATTAACAAGCAGTCCTTGAACTAGCATCCAATCAGTTCCTTGAGGATTTTGTGCCGTTACACCTTTTCTCATATAAATATCTGCAGCTCCGCCAACACCCCAAACAGCTTGCATTGACGATAGAGCTGGTGCTGGTGCTGGTGCTGGTGCTGGTGCTGGTGCTGGTGCTGGTGCTGGTG
>CAYHBO010000026.1:0-20683 GCA_964354855.1 uncultured Pseudomonadota bacterium | reverse complement strand
ATATCATCGTTAAAATACATTTCCTCAGCTGACACGCTATCATTGAGAAGTACTAATGACAACGTATGATCCTCAAGCGGAAATCGATGGAAATCTACGTCAGTTTTTATGCTAAATTTTACCTGATACTTTGCCAAAACGCGATCATCGTAGCGGCGAATTTTTGCTGGTGATTTGTATTTTATTTCAGCATTTTCAAAGGAGAATTTATCAATGGTGCTGAGCATCAATTCGCTTTTGTTGTAGTCAAACCAGACCATGGCATCAACAACAAAATTATTCTTGGTAAAATCAAACTCAGGGAAACTATTAATGAAAAGTCCTGCACGAACTTGTGATGAAAAGTCACGAAATTCACGTCGCATTGCTAGTGATATTGCTTTAACTTTTGGATATGGGTCATTACTTCGAAACGAGGAAAGTGCGTAGAAAAATACCCCAATGATGTAAATAAACATAAAAAGAAAAAAAGCAATTCTTAACCACAATGCCCCAAGGATATCACCCAAACGTTCAAGTACAATCCACATATCGCTCATCACTTTCTTACAAAAAAATAATACAAAAAAAGACATGGTTATGGTGGCAAGAGGATAAGAAGTAAGTCAATAAAAAATATTGTTTTTACTTGCTAATGCCCCTTAGAGTAAGCTGGAAATCTAGTGTTGTTTGTTATTCTTTGTTTGTGAGGAGCCGCTCTCTGTTGACTTACCTTAGATTTGCTTGTCACTATTAAAAATATATGTTTGGTTTCAGTACCTGACAAATTTTAAGGTATTTTTAAAGATTTATTTTACTTTAGGACACGTCGTTCTCGCGAATGCGGGGATTCAGGGTTTAGTTTTTTTATAAGGGAGTTTCCCGTGAATCGGTTTGTGAACTATCTATTTGTTCTTATGTTGTTCCCGTCATTAATAAATGCTTCAATCGTACTTCCTACGCCGCCAGCCCCTAAAAAATTATTTAATGATACTGTCTTAGCGGTGCCGCAACGCGTGAGAAATTCCTTAATGATTCCGTTTAGCACTGTGTTGCCAATACAAGGTGATCGAGCAATCTCTGGTAATAAAATGTTAGCTTCGATGGGAAGTTACTTGCGTGGGTATCACCACTATCTTTATCAATCAAATACAGATCGGTCCTTTGTGTTTAAGCAGGAAGGGAATTGTGAGATAGCAGGCCATGAGCGTGAAGAAAAAGCGATTGAGCTTATGAAAAAATCTTCATTATTCCTTGGTTTTATTGGGACCGAACTTTTTTTATCGCTTGAATCAAGATTGAAAAATAACGAGTTGATGCTTCTATTTCCGCTGGAAGGGCTTGAGAATTTACGTACCCCAAAGTATCGTAATGTCATTTACTTTCGTCCATCGCACACCAAAGAGCTTGAGGCATTGATTTCTTATGCGGTGAAGGAACGGCATAAAACGAGTATTGGGTTGCTGTATGAAGAAAGTTTATGGGGGGAAAAGTTGCTGGCTACCAGTAAGCAATTGCTTGCAAAATATGCTGATGTAAAAGTAGTTGCCGAAGCCTCATACCCTCAGGGGACGGTGGAAATTGAAAAAGCGATTGATAAAATTGCGCCACAAGCGCCCAATGTTGTGCTCTGTCTAGCCCGAGCTAGACCTGCTTATACGTTTATTCGGCATGCGCTTGATAAGAAGCTGCATGAGACACTTTTCTTAGGAATGTCTGAATTGAACGCGATTCAGGGGATTTTAAAGACTGCCTTAGGTATGAATATCGTGGTTACCTCGGTGGTGCCAAATCCTGATCAGCAGGCCGATTTGCCGCTTATTAAAGAATATAAAAAAATCATGGCTGGCTTTTTATCCAGCAATGCAGATTCTCCCATTTACCTAGAAACGTTTATTAACTTTGCGCTGGCTGAGCATTGTAGTAAGCAAATTTTAGCGCAGGGCGAAGTGCTGACGCCAAATACTTTGATCAATAAACTTGAAGCGTGCAAAGACCTTGATTTTCAAGGCTTAAAGCTTTCGTTTAATGAGTCAGATCGTTCGCTTTCATCAATGCTCTGGATTAATCCGGGGGTTAATCAGAAGTGGTTGAATTATGATGGCGTGAAGTGATATTACTCTCCTATCGCATCCAACTGCTTCTTAAATTCCTTAAGTATTTTTTCTATTGCTTTGGCTTTTGTAGGATTTTTTAATCCTTGGATTGAATCACAAAAAGCTATTAGTGGGTGTTGTTCTTCTTGTTGAAACTTAGAAATTTCTTCGAACAGATCATCGTTCTCTTCGCCTTTAAGGGTTTTTTCGTCTTTGACTACTTTCAATGCAAAATCAATTTTTTTATTGATAAGGTCATGTATATAAGAAGAGATATATGTTCTTTTATCTTCTGGATAAGCGTTGATATAGCTTTTTATAAAAGATCGATAGGCTGCAGTTATCGTTTTCCATTGTGTTTCATCTTTATCTACAAGCCAGCCCCAGAAAAAAAGTGACTGAAAGACAAATCTGAATAAATCAAAGTTGATTAATTCTGGTTTATCTAATGATTTTGCGATTGTTTCAGTATCAATGAAATAAACGCGGGAAAACTCTTTTGCCTTGTGAAAAAACACATTTCCTGGATGAAAGTCTCCGTGAATTGCGGTACGCCAGGTCTTAGGGTTTTTTGGATCGACAAATTTCATAAATGCTAGATGGTAGTTCGCTAAAGTGGTTCCAATAGCGCTTGCGCAATCTTCAGCGTGTTCTTTATCATTAAGCAGATCTATTGCTGGTAAGCCACGAGCTGAATTTGTAATTTCAATTGTTTTATCATCAAACGTAAGAAATCGTTCAACACTCATTATTATGGGAAAGTTCATGTTGCCCATATGTTTTGTTCCAAGACGTCCAACGGCACTTTTTTGTATTTTACGAAGATTATCTGAATCTTTACCGGTCCTATTAATTTTTAAAAAAAGGATCGGTTTTTTTGGGGTTTTTTTTGGATAAACAGAAAAGATTTTACCGGTGTTAGACCCGCCGGAGCTTTCTTTGACGATGGCATTCTCAAGACTTGGATAGTATTTTGTAAGTATGGTTGCAAGCGCTTCTTTGGTTGGGTATCCATTTACGAGATCTTCTGACGCAAAGTTAACATTATCGACTGGAATTTTTGAGCCGCTTAATCGTTGTGCGATTCTTTCAACACTACTGCTACGGTGAAGTGTTGGTTTGTTGGTATTTTCTAGCGCCGCTTGTTGATTAAAACTATGTATGCCTGTTTCAGCTTTAAGTTCATTATTTACCGTAACAGTCATTAATATTATTGTTAAGTATAATAATTTTGATTTCATATAATTCTCCAGTGTTATGTGTTATTAGTTTTCTATTATGAAATAATAATACATAATTATAGACTGAAAATTCTAGGGTTTGTATTAAAAAATGTGTTAAAGATCTTAGTTATGGCTTTTTCATTATCTTTAATCCCGGTAATTCTTCTATCTCTCCATGGCTCAAGAATGCCAGAGTTGCGCCACCACCAGTTGAGATAAAGTCGATCTTATCTTCCAAGCCGAAGGTATGTAGTGCTGCTACCGCATCACCGCCACCGATTACCGTGTGGGCATCGCCATTGGCCATAGCTTGAAAGATAGTTTTTGTGCCTGTTACAGCATTTTCTTGTTCATAAATTCCCATAGTACCATTGGCAAAGATTGTCTGTGCTTGGTCGATTTCTTTGGTGTAGCTGATGATGCTGTTTGGACCAATATCAACGGCCGTACCAGTTCGAGGTATGGCATTGGTCGGGTAGGGTGCTGTGGTTCCGTCCGATAACGTGATCATTAGGTCGCTTGGTAGCATGATTGCAACCCCGGATTTTTGTGCTTTAGTTAAAAATTCAAGGGCAAAAGCTATTGCAGTGTTATCAATCAACGATTTTCCCATTCCCAACCCTTGAGCGCTTAAAAAGGTGTTGGCGATGGCGCCACCTAGGAGGAGCTTTTGTGGTCGTTGTTCCGGTGCGAGTAGGAGTAGATTATCGAGTAGCGCTATTTTATCCTTTATTTTCTTCCCACCAAGAACCATGAGATATGGTTGTTGTGGCTGTTCTTTAAGTTGGGAAAGCTCAGCTATTTCATGTTGGATCAAGCAACCAACGCCGCGATGTTCTGGTGAAAAAAGTTCTGGTAGTAGGGTGATTGAACAGTCGTGCCGGTGGATAAGTCCAAAAGCGTCATTGATGTAGAGGTCAGCCATGTTGGCTAGCAGGTTGGCAAAAAGCGAGTTATGTTCTGTTTCGCCGTTAAAAAATCGTAAATTTTCGAGTAGCAGAATTTTTCCAGGATCGATAAAGCTTTTTCTCTGAGCCGTGTGCAGGTCGCGTTCACGTTCAATGGTGTAACCATGTGCTTTGAACCAGGGGACGAGAAGTTTGGTAGAGAGCTCGGGATCAAAAAAATTTGTTTGTGCATGAGCATCAGGGTGTCCGATGTGGGTAGCCAAAATAATTTTAGCTTGGTGCTTAAGCAAGTAATCAATGGTGGGCAAGATCGCTTTCAAGCGGTAATCATCGATGATGGTGCCGTTGCTGAGGGGCACGTTTAAGTCGGCTCGAAGAAAAACACGTTTTCCGTTCAGTGGTAGGTCTTGAATGCTGAGCAGTTTCATCGATATCTCCCTTTACAAGCAGCGCAAGCTTGTTTATAACTAATTTTTACGTTCAAATCTTGATTGTCATCCTGAACTTGTTTCAGGATCTAATCAAAATAATAAAAATGTAAGTAAAAAGGCCTGGATCCTGAAACAAGTTCAGGATGACAAGTCTGGTAGCGGCTCGCTGTACATAGTCATAGTTCCTAAAGATATCTAACTCTTAGAAGGATTTCCCATGAGTATTGCCTCTTTCATAGCCTGGCGTTATTTACGCTTTAAGCACAAGGATAAGAATATTTCGTTCATGATTAAGGTTTGCTTCCTGGGTATTTTTATTGGAACTTTTGCCTTGATGTTGACGTTGATCATTACCAATGGCTTTGAAAAAGTGGTGCATGAAAAAATGCAGGGGATTAATGCACAAATCCTGATCTCTGCGCCCGGCAATAGGCTGAGCTATGATGAAATTCGTGAACAGTTGGTGCATGATTACGGTTCGATGTTCAAAGGAGTCAGCGGGTATAGTTTAAAACAGGCGATTCTTGATAAAGATGATACGCAGAATGTCATGATCTTGAAGGGAATTAATCCTGAGCATGAGACTGCGGTGACGAATATTGCGAGTAAAGTTATTTTACCCGGAAACCATACCTTCCCAGATCTTCTTGCCGATGACGGCATTATCATTGGATATAAAACCGCTCAAAATTTGTCTCTGCATGTGGGAGATGAGGTGACGCTCATGATTCCTGAACCTGGTGGGAAGAAGAAAATATTACTCAAAAAAAAGAACTTTACTATCAGGGGGATTTTTAAAGTTGGACTTGAAGAGTATGATAGCAATTTTGCTTTTATCTCGTTGGATTTGTTACACGAGCTTTATGATGAAGAGGGTGTTGACTACTTGACTCTGACGATTGATGATGTCGCGGCGCGTCATATACTTCGAGATGGCTCTTTGAGCCTCCTCAGTACGAGCGCCTTTTTTATTAAAAAGTTAATGTTTTACTTTAAGTCTTTCTTTAACGCAGACTTGGTAGAAGAAGAAGTGGTAACGAGTCTTAAAGCGCGCTTGCCAAACTTACAGGTGCAGACCTGGAAAGAGCTTTATCCAGCAATTGTTTCATCATTAAAACTTGAAAAATACATGATGTTTTTAATTATCATGTTGATCAGCCTTGTTGCTAGCATGAATATGGTTTCGTTGTTGTTTATGCAGATTCAACAAAAACAGCGAGATGTGGCTATCTTTAAAGCCATGGGGCTTGCAGGTAGTTCTATTCGTAATGTGTTTTTATACTTGGGCATGACGGTTACGTTTTTTGCATCAACCATTGGGCTTGCCGCAGCAGCTTTGGTTGGGTACCTACTTGAGACCTACCCATGCATTGAATTGCCTGATGTTTACTATGTTTCTCACTTGCCGGCACGCATGGAAGTAGAACTCTTTGTGATTGTGTTTGTGGTGACCCTCTTGATTGGCTTTATTGCCACCTGGTACCCGGCACAACGCTCACGGCATATTGCTGTTGCGGATGTGCTGAGGCAGGGGTGAGTGTTATGATTTTAAATAAGTACTTACTCTAAAAATCTCAGCAATCTGTTCGTATGATATTTCTGAAACAGCAAGAGCAACCCCAAGATCAACGATATCATTATTTGATAGCGTTACTTCATAACCATTAAGATCCAAGAAAATTGTTGCTGTAGCCATCCCAGTACGTTTATTGCCATCAATAAATGGATGATTTTTGATAATACCATGAGCATAAACTGCGGCCATTGTGTTTGTATTGGGATAAGCAAATATTCCATTAATAATCGTTTGAGGCCTAGCTACCGCAGATTCTAAAAGATTCAAATCACGTATCTTATGCATTCCACCAAACAAGCGTGTTTGATGTCGATTAATATTGATAATTACGTCAATTGGCAAAAAAATTACTGATTTCATAACGTATTACTTTTTTGCTAAAACTTTGAATGCATCTTGGTATTTTTCAAGAATTCGATCATATGAGTCCTGAATGTTGGCATTGTCACTGATCTTATCATGAGACCTGGTTCGTAATGGTTCAATGATTATTTTATCGCCATCAGTGGTAATACGCAGCTGTGTTTGTTCTGAAATTTCAAGCAAGTCCAAGATGGGTTTATCAATTAATACTGCCAAGCTATTCCCATATTTTGCAAGTTTTTTTATCATAAAATAAGCTCCAGGAAAAAAACATTGTATATACATTATATGAACATAATATCATACATTGACGTAATTAATCAATCTTCTAGGAAAATTAGATAACGTTCACGGCATATTGCGGTTGCGGATGTGCTTAGGCAGGGGTGAGTGGACTTTAAAGTGCCTGAAGCATTGCAGCAAAAGAGGGATCTGTCGCTGCCCAATAAAGGAGCAATGAAGAAACGCTAACGGTTGCGGTGGCAGCAGTGTAGAAAAGTGCCTTTGCTCCATTTTTAACTATTTCTAGTTTACCTCTTTTCGTAGGATCTATCGTTTTGATCATGATTACTGCTCGTAGTTTGGCCAATTGTTTCTGCAAAGAAACACATTGCATGTTTATTGGTTCAATAGACGATTTTAACTCAACTAATGACGCTTTAACTAACGCCGTTTCTTCTGGTTTTCTAGCGTGAGTCTGATTGTCAGTATGCGCTACGAGTACTATTAAGAACAGAAAAAAAATATTATATGTTTTGTTCATATGTTTCCTTACTTACTTTCATTGCCATGTATGGTGGTTCTCACGTAATCTCCTGCTTTTCCTATGCCTCTAAGGTAAGGTTTTAAAAAAGATCCAAAATAATTACCTAAACTTTGAGATACTTCTTCTGTTACGGTGTCTGGATTAGGTTGAGGATAAAATCCTCGTGGCGCTTCTTCTGGATAAAATCCTCGGGGTGCTTCTGCTGGATAGATTCCAGCAGGGAGTTCGGGAGTTGATGATCGATTGAATTTTTCTGTAAGCCATTGTGTGGTGGTGCTAAAGTATGATTTATTAGCGGATGATGTTACTTCTGATGCTACTGCTGCTACGGCATTTGGATCAGGTTGAGGGTAAAAACCTGCGAATGGTTCTGGGAAGTGTCCAGCAGGAACTGCCTCACGTCCACTGAGCCAATCTCCAGCTTCCCCAATAGCTTTAAGATAGGATTTTGTGCCTTGCGTTACAACTGTAGGTGCATGTGTTTCAACGGTTTTTACAACCCCTTTTACTACTTCTTCTGCACTTGGGGCGGTTGGGAAGCTTGGTAATCCTGGGAGACCTGGTAGGCTAGGGACCCAGCTTTTCAAGTAGTTCGCCGCTTCTCCAATATGTTCTCCTGCTTTATTTTTGTAATAACTAAAACCAACAGTTTGGTCAACGCTGTTTATGGCAGCCCATCCAAGAGCTCGTCCTAAAAATAGTTCACCAACTTTTACCATAGTTCTTCCAACAAGAACGCTTTTTTCGTGGGGGCTGACATTCCCCCATAGATGATTGGTATGTGAGTATAAAAGCTTAATGTTGTTGATAAGTTCACGAGAAAAATTATATGTCCATTGTACCGCAAACTTACCAGGGACGAGATTCAATGGGTCAAGAACGGTAGGCATAGTTTGTAGAAGCATCCTTGCCGTGATCAAGATGGCAATGGTGGCGAATATGCTCGGAATAAAACAGGTTACTGACGATGCTGCAACCCCAGAGATCGCGCTCATGGCAATATTCCAGACATGAGAAGGAGCACAGGTTAAAAGCCGCTTTACAGAGCCATCTCGCTCTAAGTGTTCTAATGCCTTTTTATAATCAGGTTCTTTGTCCAAGACAAGTATTATCCAGGTAAGGATGTCGTTAAGCATTTTCTGCTTTTGTGCCTGATTCTGAGGGTTTTCTACTTTTTGTGACGTGTCTTCAGGTTTGTTTGTGTTGGTGACACTGGTTGATGGAAGTGCTGGTTGGGTTTTTTTTGGATCAACTTTTCGTGCAGTTTTTTTAACAGGAGCTTTCTTTCTTGCAGGAGGGGCGAGCAAGTCTGATGGAACAAGTAATGCAACTGTTAATACGAGCTTAAGTAGTTTTTTAATTGTGTTCATATGGCCCCTTTACAGTATTTTGTGGTATTTCGCCGTTTAAGATGCTGTTGCCTGCGGACATGAAAAGATCTCCTATGCTGGCTATGCTTAATGCCGCGACACCTTCTTTGGCTTGTTGGATGAGTGTTTTTACCTGTGCATATTCTTCTTGCGTAACGCCACCAAGAAAATGGTATTGATTAAGAATGCGCGATGTTTCTGCGATGAATTCAAGCATTTCTTCTGACTGTGCTAAGAGTTCTTGTAGGTCAGATGAACCTTTAATGCTTTTTACTGCAGTAACAATATCGCTTAATCCGGCACAACGCGTTTCTACCCAACCGGTTTGTTCGATCCATTCACGTCGAGACATGGTGCCATGAGCATCTCTTTTTTCTTTAAGTATCGCGTCTCTTCTCTTTTTACGCTCCTGAACCCGTTGCTCTTGTCGTCGTGCGAATCCTGCGCCAGGATCAAGGCTTCGTTTTGCGCCATGCTGTTCAGGTGGCGCAAGAAGTTGTGATGGTATGATAACGGCTGCAAGTAATGCTAATCTAAGTAATTTTTTTATTAATGTTAAAAACATGAGTTCACCTAAAATATTATTTTTTTAAATAATGTCTAATTGCTTGGTATTATTATATATAATATTTCAGATAGAAATAAAGAAAATTGAAAATTCGTAACTGCTTAATAATTGGTGGTTAACCAAATAAGCGAGAATGTCGACTAGGTAGTGTAGTTAGGTTTTTAAGCCTCGCCGATTGTTATCCGTGTAGAAATGACCAGTACTTTCATCTCTCATTTGATGGTAGTTGTGGGTATGTTTGGGAGGGTAGCTGTAGCGTTACGGTAGTTGGTGCTGGGGCCCCTTCAAAATGATTTTTTATTCCTTCAACTGCGCTTAGCGCCATAAGCGGGATGATGTTATATGCTTTTGCGGCTGTGCCCACAGCTTCTGATTGTAAGATTGCAGCGGCATTCCCGGAAATTTTAGTTGCGGCACATAGATAAGGGTTCTCTGTACAATATTGTGCTTCTTGACGAGCGACGTCTACTTTATCTTGTTCAACTTCGATTCTCTTAGCTTCTAACACGAGGTGAGCTTTATTTATTTCGGTAGCTTCCAGTGTTTTCATGTTTACTTGGTGATTCATGGCGCATACTGCAAGTGTGACTATGAGTCCTAAAGCAACTACTGTTAAGCTTCCTGACGGCATTTTTACCGATAGTTGTGGACGTTTTTTGTACCACGGTTTCAGTTCGGCTTCTAACGTAACGAGCTCCTTAATATTGCGGTAGCATAGCTGTTGGCTTAACGATTTCACATCACTTTCATGTAGCGCTTTTGCATCTTTTAACGCGCGCAAAAGCATTATGGCTTCTTGGAGTGAGGTGCTGTTTTCAGGAAAAAAACTTTTATTAATGATCATAAGTGCTATGGTGCAGTTTTTTAAGTAAGATAAGATCTTGTCTTGTTTATCGTTAGCGTTGATGACGCGCTCATAGATGGCTTGTATGATATCGTTAACAGCTTGTGTTGTGTTAATGTTCTTTCTTGTACAATAACTCTTTGCGGTCACCAGCGTTTTTAACTCATCACTCAAATCTTCGGTCTCTTCAGAAGCCAATAAAGTATCTTTAAGTATTGCTTTAAGCTTTTTTGCAACTGGATTGACGTTTATTTTGAGGATGTGCAGTTGCCTGCTGAGCAAGGGGATGTTGCGTTGAGTTATTTCGAGTCCGGTTTTAATATTTTTGAGTAACCTTGAAATAGGCATTGATATTGATGATGATTCCATACTCACAAGATTGCCGATCCAGGTTACAGAAACAAAGCAAAGCCATAGCCGTATATTTTTCATAGTTGGTCCTTTATCGTCCTTTACGTTCAAACCTAGCTCGTTCTCGTGCCTGCTGTTGTGAATCTACTATTTGTAACGCTTGGCGGTTACTTTCCCATGTTGTATATTGTTTACCTATGCGGTTAGCTTCTTTGATTCCCTGATTTATGCGTGCATTTGCCTTCTTTCTTGTTTCACGTAATACATCCTCAGCCTTTTGCAATTCTTTTTGAGCATTAACGACTAATCTATCGCCTTCCGTGGTCGCTGTTGTTACAAGAGCATCTATGCTTTCAACCTGAGCTTGTGCATCGTCACGTCCTTGTTTGGCTGATTCTCTGTTTTTCTTGTTTTGTATTGACCGTAGGTCTAACAAGGCTTGTCGTTGTTCGGCAATGGTCTTTTGAAAATCTTGGAGTTCCTTATTTGCATTGTTAATGGTTATTTGATGTGTTTTCCGAAGGGCGTTGAGGTGATCGTGGCAATGGATTTTCTTGCCATCTACGTCTATTTTTCCGTCTTTTCCTTTTATTATTTTATCGAAAAATGTTTCTGCTTGTTCCTTAGAAATGCCAAGTTGTTTGCAAGCGTCAGGGTTTGTTGTGCATGTATGAAGTAAAGTTGTTAGTTGTGTGTCGCTAGGATTCTCTATAAATCTGGCTACCGGTTTTTCTAAGGTTTTTTTAAGGCTGTCTTCTTTTTGTATACTGTTTTGTAATGCATCCCATGCCTTTTTCTCTTCTGGTGTTTGTTCATATTGTCGAGCTTTTTCTTCTTGAGCTTCATTGAGTTTTTTTGTTGCGCCTGGTCTTTTGCTTGTGTCGCTTACCTTTGCATCTAGGATCATGCTGGTCCTTTGATTTTTTGCTTTTTCTACACCTTTTTTAGCGAGGTCTACTTTTGTTTTTTCGTCTGCTACCATGCTCTCTGCTTCGTTTTGAGCGACCTCTTTGATCGCATCTGCTTTAGTTTGAGTTTGTAGCTGGCGCAGTCGGTTGTTAAGTTTAAGTCCTTGCTCTGGTTCAGGAGTTCCTCGTTTTACTAAGCTCTCATGGAACATGGTAAGTTCTCGTGCCGCTTCAGAAGAGATTCCTAGATCTTGATCATATATACCGGTGGTTTTTTCCAGTGTTTTGGCCTTGGTAATTAATGATTCAACAGGGATGTCTGTCATTTTAAATGGGTCTAGAAATAGGAATGCTAGAATTGTTAGTATGGTGGCTGCACTGACCCCTCCAATTACATATTTATTTTCTGCTACAAATCTTTTTATTTTCTGAGTAGGGTTGGTATAGCTTTTTAATGCTGGTTTTAGGTCGTCAAGTTTCTTTGCAAGCTGACTTATATTGCGTTGTGTCGTTTGCAATGTCTCTTGTAATTTCTTGAGAGGAGTAGTCATGCTACTGAGATGTGTCATGATGCTACTTATGAATAAGATGGTAATCGTAATTTTTTTTAGATTCTGCATGATTAATTCCCCTTCAATAGTTGTTGGCATTGTTGGTCCTTTATCGTCCTTTACGTTCAAACCTAGCTCGTTCTCGTGCCTGCTGTTGTGAATCTACTATTTGTAACGCTTGGCGGTTACTTTCCCATGTTGTATATTGTTTACCTATGCGGTTAGCTTCTTTGATTCCCTGATTTATGCGTGCATTTGCCTTCTTTCTTGTTTCACGTAATACATCCTCAGCCTTTTGCAATTCTTTTTGAGCATTAACGACTAATCTATCGCCTTCCGTGGTCGCTGTTGTTACAAGAGCATCTATGCTTTCAACCTGAGCTTGTGCATCGTCACGTCCTTGTTTGGCTGATTCTCTGTTTTTCTTGTTTTGTATTGACCGTAGGTCTAACAAGGCTTGTCGTTGTTCGGCAATGGTCTTTTGAAAATCTTGGAGTTCCTTATTTGCATTGTTAATGGTTATTTGATGTGTTTTCCGAAGGGCGTTGAGGTGATCGTGGCAATGGATTTTCTTGCCATCTACGTCTATTTTTCCGTCTTTTCCTTTTATTATTTTATCGAAAAATGTTTCTGCTTGTTCCTTAGAAATGCCAAGTTGTTTGCAAGCGTCAGGGTTTGTTGTGCATGTATGAAGTAAAGTTGTTAGTTGTGTGTCGCTAGGATTCTCTATAAATCTGGCTACCGGTTTTTCTAAGGTTTTTTTAAGGCTGTCTTCTTTTTGTATACTGTTTTGTAATGCATCCCATGCCTTTTTCTCTTCTGGTGTTTGTTCATATTGTCGAGCTTTTTCTTCTTGAGCTTCATTGAGTTTTTTTGTTGCGCCTGGTCTTTTGCTTGTGTCGCTTACCTTTGCATCTAGGATCATGCTGGTCCTTTGATTTTTTGCTTTTTCTACACCTTTTTTAGCGAGGTCTACTTTTGTTTTTTCGTCTGCTACCATGCTCTCTGCTTCGTTTTGAGCGACCTCTTTGATCGCATCTGCTTTAGTTTGAGTTTGTAGCTGGCGCAGTCGGTTGTTAAGTTTAAGTCCTTGCTCTGGTTCAGGAGTTCCTCGTTTTACTAAGCTCTCATGGAACATGGTAAGTTCTCGTGCCGCTTCAGAAGAGATTCCTAGATCTTGATCATATATACCGGTGGTTTTTTCCAGTGTTTTGGCCTTGGTAATTAATGATTCAACAGGGATGTCTGTCATTTTAAATGGGTCTAGAAATAGGAATGCTAGAATTGTTAGTATGGTGGCTGCACTGACCCCTCCAATTACATATTTATTTTCTGCTACAAATCTTTTTATTTTCTGAGTAGGGTTGGTATAGCTTTTTAATGCTGGTTTTAGGTCGTCAAGTTTCTTTGCAAGCTGACTTATATTGCGTTGTGTCGTTTGCAATGTCTCTTGTAATTTCTTGAGAGGAGTAGTCATGCTACTGAGATGTGTCATGATGCTACTTATGAATAAGATGGTAATCGTAATTTTTTTTAGATTCTGCATGATTAATTCCCCTTCAATAGTTGTTGGCATTGAGGAATACTACCTTTGGTACGAACGCACTCGGCAAAATCTTCTCTTAAGGAAGCCTTTGCTGCTGGGTTCCACCAGTTTTGCAATCCTTCGTACCCTTCTTGGATTCTACTTCCTACTTCGGAGAGCCTACTTTGTATGGATGTTCTCAGGTAGTCGCCGGCATAAGCGCCAGCATAAAGTGGAACGAATTGTTGAACGAGATGCCATGCTCCGTGTGCATATGCTTTAGGGTTATAAAAGTGTTTTATTCCCTGCCAATAAAGAGCACGTTCGTTTGGTAATAGTACTAAACGAGCTCCGCACAATATGATGAACACCGTCAAGATTGGGTAGCTTAGTCCCCCTGATACGAATCCAATTGTGACTTTTCCTGGGATCGTATCAACAAGGTTTCTTGTTAAGGAGATGAGTAGATTTGCTGAGCCAGACATAAGTGCTTGTATTGCATGCGGGTTATTTTCAATTTCTGCAATGGCATCTTTTGTTTGAGAATTGTTGCGTAGCATATTGACGAAATAATTAAAGGTTCCGCTTGCCCAGTTAGCTTTTTGGCTTTCCTCTTGAGTTTCTGTTGGCTGCGTACCAATGACCTCAATCTTGTCAGGATCAACGGTAGTGAGTGTTTGATTAGCATTTTGTAATGCTTGTGTTTGCACGTGGGTAATTTCTTCAGTTGCTTTTCTTGCTTCTTTTTGATTTTGAGGGGCTGTAATTGTGGCAGTTACATCTTTGAGTACGGTCCCAACGGTGATTTTGGTAAGACTTTCTTCTATTGATTCAAGCTGCTGATTGATGCTGTTATAGAGTTCTCCTCCTAGAGATTCTTTTTCATTTTCAAGGCGATTGCGTAATGCAAGTACGTCATTGGCGAGAAATTCTGCTTGCTCTAAGAGATTATCAACGGTTGTATCAGATGATGCTGCATCTAAGTCAATCGGTGTCATGTCGACTTTTTTTCTTTTAACTTTAAGATTTTTTGTGCGACCTCTACGAATTGCGCCTTTGATCCACTTCTTAGCTTTTTTTGTGGTTTCAGCGGAGGATTTTTTTGCTGCCTTAGGAGGTGCAAGTAACGTTGATGTTACAAGAATTGCCGCTAGTAATGCGAATTTAATTAAATTTTTTATAGTTTTCATAAGAATCACCTAAAATATTATTTTTTTACACAATGCTTTATTGATTGGTATTATTATAAATAATATTTCAGATAGAAATAAAGAAAAATGAAAAATTGTGAAATTTTAGTTCTTTCGGCGATCGATGACGTAGCTACTCCCCAGTTCTCCGGCTGGTTTTGACTTGGCATATTTTTTGAGTTCTGCCGCTAGGTGTGCGATCTGTGGCATAGACGTTAGTTCTTTGAGGTCGTTGGTTACAACGGCGATTGATATTGACATAAGGGGGAATTCTTCGACTTGTCCCTTACGGTTGACTGAGATGATCTTTTTTTGGGCCTGGTCTTCATCGCTATAAAAATTGCCGATTGATGCATCAAAGCTATTACAGATGTACTGAGAAATAGCTTCAGCTTTGTTCGGTGTTGAAATAATGACGAAATCGTCGCCGCCAATGTGGCCAACAAAGTCATCAGGGTTGCCGACGGTGTGAACACTGGTGGAAAGAATTTGTGCGGTTTGCTGCAGGATTCCATCTCCTTTGTTGAACCCGTATTTGTCATTGTAGGCTTTAAAATTATCCAGATCCAAGTACAGGACCGCAATGGGTTTGTCCATGCGGTTGCGTACCACCCGATTAATCATCTCATTGCCAGGTAATTTAGTTAGTGGGTTGGCGTTTTGGTCACGCTCAGCCTGGCGAATGTTCATAACGAGACGTGCTTTAAGCTCTTGAGGCTTGAATGGTTTGTGCATGTAATCGTCAGCGCCGCATGCTACCGCTTCAATGATATCTTCAAAGTCGATTTGCTCGGTGAGAATAATGATCGGAATGTAGTAAGTTGAGAAATCAGCTTTAAGGATTTTTGTGGCCTGGATGCCGTCCATGTTGGGCATCGTTGGATCCATGATAATAGCGATGACTTCAGGATGGTTTTTAACGAGATGTAAAACTTCTAAGCCATCGTTAGCTTCAAGGAGGTGGTAGTCAT
This sequence comes from uncultured Pseudomonadota bacterium, assembly GCA_964354855.1. Taxonomy (GTDB): domain Bacteria; phylum Babelota; class Babeliae; order Babelales; family RVW-14; genus CAYHBO01. The sequence goes on along the minus strand of CAYHBO010000026.1, from coordinate 5,063 downwards.
TTTTTAGTGCTTCGCGAATAGCCTCATGAACCGCAGGATCACTGTCGGCGGCGATGATGGTTGGCTTATCGGTGTTTTCCATGAAGATTATCTTTCGAAACATTGGTTTGTCTTGCAAGTATTTTTGTATCTCTTTAGTATAGAGGGATTGAGTTCGATATAAAAGATTATGCAATATTATTTGTTTAGATTGAGATGAGTGTATGACGTTTTCTTACTGTATAAAACAATTATTTTTGTTAGTGGTTGTTGGCGTAACGCCATCCTGTATCAAATATCATGAAATGGTCAAAAGTGAGTTTCCACAGGGGCAGGATGCGGCTGATGTTCGTGAAATTACACAGACATACGTACGGTCTGCTACCGTGTATGACCAATTTACGACGCTGGCGGTGTTTGATGCGCTTTGGTTGTCACCTGAAGTTATGGCTACATATGCTGACATGTACGGTAAACGTCGTGGTAAGAATGATGCAGCATGTAAAGCAATGCTCTCTCAGGAAGATACAAAAATCGGATCACTTAATGCGGCAGAATTTACTTCTTTCTATGTGCTTGCTGATTTACGCGTTAAAACCCATAAAGGTCTTCATGAAAAGGGTTCATTCTGGACCTTAGCACTTGAGAATGCTACCGGTAAACGTGTAGAAGCGGCCCTTATTAAAAATGTTGAACTTGATCCTGAGTATCAAATGATGTTCGGTTATCGCTTTAATTTATTCAAAGAAATCTATCTCGTTAAGTTCCCTGCTCATGTAGAGGGCAAGCCGGTGTTTGCACCGGGTGAGCCATTGACGCTGTTGCTCAGTTCGCCGCGTAAAAATATGCGCATCTCATGGAATGTTCCGATTGATCCATCAAAAAAACAAAAGAAACTTTTGAAAAACTATGATACTTGCGATTGGTTCTGATCATCGAGGCTTTGATCTCAAAGCATATCTTATGGAAGCATTGCCTGAGCATGAATGGATTGATGTTGGGGCTTATGATATTGAACGCAGCGATTTTCCTAAATTTGCTTTAACGGTATGCCAAGAGCTTATGGAAGGGCGTGCAGAACGTGGTGTGCTCATCTGTGCATCCGGCATTGGGATGTCGATAGCCGCTAACCGTGTTCGCGGAATCTATGCGGCGCTTTGCTGGACTGAAGAAACAGCTCGTCTTGCCTGTGAGCATGATGGTGCCAATATTCTTGTATTACCGTCAAATTTTCTTTCTCATGAAGAAGCAAAACTCATGGTGGTTGCGTGGCTTAAAGCAACCTTTCTTGGTGGCCGTTATCAAGAACGGCTTGAAAGTATTGATAACGAAAAGTGAGAATTATATGAAATTTTTTTCTACCGCAGGGGCGGTTAATCCCGAAAAACATTATTATCTTGCACATCGTCTTAATGAGGCAGACGTTCGTCGGCTTATACAACAAGAGAAATATTTTGTTTTGCATGCGCCGCGACAAAGTGGTAAGACGACCGGTGTTATAGAGTTGGCTAAGCAGATTAATCAAGATGGCAAGTACAAAGCTCTCTATGTTAATATTGAAGCTGCTCAGGCGGCTCGAAGTAAGTTTATTGATGGATTACGAATAATTTTGAATAGCTTTAAAGTTGGTATAGCTGAATGGTTTGGACCCAAAGATTCTGCCATTGCCTATCTCGAGCGAGAAACCAATAATCCATCACTTTCAGGTAATGCTTTAAACGAATTCTTAACCTTTTGGGCACAAAATTCTAAAAGGCCTTTGGTTCTTTTTATTGATGAAATTGATTCATTGGTTGGTGATACGCTGATTTCAGTATTACGACAACTTAGGGCTGGTTATACTAATCGACCTAATTATTTCCCACAAGCGGTGTGTTTGGTTGGCGTGCGTGATTTGAGAGATTATCGTATTTGGTCTGATGCTGAGCAATCCAGTATTTTAGGTGGTAGTGCGTTTAATATCAAAGCGGAGAGTCTTGTTTTGCCGAATTTCTCCTTAGAGCAGGTGCGAGACTTGTACTTGCAGCACACCAAAGAAACGGGGCAAAAATTTACCGATGAAGCGATTGAGTATGCTTTTTATCTTACCCAAGGGCAGCCATGGCTGGTGAATGCGCTGGCCTATCAAGCATGCTTTCGCGATGTAACCGATTATACTCAGCCGATTACTAAAGAGGTGATTGAGCGATCTAAGGAAATTTTAATTAAACGTCGTGATACGCATCTAGATGTTCTTATTGATAGACTTTTTGAACCACGAGTTCGAGCAATTATGGATATTGTGATGCAGGGGCTGGATGCTCAGGATTTCCCGATGGATGATATTTCTTATGTTATCGATCTAGGTCTTATTCGGCGAGATCAAAAGAATTTGGTAATTGCTAACCCTATCTATCAAGAAGTTATCCCACGAGAGCTTACCTATGTGACTGAGTTTACCATGGTTCAAAAGACTATCTGGTACCAGAACGATGATAAATCCATAAATATACATAAGCTTCTTGAAGCGTTTACGCAGTTTTATCGTGAAAATTCCGATGTGTGGCTTGAAAAATTTGCGTACAAAGAATCCGGGCCGCATCTTTTGCTTATGGCGTTTCTACAGAGGGTGATCAATGGTGGGGGTAAAATCCATCGGGAATATGCTTTAGGTCGTAGACGTGTTGATTTGTTTGTCGAATGGTCATTTGGACAAAATCAGATGCAACGCATTGTTATTGAACTTAAAGTTAAGCGCAACGAAAAAACCCTTTCTGATGGCCTAGTACAGACGCTTGAGTACATGGATCTGAATAATGCTACCGAAGGGCATCTGGTTATTTTTGATCGTGCGTTAGGGAAGACCTGGGACGAAAAAATTTATCAAGAAGACAAACTTATGGGTGATCAAACTATCCATGTGTGGGGGCTATGATGCTTTTGATCCAATAGATCCTCCAATCCATTTTGCGAAAAAACCGTTTCTGAATAATATCCATACTATAATAACGGTTCCTACTGTTACTGTTATGGCGATTGCCGTCATATTGGGAATGAAACGATCTCCCCAATCTCCAACTCTATCAACACTTTTAGATAGTATGTCCGTTGCACCAGATAAAAATTGAGTCCCCCACCAGCTAACGGCTGATGTCGTATTGTTGATAGTTTCTTGTGTGTTTGGTAAGACTTTATTAAATAGTTGGTAGACCTTATTCCCTCCTCCTGCCATTAAATCAGAAATCATTCCTTTCCATCCTCGAGCTTCTACTAATTGTATTTGTGCGGCTATCTCTGCGTTCTTTAGGTTTATTTGCCCTTGAAAGAATGTTGTCATTAGCGACTTAGCGATAGTGCCAAGATACGCTATAAAAGCCAAGCTTGTACCCCATTTTATAATTCTTGAGAATGCTTTTTGTGCGTTAGGATTCTCAGCTAAGGCTTTTAGTTTACTTTCACCTCGACATTGTTCTTCCAGTATTTTTACTGGGAACAGAGCATTAATTTCACAGAGTTCTTTAGGCGTGAATTGTTCAGAGCGTTTGATGGCCATGATAAGGTTGTTAATAGTTTCTTTTAGTTCTTTTTTCTTCCCATATTTCTCAATAAATAAAAAAACGACATTTTTAAGTGTCTTAAGATCAGCTTCGTCGAGTTGAGCTATAAATTTACTATCGGTAAACATCATGGTAAGTACTTTTGTCATGCGTAGTGCATTTTCACTATTAAAATCTTGGACGGCAATGCATGCGCTTATGGCACTGATACTGGTGAGTTCGGTTCCCGTTTTTGTTAATTCTTGTAAGATGCTTGCTACTGCAGGGGGTAAACTGTTGTGATGTGCTATTGCTACTTCATGGTGAGGTGAGATTAATTCGCGTTTAACAAGTGCATGAGATGATTGTTTATCATCAGGTTCTTCAAAGGTAGGTTGTGTTCTGTTAACGGTGACGAGAGCCTGACTAGTAGGTTTAGTTTGATGTTGTGCGGGATTTTCCGGCATTATTGCATGAGCTTGACGTACTGGCTCAGGAGTTTTTTGTTCAGTGGTCCCTCGTGTAAGTAATCTTTTACGCAGTAATTCAAGTTTTTCTTGAAGAAGCTTTATTTTTTCATCTAATTTTTCTTCTACAAGCCAGTTTCTGAGCTTGATCAGTGCGTCTTTTACATTAGTGTGTTCGGGCTTTTTATCCCAACCTTGCGTATCCCATACATCTGCGGCTTCTTCTGAACTTAGATTCTTCCAAAAGTCTTTTAACCCCGCAAATGTTTGTTTTGTGCTTGCCGTGGTAACAGCGAATAGAATAATAAAAATCTGTAGCATGCGTTTCATGGTAGGGACTCCCTAAGGTTCTATTCTTTTATTATAAAGTCTACTTTAACTTCTCTTGCATTCTGTTTCTTAACAGCCCAGTATTCTTTATGCGCTATCAATAATTATACACGTTATCCTCGCGAACGCGGGGATCCAGGCCTTCTTACTTAATTTCTTATATTTTCTTCTTATAATTTTTAAAAAGAAACAAGTAAGCCTTGGATCCCCGCGTTCGCGAGGATGACGTGGTCTTCGTGAGGCCTGCCCGCCATAGCTCGTAGAGCGACGGCTGGGATGACGTACAAAAAAGCCTCTTCTACTATAAAACTACGTTAAATTATTACAATAAGTAAATAGTTTGGTAAATTTATTAGGTATTTTCTAAAATCGTTGTGTTTGCTTTTGTCTTATCTTTATAATCAAAGTACAAATAGAAAATTTGTTTGATATTGTGTTATGGGAGAAGCTATGAAGTTTTTACGGTTTTTAATGATGAGTGTGTTGTTTGTGGCGGTTGCTGGACAAGGGGTTTTCGCGGGTGATGATGCTGGCAAAGTGGCAAAAGCAGAGGAAACGTTAACTTGGCTCACAAATAATCAAGCTACTAGAGCTAATCCATATGAGCATGAGGAGGGTAAAAAAATGTCGGTATCTCCAGGAAACTTTATGGAAGGTAATAGGTTAAAGCAAAAACCTGTGGCCGGCACCATGGCTGCTTATTATTGTCCTATTTTTCGAGATATTCTTAATTTCAAGGAACCCGCTTCTGTTGAAAAATTTAAGCTTTTAG
>CAYHBO010000025.1:0-20853 GCA_964354855.1 uncultured Pseudomonadota bacterium | reverse complement strand
TTTCTCGCTCGACTTGCATGTGTTAAGCACGCCGCCAGCGTTCATTCTGAGCCAGAATCAAACTCTCCATATCAAAAATTGACTAAAAACCCACACTCAGAAAATTTATATGAGTGCTTCTCGCACATTTCAAAGATAAAGTATTTTAAATAAAACTTAATTAGAATCAATCAGCCAAGGATGCTTTCGTGTTGTTGTATTCGCCGCACCACTTGTTGTTTTCACCACCGTTGTTCTCTTGATCGTTCAGTCATTGTAACCGTCTTTTAGGTTTTTGCAAGCTTTTTTAAAAATTTTTTATTTTTTATTTTCGCTCACCATTTTCAATGTTTTAGGACAAAGAGTCAAGGGTTTTTCCTCACACTTTTCCCTTACTTATTAGTAAGATGTTTGTGTTCAGCTTTCGCCTTGCAGTGCTTGTTTTCAAAGATGATTTCGTTAAATTCATGAGGACATTCTACCTCAACCAAAACGAATGTAAAGTGTTTTTTTAAAAAAAGTAAAAAAACCCAATTTCACAACCTTGCAATGTCATCATTTCATGGTTAAGATACTACCAATATATTTTATGGCAATAAGCGATAGGCGCTATTATTGATGGTATAAAATAACAGTTTAAACACATTTTTGAAGGACAATACTTATGTCGAATAAAAATATCTCAAAACTTATTTCTGGGTCAGCTTTAGCCCTATCACTTGTCTTCACAAGCGGATTTAAAGGCTGCGGCTCCGATAAGAAAAAAGAAACTGACGTTAACCGTACCAGTAAAGAAACGGATACTGCTAAAAAATCTGGTCCTATTCTTTGCTCTATTAATGGTAAGCCTTCTATATATGAATCTGATTTTATTAAGAGCATTAACCAGATGATGCAACAAAACCCTTATTTCAGAGGCGCTAATATAGAATCACTACCAAGCGAACTCAAACGTAAGCTTCTTGATAAACTTATCGATCAAGAGCTTGTTCTTGCTAAAGCATATGAAACTAAAATCACCGAAGGCGATGAATTTAAAACCGCTTATAAAGAAATGATGCAACTCGTAGAAAAATCACTCGCCATCCAATTCTTTGAAAAGAGCATCTTCGATAAAATACACGTTTCAAATGAAGCAGTTGAAAAGAACTATAATGAAAGCAAAGAACGTTACGTTAAAGTTGCTGGCGGCATCTTAGCTTCTGGTGCAAAATTTGAATCAGATACTGAAGCAACCAAGTTCATAGAAAAAGTTCAAATAAAGCCATCGAACTTTGACAAAATCGCCAAAGAAACCAAAGGCGCAAAATTCAAACACTTTGGACGCGTTAATCAAGCAGCTCAAGGATTCGATCCTGAAAGCATCCCAGAACAAGTTAAAGTAAAACTTCTTGCTGTAACAACATTCCCACATATAGAAAAAGTCACCATTGGCAAAGACAATGTTTGGGTCATTGCAGCATTTGAAAAGCAAGATACCGTTTACTTCCCACTTGATGAGATCAGAAAACAACTTGAAGACCACATTAAAAACAACGACTTTGCAAAAACATATGAAGACCAACTTAAAGATCTACGTAAGAGCATGACCGTTGATGTAAATAAAGAATACTTCAAAGACGCAGCACCAGAAGCTCACGCAAATGAACATGCAGAAGAAGATGCAATGAATAACCAAGAAGCTCCAGTTACTCAATCTTCAGAAAATAACAATTCAGCAGCAGCAGCAGCTTAAATATACCTCGTTAACAAACTTAAGAGGGTGTGGATTAATTAATCCACACCCTCTTAAGTTTAAATCGGTAATTTCTTAATCACCATCAAAGAGACTTGAGCACAATAGGGATAAGAATATGAGGCGCTAACATAGAATCACTACCAAGTAAACTCAAACGCAAAATTCTTGATAACCTTATTGATCAAGAATTTGTTCTTGCTAAAGCATATGAAACCAAAATAACTAAAGGCGATGAATTTAAAGCCGCTTATAAAGAAATGATGCAACTCGTAGAAAAATCACTCGCCATCCAATTCTTTGAAAAGAGCATCTACGATAAAATACACGTTTCAAATGAAAACAAAGACCGTTACGTTAAAGTTGCTGGCGACATCTTAGCTTCTGGTGCAAAATTTGAATCAGACGTTGAAGCAATCAAATTCATGGACAAAGCTCAAATGAAGCCATCAAATTTTGATAAACTCGCAAAAGAAACCAAAGGCGCAAAATTCAAACACTTTGGACGCGTTAATCAAGCCGCTCAAGAATTCGAGCCTGAAAGCATCCCAGAACAAGTTAAAGTAAAACTTCTTGCTGTAACAGCATTCCCACATATAGAAAAAGTCACCATTGGCAAAGACAATGTTTGGGTCTTTGCAGCATTTAAAAAACAAGATACCGTTTATTTCCCACTTGATGAAATCAAAAAACAACTTGAAGCCCACATTAAAAACAACGATTTTGCAAAAAAATATGAAGACCAACTTAAAGATCTACGTAAGAGCATGACCGTAGATCTTAATGAAGCATACTTCAGCGATATCATTTAATGGCTACCGTCATCCACAATTAAATCGATTAATAATACTATTAACCGCCGGATAAGCAGCTGGATGCCCAGGCAACATTATCCCCGCAGGAGGGAACGGATCATTAAGATAAAACCGATAATTCACACCTTTAACTGGGTATACAAAATAAAGAAATATACGATTCAATGCATTATGAATAACGCCGGCAGAAGCTGCATCTTTTGGTAAACGAGAGCTCGCTTGCATTTTACTAATCAATGTCTGATCAGTAACCAGCGTAACCTGCTGTGCTTTTGGCAGTGTTTGAGTAAAAGTTTGACCAAAAACCTGATTAACTGAAGTTGAACCGACAATTCTAGCCCATCCAGAACCATTTGGGACTAAGTCATTGGCCACAATAGGCACCCTCTTCGCATCAGTAACTAATAGAAAAGTTCCTATCCCGCTATAACCTTGGTTCAGAGTAGTAATAACTGCCCCAATAGTCGTAGGACCAGCCTTAGGTGCTGCTACAGCTGCAATACCACTCAATTGAGCCGTTACAGTAACACAAACAACTCCCATAAAAACAAGTTGTAAACAATACTTTTTAAATATCTTCATAACCATAACCCTTTTTCAACGTATCACATCAACTAAATGTAGTATCCTACTTACTACAATACTTAAATATGACAGGAAAAAGCAATAATTATAGTTACAAATAAGCAATATCACCAAGGACAATGCACACTAAACAACATTATCATAGAGAAGTTTTCCATCAATCACCACACGAGCACCCCCAAAAACCTCAACATTCAAGTCATAGATCGCACCTAATGCTGAATTACCAAAAACAATGCCATTCGCAAAGCCTTGTGGTGCTGAATCATAACCATATGAAGCTTGATAAAGAGCCGTCTCACCTTCAGTAGTAAGATTTTGTCCCCCTATTAAAATAGATTTATTATCAGCGGACCAGGATAAACCATTAATAACAAAGAAATCTGAATTATTAATCAAAGGCTCCACTGGAATTACTGAAACTCCATTAAAAACAAAGGTCTGTAACAAGCTAAAAGTGCTTCCAACACCTCCAACTATTATTCTTCGACCATCTGGAGACCAACTCGATGAAACAATATTGGTAAATAGATCACTATTAAAGGATCCTGCAATACTATTCAAACTAGACCCATTAAAAGAAAAGAGCTGTGTTTGCCCAAAAGAAAAAACTGAAATATTTTGTCCGGCGGTCATAATAAAATTTCCATCAGGACTCCATTGACAAGACCTTATCGTTATAAAATTTATCGCCACAAAAACGGATCCAACCGCGGTCAAAGTACCACTATTAAACGTATAAACCTTTAATGCTCCAGACCCACCTCCATAACCACCAATAACAACATGATTATTATCAGGACTCCATGAAATGGATAACATGGCATAAAAATCTCCATCAGTTGCTGTTGTTAACAATGACAACGATACACCATTAAATGCATAAATAGAATATCTCGATGTTCCCAACGAAGCATCTTGTCCAACCGCGATTAAATACTTCCCGTCTATACTCCAGGCAACCGAATAAATATGTGCAAAATTAGCATCAATAACAACATTCCCATAACGAATCAGTGATGTTCCGGTAAACTGATAAAGCTGTAAAACCCCCTCTGGGATAATATCTTCACCTACCATCACAATAAATCTATCATCATTAGTCCATGCCATGGCATAAGGAATGACAAAATTACTATCAACAAAGGCTTGCCCATTAACAAGCGCTGTACCATTAAATGTAGAAACCTCCAACCGACCCTTAATCGTTGTATCTACAGCGGCCATAGCCACATATTTACCACTATTACTCCAAACAACTGCGTTAATCATCGTAGAATTAATATCGGTATTAGAGCTTCCCAACTGCGACATCCCAACTAACCGAGTATTTGCAGTACTTGAAAAGGTAACTCCATTATCTAAGCAAAGCACGCCACCAGCAATTCTCATGCCTGTATGCGTAGTCAGCAATGTAGCATTGTTAAATGCAAAGGTTGATGTCTGATCAGTCATAAATAACTGCGTATTCACCGTCGTTTTAGGATTGTGAAAATAGGTTGTTCCATTATCAAAAAGCCACGTAGACTGGCTACTAATAACGCAAGGTTGCGCCGATTGATAAGAAAACATTGATGATCCGGTTACAATAACATCATCGTGAATGAACAATGATCCTTCATTAAAAGCAAAATTATCCAATAATGAAAATTTAACATTCTGCAATGCAAGCTTAGATGATTGTGAAAGCAAACTAATTGAAGGACGACTGGTGGAATTTCGATAATTAATAAACTGCATATTCTTCAACGTTACCGTTACACCATAATCAACTAAAATCTGTGCGTACGGATCAAAAATAAAACTATTACCACCACCATCAATAATCGTGTTACCGATAAATTTTAACGTTTGACCTTGTTGTAACCGCGTATCACCACCAAAATGAATAGTATTCCCCCGCCCTTTAATAAACCCAGCTAAAAAGTCACTGGAAGAAAAAGTAAAATGAGATGACAGGTACAAATCACTCAATAAATCTAAAGTTCCAGTATTTCTAATATCCATACTCCCTGAAACCGTAATAAAAGTATCAAGTTGAGCAGCCGACCCAGAAGCAATGGTTACCCCATTATTAAACCTAACAAACCCTTGAGCCAATGATGACCCTCTAGGAAAAACCTGATTAGCTTGCTGATATTTCACACCTAAAGTCCCAATAATATCGCGCACACCAGCATTCAAATGTATTGGTTGTAAAACAAGCATTAAGCAGAAAAGTAAAATAGACCCGCTCACACCCTCTCCTCATCTCATAATTTTTGACAAGCAACCTAAAAACTTTAACAAGACCAGCTATGGATGACAAGGACGGAGAAGGTTAACATCTATACTTTTTTGATGATATTTCCCATCACTTGAGTTTACTCCCATAAAAATTATATCAATAACCAAGGAACTCAATGTCTTGGTAACAGGGATGAGATAATTGTGCGGGGGGAAAAATGCACAATAGGGAAAAATATTTTTTTACATGGTCACTGCTAATAATTTTTATTGGAATAAGTGAAAATTTTTTAGAAGCAAAGCTCACTTTTGCCAATCGAAGTTCAACTTTTATCATTAATGGTACACCGTACTCAATGATAAAACTTAATCAAATTGGTGGCATCATTGGCTGGTCACAAGAATCGATCACCAAAGAAAATGAGTTTAACAATCCATCAAACTGGTCTCCTGCTTTAGCTCCAGGGAGCATTATTGGAGCGGGCGGCACGCCAGCCCCTTTAAGTCTTATTTTTAACAATAGTAACGCCATTGCAAACCAATCTGGCAATAATCAAATCAGTGGCCTTGTTCGTACCACTAGTAATGCATTACAATACCTTTCTCGCATCACCAGTAATTCAATAAATAGTGGTGGAGGAAGTTTAGTAAGAGCTCTGAGTAATGCATTAAGTTACGGCCTAAACAACAATAGCAATGCCCTTTTAAATATAAATAACACCGTAAATACTCTTGTCCCTATTACCATTGCTAATGCTACACAAATTAGAGTTAACAGTAATGCCATGTTGTATGGTGATCAAGTTAACAACGCTGCTATCAACAGCCTACAAACACAATTTAATAATTTTACCTTTGGCGCACCCGTTCTTCCTGTCATTGTGCCAACAGCAGCAGCCATTGCAAGCGCCGCCTCCAGTGTTATTAGCGGCCTCACCAGTAAACCATGGTCATCAGTTGGATTTCCATTATTAGCTTCTAGTTGGAGCTCTAATGGTAACTTTCTAGCTACCGCCGGAAAAGGTCCAGATCTCATAGGTTCCGATACCGCTTTAACGGTAGGAGACGAGCTAAGAATATATTCATTTAGTAGCAGCTCAAATACACTAACCGGCCTAACCAGTCAAAGTTGGTCAAGCGTTCAAAACTCAATACAAACCATAGCCTGGAATACTAAATCCACTGGTAGTATTTATATTGCCGTTGGTGGACAAATTCCAGACCTTGGCATTCAAGGAATCACTATTAATCAGAATGATGCACTACGCATTTATCAGTTAAGTACAACCGCAAACGGAACAATCCTTAATGGCATTGTAAGTAAAACATGGGCTCTTGGTGGAGAACCGATTAATACCATCGATTGGATTCAAGATACTGTTACCGGTAGAACATTTATGGCCGTTGGAGGAGAAAACCCCGATAGCGGGTCAGAAACAAACATAAACCCTACCGATGGCTTACGTATCTATGAATTTTTACCAGGCGCATCAACAGTTCAAGGTCGCCTTGTTGGCGTCACCAGTAAAAGCTGGTCCTTCGTTGGAAGCGCTATTCACACCGTTTCATGGGTTCAAGACACAACATCCAATAGAATCTTTCTTGCGGTAGGCGGTACAAACCCAAACGCAGGAGCTGAACCTAACATTAATGTTACTGATGGATTACGTATTTATGAATTTTTACCAGGATCTCAAACAAGCACGCTTACCGCAATAACAAGCGTAAGCTGGTCAACCTTTGGAAGTCCAATAAACTCTATTGATTTTACTCAAGACCCATCAAGCAATAAACTACTCCTTGCAGTTGGAGGGGAAAATCCAAATTTCGCTAATGGCGATCCGAACATAAATCCTGGACACGAATTTCGAATCTATCATTTTATACCAAATTCATCAATTTTTGGTGCGGCCTTAGTTAACGGGGTCACGAGTAAAGATTTTTCGACACAAGGGTTCCCAATTAATAGCGTTGGATGGGATTCTACAAGTACTCGTATTGTTCTCGGTGGAAGTTATCCAAACACATCATCTGATACCGCTATCAACGCTTCAGATGAAATCCGTATTTACTCGTTCAATCAAGCAACTAATGCATTAGTTGGACTTGGCAGTAAACCATATTCAACTCTAGGAACACCTGTCTTCTCAACAGCATGGCATCCTACATTGCCAATATTTTCAGTAGGAGGAGGAGCCGCAAACACTCGCGAAGATATAAACATAGGCATCACCGATCAGCTGAGGCTTTACCAGATACCTACTCCAACCATATCTGGAAAGATAGCCCCACCACCGTCAAAAACAGCCGCCACACAGGCGGCGCAAAAAAAAAAATGGATATCCAGGAGTTAGCGCAAGCATCTCAGCAGCCGTAGCACAATGGTCAGCACAACCGGCAAGTGTTGTAGATAGCTCTCAAAAAACAGCAGTAACAGCTGAAACAACAACAGCTGTTGCCGGAGCATCAGCATCAGCAGCATCAGCGGCAGCAGCTGCCGCCGCCCCAGCAGTCGCACCGGTAAAAACAGCCGTTAAAAGTGCTTCTCAACAAGAACAAGAAGAAGCTGTAGCACAACAAACAGCAAGTAAAATTGTTAGAATTTTAGGGAAAAGAAAAGCAACGATTGCATCAAACGTTCTTCTTGGTCTTTCCAGTAAAGCATGGACGGTTGGAGAAGATGTTATTAAAACCTGCGCATGGAGCAGTGATGGTGAATTTATTGCCATTGCAGGTAGTGGCGCAAACACGAATGATAATGATACTGCCATTAGTCCGGAGCACTCATTACGCATTTACCGTTTCGATCAAACAACAAAAACAATAACAGGGATTACAAGTACGCAGTATGGCAATATTTCAAGCATGATAAACAGCCTTTCGTGGCTAAAAAAAGACAATGATCTTTTCCTCGCAGTAGGAGGAACTACTAACGAAAGTTATCAACAAGGAAAACGACAAGAATTAAAAATATATCGCTTCAATCCAATAAAAAAAACATTAACAGAATGCACTACACGAGGTTGGTCTTCAACCTCTGGATTTATCACAAATGTCGCATGGCACCCACATAAAAACTATTTGGCTGTAGCAGGCGTATCCCCTAATCTCAATGAAAAAGACACCGCCATCGAAAAAAATAATGAATTACGAATTTACGCCTTTGATCCCAATAAAGAACAACCCTATGATCGCCTTCAGGGGATCACAAGTAAGCCCTGGTCAAGCCAGAATCAGACAATAAACTGTGTTGCTTGGAGTAATAAGGGGGACATGCTTGCTGTCGGAGGAAATGACCCCAATGAAAATGCTTTACGAGATGTAGATATTCAAAACAACCATGAAATACGTATCTACAGTTTTGATCAAAATGCCACCGCTAACCTTACAGGTCTTACCAGCACAGGATGGCCGACAAAAACAAGTCACTGGATAAATACCGTTTCCTGGAGTCCTGATGATCATTATCTTGCCGCCGGAGGAAAGTGCTCTGAAATAATAAAAACCGTTCATAAAGGGAACTCTCTCCATGAATTTAGAGTATATCAAGTAACTCCTGAAGCTAAATCACAAGATAGATTACTCCAAATTGCAAGTAAGGGGTGGTCAACCAAAGAGGGTGAGATTTTCAGTATTAGTTGGAATAATGATGGTCATTTTATTGCCATAGGCGGACAAAGTCCCGACATAAAAGACGAAGATATTCGCATAAATAAACAAGATGAACTGCGCACTTATTATTTCAATCCTACTCATAAAGATTATCAAGAGCGGCTAATCGGCATTGCAAGCAAACGTTGGTCTACAAGAGACTTTCCAATCAATGAAATCAAATGGCATCCAACAGAAGATTTTTTAGTAGTTACCGGAAAAAGACCTGACTCAACCGACAACGACAAATCTGTAATTCAAGAAACAGCAGCATTTCGCTTTTACCAACTTACTGATACACCCCCGCCTTCTAAGGTAGGACTAGCAACAAAAATGAATTCCTATGAAAATATTAAAACATTAGTTGGAATCTCTAGTAAAAATTGGGTAAAACTTGGAGCTGTTTTACAAACTACCGGTTGGAGTAATAACGGAAAATATATTGCAGCAGGAGGTCAATTTGCCAATATTACTGACAGCCCAGAAACGATTAAACCTAACCACAACTTACGCATTTACGAATTTAATGGATCAAACCTTATCGGCATCACCAGTCAACTTTGGTCAATAGCAAGCAACGGCATTAATGCGGTTGCTTGGAGCAACAATGACAGATACCTCGCAGTAGGAGGCGGTTCTGCCGACAACCAAGAAAAAATAAAAACCGTTGAACCCAGTGGTAATGTTTATATTTATTCATTCAATCCTAAACAAAAGAATCCGGAAAAAAGACTTAATACAATGGCAAGTATTAACATTGGGCCGCCTGGAAGCATTATCAATGCTATCTCATGGAGCCCTGATGGCAACTTTTTAATTATCGTAGGATCATTTCCTCAATCAACACAGCAAGATATTCCATTTGCAAGCGCAGGCTTAGAAATAAAGGTTTTTAGTTTTAACCCTAATGAAAGCTCTCCTAATCAACGACTCAAGCTTACATCAACACAAAGTGTTGGTGCCGCAACACTCGCCATCTCATGGGCAAAAGATAAGAAGCATGTCGCTATTGGCAGCGCTAATGGGCTCTATATTTATAAATTTGATCAAAAAGCACTAACGCTGATAACTCATATGGAAGAATCAAAAGCCCCAACAAAAGTAACTTCTGTTGCGTGGAGCCCGGATAGTCTTTTTCTTGTCGCAGGCGGCATTAGCGAAGCAACTGGAAATGACCTTTTTGTCTATCGTTTTGATACAGCAAAAAAACAGTTAAAACCAGTTGCTCAAAAAAAATGGTCAACTTCTCAGGAAGCTATTCATAGCGTATCTTGGAATGCAGATGGTGAATTTATAGCAGCAGGCGGAACCAATGCAGAAAACTTTAACAAAGGAAATGCTGCAAACAAAAAATTACGCGCTTTACATATTTATCGTTTTGATCGTACAACATCTACACTCAATGATATTCATAGTAAAGAGTGGGCAGATAATGGCGGGAAGATAACCTCCGTCAACTGGAGTCCTAATGGCGAATATCTTACCGTTTCAGGCATGAATGCCAATTTGCAAGATGAAGACATCAACATAGGAAGTCACCACGAACTTCGTTTATATCGATTCAAAAAAACAAATGCTAGTTTCTTCACAGGCGCAACCAGTAAATGTTGGACTGACAGTATTGACCCTATCAATAGCACTTCATGGAATAGCACCGGCAATTATTTAGCCGTAGGTGGATTTAAACCTACCGTCAAGGATAAAAACGAAA
This sequence comes from uncultured Pseudomonadota bacterium, assembly GCA_964354855.1. Taxonomy (GTDB): domain Bacteria; phylum Babelota; class Babeliae; order Babelales; family RVW-14; genus CAYHBO01. The sequence continues at coordinate 10,151 of CAYHBO010000025.1, read as the reverse complement.
CAATTAATGAAATAGACCCGCTACGCATCTACGCATTCGATGAAAAAAAATCATCGTTAACCGCTATTGCCAGCGCGTCGTTAGGCACTCTTAAAGATGTCACAAGTGAGGTTTCGGCTGTAGCATGGCATCCCCATGAAAATACATTAGCAGTCACAGAACAAAAAATAACCGATAAAAAAGTAACCATTTCATCAACTTTACACATCTATACCTTTGATCCAAAAACTAAAGTACTGGAACAGACCGTAAGTCAACCATTTGGCAGCAATGCAAATTCTTGCATTAACACCTTAAGTTGGAGCTCTAGTGGAAATTACCTTGCCATAGGAGGGGTAAATCCAAGCTCATCTGAACAAAATACAGCAGATAAAAATATGCTACGCATTTATAAGTTTAATGCCGACACCAAACAGCTTTCGGCGTACGCTGGAAATGCGTATAACCCTGGAGCGTCAATAGATTCACTTGCCTGGGTAGAAGATAGCGGGAATATATTTCTTGCAGTAGGAGGAAGTCATATAGACCGCAGTCCATCTGAATCACAAGAAAAAGTATCCAAAGACAAGAAAGAATCGACAGAGAAAATATCGGTCTTAAAAGCATATCATTTTAATCCTCCTACGCTCACCGAAATTTGGCACCGAGAATGGTCAACCGAAACTGCAACGATTAACTCACTTGCATGGAGCCCAAATAAAATGTTTTTGGCTGCAGGAGGAGGGACATCTAACCTTGACGGTACCGGAATTCCCGCAAAAAGAGCATTTCATCTTTATTTATTTGATAGCGGAAAAAAATCATTTTCAGGGGTAGCTAGCAGACAATGGTCAAATAACGAAAGCGCCATAGAAGATGTTTCATGGTCACCAAATAACCTTTTCATAGCAATTGGCGGCCAATCGCCAAATCTTGCTGATAAAGATAAAAATATTAATCAAAGTAATGAGTTCCGTCTCTACTTTTTTGATGAATTTAACGTTGAAGGACTTACCAGTTGTGACTGGTCAACATTAGGATATCCTCTCAAAAGTACACAATGGCACTCCTCAGGAAAATATATTGTTTTAGCAGGACAATGCCCAACAACTTTCAATAGTTCGCCAAACAATAATTCATTACAACTATATCGTTTTAGTGGTGGAGATGCTCTCCCACTTACCTTAAAAGATGCCTTACAAAAAGCTCCCGCAAGTACCACAGAAGTCTTATCCCGCGGCAATGGGGAATATTGGGCTGTTGACCGTGGAAGTATCTTCTTTTTTGATGGCATCACCTGGGAAAGTGCCCGCATTGATGGAAGTATAAAAAATCCAAATCATACTTTCATAACCGAAGGAGATAAGAATGGTATTTTTGCTCTTGATGAAAAAGGCATCGTACATAAAGCGATAACTATTTCTACAGGACCTGCACTTATTGAATGGAAACCATTAACTCCTATCGGACAAAAAGTTACGCTTGCATCGCTCGTTGGAATAGCTGATACCCTATTTGGCATAGGAGAAGATAAAAAATATTACCAATTCAGTGAATCAAGCGGTTGGAAAAAGCTTACTACAAAGCCTGACCAAATCACACAATTAACTAAGCATCAATCTAACCTACTGAATTTTGTATGCACGGGAAATACGAGTCGCAAGAAAGGGGTTCTGGAAGGATTAGCACTGTAAGGAGATACTTAGAGCATCTCCTTACATAACATTAAATAATGTCACACGCCCCAGCAAAGCAAGCAAGCTCATTTTTTACTTCGGTCTCATCATTAATTTCATACGAAATAATGCGTGAAAAGTCTATGTGCTCAAGCTTTTTTGCCAACTCATGATAACGAGCTTCATTAATTTCTTCATAAGGAGCTAATTTATACACGTGATTACTACGTGGCAGGAAAGACAACCCGCCGATAATATCCCAATTTTGATAGAGCCAATGAGCCACCGAAAGCCACTCATCTTCTCCAACAGAAATAGTAACTGAAGGATTATGCTCAGTATAATTTTCTTTAACCATCTTCCAATACTCAAGTTGATCAAGAGCAGAAAGATTTTCGCTCAGCATTGCGCCATCAGGAGACTTAACCGGAAACTCTAAAACATAAGTCGTAGCAGAATCAATTGACTGTCCAACTTCTGGATGATATGGAACCCCTTGATCTCTTAACATGGCAAAAAGTGAGTCTGTAGCCGATATCCTGATACGTTGAATATAATATTGTGCATGTCGAGCATGTAACCCTGAAGCGGTATCAAACACTTTGGACACCGTACCAGATGGCTTAACACACGTAATACAAGTAGATTGATTAATGCCAAATTGTTCAGCATATTCTTTGTTCACTTCAATAGAATACTCTTTAAGTTTTCTCAATGTATCCGGATTGCGCACCGCAGGACAATCCCATTGACCCGTAATTGATACTCCAAGTAATCGTTCACTTTCACAATTTTCTTTCCACTCTTTAGATAAAAAACGCGGAAAATAACTCAGTGTTGATTGATAAGTCCCCAAGATCGTTGCGTATTTTATTTTTTTTAGAAGCGATGCTTCATCATCTTCTTGCCGAGCAATAACTTCAGAAAGATTACAAAATTGTTTTGATTTTAAGAGAATTTCTCCACAAGGATTCGTACCAAGTGATTCAATATCGTCTCCCAAAAATTCAACTCTTCTCGCGGGCAACGTCTTTTTAAGCCCTCCACGATTAAAGATACCGCGTTCACCAGAGCCACTTTTAACTAGAGCAACCCACTCATCAAGGAATTCAGCAACCGTTGGTTTACGTTCATACACCGCAGAATTATTAGCAAGACAACGTTGCGGTTCTGCATAATAAAATTGACCCTTCTTCGCATCACGTAAGTCATAATCATGTAAATCAGACAACGAGATCAAAGCACTTCTTCTCACCCCACCAGAAACCACAATTTCACCAATTTTACAAATGATATCATGAGCATCAAGTGTTGAAAGATGTTGTCCCTGTTTACTTAAAATTTTACTACGCACAAACGTTAACAATTCACGTAACGGCTCAGGACCTGAACTTTTTCCACCCATCGTTTTAAGACGAGCACCTGCTGGCCTCAATTGTGAATAATCAAAAGAGATGTCTTTGCCATCAAACCATGTTTTTAACCCTACAACTAGAGCCTGACACCAACCCTCTTTGCTATCATCAATAACATGTGTTGAACATTTTTCACCAGTCTGCTGCTTAATAATGGGAAGTTTTTGAATGTATTTACTTTCAACAGAAAACCCAACACCCGTTCCACACATTGATACATACATAATTTCAGCAAAATCTTCCAAACATGTTGGCGCAATAAAAGAACAATTATACGCACAAACATTGGTTCTACGTGCAGCAGGACCAGCAAACTGTAACAAACGCATAGATGGAACAACGCTCTGTGTAAGAATCATCGTACGAACTTCTGCATATTCTTGTGGTGTAAGCTTATTTCCAAGATTTTCACGCATAAAACTCATGTAACGATCAACCGTTTCAATCCATGTTTCTCGACGACCTTCTTCATCAATCCAGCGAGCATACGTACGATAGTACACAAATTCACCGAGAGGACTTCTGAAATATTTTTTACTCTCTTCAACGAGGCTACGAAGATCATGCATTTTTTTTAAATATGATGCATCTACACGTCCACCTCGATTATTTTCTGGTTTTATAGCTTCCTGATTTCTTGTATCAAACATAGCTGTACTCTTTCACAACATTAAAAATAATAATCTAAAAAAAAATAGTTCTTCTCTTCTCGTTAACCAGAAACCAATAACCAGCAAGCTTTTCGTACAAAAAAATCATACTCGTTACTAACACTGCATTGCCAAGTACATGCACAACAGAAAACGGAATTTGTCCTACAACCGCTTCAAAAAAATTCTGATTAAACATAAGAGGCCCGAGAAGGCACCCCGTAAGAAAATCATAAGCAAGCGTACCAAGAACCGTAACGCTTAAAAGATTAAGCAGTCGAGTATTTTTTGAAACAACCGTACTATTGTGCTTACTAAATTTGACCATGGCAAGGCCCAACAATCCATACAAGAATGCAGTAACCACCGTCCACGGACCAAATCCAGCAGTAAAAAAATCAAAGATCACGATACTCGCAGCAGTAAATAAAAACGTATGCCAATAATTTTGATGTAACCCAACAAATACACTACTAGCATAAAGCGGTTCAATGTTTGGAATGCCCAAAACAACATTAAATATCAATCGTAACATTAAGCAGCCTGTTACTTGAGCTGACAATATTAATCCCTGTTCTCTATAATGATTCATAGATCATTCCCCCCTTGTATAATTTATGTGATTTGTTCGTCCAGAAGCTCATTTTGAAGAATATTTAAAGCGTAAAAAAAAGCCCCAAAAATAAGTCTATTCCATACACTATCAAAGAGGCAAATCTTAAACAAGAATTTTCTTAGGACTACAAAAATATGTCTTTTAACTTAATCAATTTATCTTAAAAAACTACTACAACTTCAAAAAAATTGCTAAGATGTTTCTTATTAAAAAATTAATTTTCACACCCTTCAGTAAAAAGAATCTATCCATGATAAAAAAAATCATTTTTTATTTTTTATGCGCTTCTTTACTCATAAATACCGTACAAGTCTCTATGGCCGTAGAAGAAGATAAATATGACATCGAAAGAGATTTATATGCGGGGATGAACTATAAAAAAATATTTGATCAATCAAATGTTCTTACAAAATATTCAAACATTATTGATCAGAATGAAAATTTTAATAAGGCCTTAGTCAAAGATTATTTAACAAAAAAAGAACAGGCAAAAAAACGGGCAATCTATGCTCCTTTATTTTTCACTGGAATTCCATTACTCATTGCTTCTTCAAGCTTATATCTCGCAAAGAATCCTAACGCAACCATGTTGCTACAATTCAGTCTTATCGCTTACGGTTCAAAAATGATTGAACAATTATTTAAAGTCGGCTACTGTTTTTTCAAACCACCAAGCGACCCTCTCGCCCAATACGAAAAATGTTATGCAGAACGCAAACGTTTTTTGTCTCCTACATTGCAAAACAGACTAGAAGATGTTTTTAGTGCTGCTCGCAAAAACCCCACAAATATTGATACCGCTCTTTTATTCGCCAACATTGCACTCAATCTTCCACTCAAAAGCAAACAACTTTCTATGCCAAACAAAGAAGAGTTAAATACTCTTTTACACGGCTATGAGCCAATATTAGATGAAAAACTAATCATAAAATTATTTCATCATCATAAAAGATTCTCTACTTCTGAAGGACCACTTAAAACGCCAAAATCGGTTCTCTATTTTCAAGGGCCTCCCGGCACAGGAAAAACGTACGTTGCACACGAACTGGCAACACTTATGAATGCGCCTATCATTGAACTGAAAGCATGTGAAGATTCTACAAGCATCACAGGCTCAGACACTAGTCCTGGAAGTTTACTCGAAGCAATATCCAAACCAAACATGACACGAAATGCAATTATTTTTATTGATGAAGCTGATCGAATCATTAATAAAGAAGGATCTTCTTTGCAATCATTTTTACCTTTACTAGAACCTTCTACTACTTATTTTTATAGCCCTTATCTACGGACCAATATTGATATCAGTCACTTTTGTTTTATTCTTGCTGGCAATACAGAAATTAAAGATCATGCCCTAAAATCACGACTCGCTGTAATCGAATTTAAAGGAACTTCAAAAGCATTTAAAGAATCAATGGTGTATGAAATGATCAAACAAACACCATCAATGCAATCGCTCAGAAATCTAGATGAAGCCATGAATCAATCTATCACCACACTTATTAATCAAGAACCAAACATACGTCAGCTTCAATTAGCGGTAAGTGATCTTATCAATCAACATGGGCTCAACATGGCATACAAATAATGTTACATGGATATTTTTTAAAGAGGCAAGCCCCAGTCCCCCGCCTTAATCCCCAATGATTCTAAAAACTTCACGGAAACTTTTTTCCTGAAGTAACGGCTCTACCGTTATTTCGTCAACTCTTGATGTTTTTGTTCCCTTGTAAAGAAGGTCGATAAAACTATCAAGCTTTACTGACTGACCACAAGCTTTAATAAGTACCTTATTCTTGTCTTCACAGTTTTGTACGATTCCTTCAAGCTCAAGTTGTTGCGCTTGCGTTTGTACATACTTACGATATCCAACATCCTGGACTTTACCTGATACCGTAATAACCACACACTGCTTCATTATTACTCCTTTTTACTTTGACAGGTACGAAATAAGCTTGCGTCATAATATCAGAAGAAATTTTAGGAAGTCAAAAAAAAACAAATTTAAATGTACTAATGACCTAGAGGCTATTATAGAGCTCATAATGCTTTTGAAACATAACCGAATATGAAAAACCGGTAAGATCATCCTGATAATTTCGCATAGCATGATACCGCTCATGATCAAGAATCAAATCAGCCATACGATCTCCAAAAATATTCCATTGACCGGTTGGAACTAAATACCCATTAATGCCATCAAAAATAACCTCTGGAATACCATCAATCGCATACGCCACAACAGGTAGTTTACTTAAACGCGCCTCAATAATTGCACATGGGAGACCTTCCCATAATGAAGACATGGCGAAAAGATCCCACTGTTTTAAATATGGCGCTACATCATGTTGCCAACCGAGCAAAGTAATACGATCGGACATATGATTATTCTTAATCCAAGATTCTAGCTGATCACGCATCACGCCATCACCTATAACCTGTAACTGCACATTCAATTCAGTTTTTCCCTCAACTAAAGTACAGGCATATTTAAATGCTTTAAAAAGATCGAGCAGGTTTTTCTGGGGTTTAAAACACGAGATCGTCCCGATAATAAAAGAGTTTTTGTTTTTATGAGCAGGAATAGTTATATCTGACGAATCGTTAAGCTTTACAGCTGCGCGAATTAATGCATTTTTACGACTAAATTTTGGTAACAATCGAGCTCCTAAAATCTGGTCACCCTGCGATACACAAATAAATTTTGTCGTGATCAAACAAGTAATCCACTCAGCAACCAAAATCATTAACCACTTATACCATGGTTGATAACGATTAAACCCAAAGCCATGAACCGTATGTATACGGTACTGAACCCCGGCAAATAAAGCAGCCCATCGACCAAGAATTCCCGCTTTAGTGCTATGCGTATGAACAATGAGCTGTGGATATTTTTTCTTAAAAAGCTTGATGTATGAGATAAGTTTAAAAAAATTCTTAACTTCTTGAGCAAGAGACTTTAATGAGAATTCACCGGTGAACGTATCAAGCAAGCAGACATCTTGAAATCGTTTAACCTCAGAAACCAACATGCCATGAGAACCTGAAATTAATCCGGCAGGAAACCCAGCTTTAACTGCTTCATCAAGAAGAGCCAAACACACTTTTTGCGCCCCACCCAACTCAAGTTTGGTAATGATATACAGAACAGCCTTCTCATCAGACATAGGTTAAGAAATTCTGGTAATCAAAAGGAAAACAATAATCATGGCATAGATAATGCCGGTTTCTATGAATGCTCCAGCGAGAAGCGTATTGCGGACAATTAAACTATAATTTTCAGGTTCCTGTGCAATTTGATAACATCCTCTTGAGGCAGTATACCCAATTCCAGAACTGGTTCCCAGAGCCCCTAACCCAATCACAAAAGGCACCACAAGTAACGTTGTCATCTGAAGAACCACATCTCCACCTGAAACAGCTTCAAACGGTGTGTAAAGAATCATGAATGAAACAAGTAAACAAAAAATAACCGGAGTCTCAATCACTACCTCATTTAACAAGGTGAACGGGAAAATTTTGCTGTAAGAATTTTTATGTGTACCCAATGATGAACATGATGCATAACCAAAAATAGCCTGCCCAATCGATGGCCCAATACTTCCAAAAGCAATGGTCATGCCTGCCGCTAAATTTCTAACCCCTTCAAGTACCGTCATAGATTCATGAATTCTTGAACGAATGAGCAAAGAAATAATGAACGCAAAAATAACCGGCGCTTCAATAATCGATTGAATAAGTAACATAATCGTAATAATTTTTTGGGCAAAAAATGGTTGACGAGCTATTGATTTTGATGAGGCCTTTACCACAAAACTTGATGCAACACTCACTGCTGCGGCTGCAGTACCAAGCGCAAGCGCAATACCAAGCTCGGACAATGCAATTGCCCAGGTTATTTCACCATAAGAACTAAAGAGCAACAGCAATGCTATCACTAAAGCAAGAATTATCCCAGTTTCAATCAATGCTAACCCAATAACCATCGCTCTAAAATTGCTTGCTTCCCCAGCAGGCTGACGCCCCATTGATTCAATAACACCAAGCCCCGCGATACCTTGTCCAATACCACCTCCTAAAGCACCAAGCACTAAAGTTAATGATGCTGAAAAATAATGTAAAAATTCTGGCGTAAAAATCATGCAGCATCCTTTTCAGGTTCAGGGGTTGGCGTATGTCCAGCAATACCGGTTGCCAGATAAGTAATGGTTAACATGGTTAGAACAAACGATTGAATAAGACCCTCAAAAATACCAAAGAATATTTGCGCCCACACTAAAAGAAACAAGATAAACGTGAGCCGATTGATAAAAACCATTGATATTTGATGTTCAGCAATAAACTTAAAATACTTTCCTGCACATTGAAGAAACAGAACAACCCCCATGAAGATTAGAAAGATATAGTTATAACCGTTTACCAGCTGAACAACCATACTAAAAATAATTCCACCACCAAGAATGTTACCAAAAAGTCTAAATGACATAGAGGCTATTTTTGCCACTTCACCAACAATATTTATTGGTGCAAGCAAAAAAAATGGCGTTACAAACTCTTTGCAATAACTACCGAACCCCAACACTTTAATTTTTTGGTACTGAACATAACAAAAACTAATCAAACTAATCGCCAATGTGGTATTTAAATCTTTAGTCGATTCATCAAGAAACGGTACCAATGCAATCAAACAACATGAGAAGGTAAATAAAAACAATGAGGTAATAAAGTAAAAATAGTTGTAGTTAATGCTTCCGAATGACTCTTTGCACAAGTCCAAAAAGAATACAATCACGCGCTCATAGGTCAATGAAAGAAGACTTAGGCTGTTTTTTCGCTGCAAAACGCGTCTCCCCGCTATCGCCAAAAAGAATAACCCGGCCATAGCAGCCCAGGTATACAGCAAGGTATCCATATGAACTATCCAAAACTTACCGGTCAAGCCAAATATCTGAAAAGGCTTGGTAGCCACATAGTCAAAAATCGAAATATTCATATCATTACCACACTATGTTTTGATAATACAAAGCCAAAAAGTCACGATAAATGTTCCAAGGAAGACAAGCATAGCACACTTGAGCTGCAAAAAAAGTAAAACCATCAATACACCAAGAGACAATAAACGCATCGTTGAACGCATGATCATCTGCGGCATAGAAGCAGAAACAAAAGATCTTAAGCTTCTCGTAAAGATCTTGGCGTATAAAAACCCACAAAAAACCCCTAAAAAAGCCGAAATAACCGGATAAAAATAAAACATTGTCATAAAGCTGCGTAAAAAGGCCAAAAAATATACTATTCGTGCAGTATACCACGAAATAATGCTTTTTTGACTATTTTAATGGTTTCCCTACCCCATTTGCCATCCAAATTTTTCTTCGGTACAATTAATCTACGAATTAAAATTTCTAAATGGAAATAACAATTCCAATGTGTTATTGGACTAGTGTTTTCATTACGTGGACATAATTTGGAGGACTTACTATGTCGAAATCATTAAAGAACTTATCAAAGACGCTTGTAGCGCTTGGTGTTATTGCCGGAATGGCATCACCATTATTAGCAGCACCAAAGAAGAAGGCCCGTGGAGAAGATCCTGCAACTCCCGGTAACACTATGCTTGAAAAACTTAACGCTAGAGTCGAAGGACAATTGCCAAGAGTTCCTGTACAACCAAATGCAGCACAACCAGACCTAGTAGAACAATTGGCTGAAGCACAAAGAAGAATAGCGGCACTTGAAGCTGGTCAAAAACCTACTACACCGACAACTGAACCGGTTGATGATAGAAATATGTTTCAGAAAGCTGATTATT
>CAYHBO010000024.1:17931-21470 GCA_964354855.1 uncultured Pseudomonadota bacterium | reverse complement strand
CCTCAGGACGAGCGGGATTTACCAGGTACTTACTTCAATAAGATTTTGTTGAATAATTTTTGAAGAAACATTGGTAACTTCAATAATCTTGGGGATATCGCGAAATAATGCGTGATGTAGCAGCTTTTGCATTGTTTCTTTACCGATTAATCCTAACCCAGGTAACGCATGCCGATCATGTTTGCTCCCTTGAGCCTCAAAAGAATCGTTAAAGTGAATCAACTTAATGCCATCAAACCCTATGGTTTGCGCAATCATCTGCATAAAAGAATCATCAGATAAATCATAGCCATACGCAAATGCATGCGCAAAATCAACACAAAAACCTATGCGATCAGGAAAATCCAAAAGCTTTTTAATTTCAAGAAGATCATTAAAGTCACTTCCTATGGTTCTATTTCCATGGGCAGTATTCTCTAAAAGAATGGTAACATCCTGCTCTTGTTTCAGCAGATGATTAAGCATCGTTGCTACCCGTTCAATTCCCATACGTTTACACAACGGATCATCTTCGGTTGGCTTATGCCAGGTTGCAGACCCCGCATGAAGGACCAGAAACGGTATCGCAAGCTTTTTAGCCAATATCATCTCTTTTTTTAACAAGGTCCTTGCTATATCAAAACGAAAATCATTCCCCGTTGCCGTATTAATCCAGTAAGAACTATGAATAAAAAGTTGCGAAAAACCAGCTTCTTTTTTTGCAATAAATGCCGCAAATGCTTCTGCAGTAGGCCTAATATTTTTACTTTTACGTTGCGACGGCGCTAAAAAGAACTGAAAAAAATTAATATTGTAACTAGCCGCAACATCAATCAGTTCTTCCAATCCTTCGCTCAACGGCAAATGTAATCCCAGGTGATGATTATAACGCAAAGGCTTCCTTTAATAATGTTTGATCAAAGAAGGGAGAAAGCTCCTGATAAAATTCCTGTTTCAATGTTTGTAAACCTTCTTTAGTCGAAGATTCAAACCTAAGACAAACAACCGGTTGCGTATTTGAAGCCCGAATCAACCCCCACCCATATGACATATGTGCTTTAACCCCATCAATAGTAGTGATCTTGGCATCTAGACGAGCACAAAAAATATTTTTAACGTGCTCAACAATAATTTCTTTATCTCGATCAGAATGACATTCAAGACGAATTTCTGATGATATCTCTTTAACTGGAATAATGCGTAAAAGCTCTTCTAATGATTGTTGCGATTCTTGAATAAGCTCTAACAGTCTAAGCGCTGCATAAATACCATCATCATAACCAAAATAACGATCGTTAAAGAAGAAATGACAACTCAGTTCGCCGCCAAGAAGCGCATGATTATCATGAATAGCCTTTTTTATGAAGGAATGCCCCGACGGCGACACCACCGGAATAGCTCCCCACTCTTCCAAAAGTTCTACCAAACTTGATGAACTCTTAATATCAAAGACAACCGCGGCTTGTGGATGTCTTTTCACAATCGATTGTGCATACAATGCTAATAGTTGATCTCCAGGCACTAATAACCCTTGTTTAGTCATCGGATTCATACGATCACCATCACCATCAAAGCCAATTCCTAATGATAACCATGGAGTTTCTGCAAGCGCATCTCTCACAAACGTCATATTTTCCGGCTTTGTAGGGTCTGCTTCATGATGAGGAAATAATCCATCCACTTCAGAAAAGAGCAATATTACGTTATGCCAATTCATTTTTTCTATCAGCATTGGCATAACAGTTCCTGTGGCACCATTTCCACAATCAATCACCGCATTAATCTTTGCATTTTTAAGAGAAGAAAACTGATCAGTAAGATAGTTAACATACTCGGTAATAATGTCAATAACACGAACAACCCCCTTCTGCCCTTCATTCACAAAAAATTCTTTTGCTTTATAAATCTTTTTGATCTCTTGAATCTGATCACCACTCACACCCCATATTTTAATACCATTATATTCTTTAGGGTTGTGAGACGCGGTAATCATCAATGCACATGACTGATTAAAGTAATGAGTAGCAAAATAAAGTGCCGGCGTAGGCACAATACCAATATCAATAACGTCATACCCACAATCAGTTATTGCGTCCACGAGGGCCCTATGCATCATTGGAGAATGTTCTCGTCCATCTCTCCCAACAATAACCGTAGACTGCGTTTGATGTAAGGTATAAAGGTAGGTAACAATTGCTTTACCAAGATCATAAACTTCTTCAATAAACAACTCTTTATCTACAATTCCCCTAATATCATACATGCGAAATATGTTATCTTTCATAGATTTTCTCCGCTACAGGAACCCACCATTCCGAGTATTCTAAGCAAAAAGACACAGCCTGTAAAGAGACTATAAATGTCTCTTTTATCTATTTCCCCTGCTCAATCATCTGCATTTTCTTTTGAACATCTTTTCGGAAAACATTAAAAATCGGTTCTATAGCATAAGAATAAACCACAAGAATTCCATAAACTACTGCATCAGCTATAGCTATCCCCAAATCAATAACCTTACTAAACATTTGCACAACTGATTTCTTCCACAACGGGGGACTTTTCTTAAGCAAATGATTTTGTTGCGCTAAAAACTGTTTAAGCACCGGCCTTTTTGCTATAGCCTCACGTAAAGTGATTACCCCCTTAGATGCCTCTTCAAATTTTTGAACAAGATCAAAATACTGCGACTCCATCGGGTTTATCAACTTTTCTGAAGCAACAACAAGCTCCTTAACTTTTTTTTTAATCTCAGAAAATGACATTGCCGCTTTAGTTTTAGACATTACTACTTTTTTTTTTTCTTTAGGCTTAATCCAAGACGTAATCCAATCAACCGCGCGGTTAAACGACATAATGCCTGAAACAATCGTATCAGTTACCAACTGCCACGCACGAGCTGCTAACGATTTATCTTCGTTTTCTATAACCACCGAGGTCTGAACCTCCGGTTTATTACTCTTAGCAGTAATCTGTGCTGGAGTTGCTGGAGTTACTGGGACTGGAGTTTGAACAGCTACAGCCGCTTGCTGAGCAATAGCCGTCACCGTCACCAGTGTTTGCAGTTGCTGTAAAATACCATTAACTTTAGCAATGAGCGTGCTCATTTCAGCAATCTTTTCACTGATTGTTTTTGCAAACTCCCCTTGCCCAAATTTTTGAATTTCTTGAAGTTCTTTTAATTGCCCCTCAATTTTTGCATATAAATCACGAGCCTTCTGCTCAGTATCCTGCTTTAAAATATCAAAGCTTCCTTCTTTTATAGCCAAGTCAGTATTTCTTGCCTGTGTTAGTTTTTGATCAAACGCACTAAATGATGTTTTAATTTCTTCTTCAATAGCTTTAATTCTATTCATAGATTCATTGATATCATTAAACTCTTTTTTATATTTTTCTTCCGCTGGCTGTTGACCTGGAGCAGAAGCTGGAACAGGGGCAGCAGCAGGAGCAGCAGGAGCAGGAATAACAGCCACAGGCAAAGGAGCAGGAAGCACTACAGGAGCTACAACTGCTGGATCAGGCAATACCACAGGCAACGGTGCTGGAAGTGCTGCTGGATCAGG
>CAYHBO010000024.1:0-17831 GCA_964354855.1 uncultured Pseudomonadota bacterium | reverse complement strand
CTGCTGGATCAGGCAATACCACAGGCAACGGTGCTGGAAGTGCTGCTGGATCAGGAACCACTGGTAATGGTATAGTCAACGGCGCTGATAATGGCAACGGAGCTGGAATTTGAGATAACAACGAAGAAGAAACAATAAACTGACAAAAACTTATAATAATAAAAACCATTACACGGTTTATACATCTATTCATAGAATAACCTTTATCATTACATACCCTATTCCATTATTTTATTATTTATCAGATGATGCTTTAATTTTTCCTATCGCTGTTTCTGTTTGAACACGAAAATCACTTACCGCTTTTCTTCCCTTAAGATAATCATCAAATGCATGTTTTGAAACTTTGTCTAATGACGCAAGAACATCTGCAGATTGCCCTATAATTTTTTGAGCCTTCACAAAAAGATCTTTTTTTATTTTCCCACTAGTGGTATTAAGAACGATACCTCCCGTATCAATTTGCACCGTATCTGGCCATACAGGGGGTGGAACTGGAGCCGCTTCTGATGTTGGCGCAGCAGCTGGCGCAGCTGGAGCACCGGCTGCTACAGGAGCTGCGGAAACATTTGGATCTGCTGCGGGAACGGCAGAAACAGCCGCAGCATTAGGGTCTTGAACCGGTGGTGCTACTGCAGCAGGATCTAGAGCCGGTAATGCTACTGCAGCAGGATCTGGAGCCGGAACCTGCCCATTAATAAAATTAAGCGTAAACAATAATGCAAACGTACCTGTTACAAAAAAATAGAGATATTTTTTAACCATCAAATCTACCTGTGATTATGATTTTTTTATCAATTAATTATCGAACTAAAAAAAATCATATCAGGTCGCTTTAAAGAAAATCAACGCTTTTACTTGATACCAATGTAAATATCTAAAACAGTACTTTGTGAATTAGCCGCACGCTCATCATACAACTCAAAATCAGCAATATAACCTCGAATTCCTCCAAGAGAACCAGGATTCAATTGCCATATTTTTTGCCATAAATTAATACAAACCCCAGGCATTGCACCTGGTCCATCAGTAAACTTTACATAATGCTGAATTGGAATCGTTAATGCAAAAAAGCCCTCAAGAATATTATCAAATGATAAAACCTCTTCACCAAGAAAGTAGGTGTAATCACCAGTCATATCACTTTCATATTCGGTATAAACAGAATAAGTTATACCAGGATTTTTACGATGTAATATCTTCTCAGACAAGCCACCATAAAAATACTTCTGAACAATCATACTAATTTTTGCCGTCGTAGGATTCATCTCAGATGCATTGTTAGTACGTGCCGTAATACCAATAAGCTTAATTTCAGACTTGACTACTTTTTCTTGTTCCATCACATAACCCTAAATTAGTTTCCTAATGCTTTGAACGACTCAAAAACTTGATCAATCGTAAGGCCTGAAACAGAAAGCGTTTCTAACGAAACATGGTGTTCTCGATAAAAATTGAGCACTTCATCACGGTGTTGTTCATAAACTTTAAGACGTTTGCGCACTACCTCTTCCGCATCATCTGGGCGACGCACAAGCCTTGCATTACAAGCAGGGCAGGTAAGATTTTCTTTCTGCTCAACCATCGTTGATGAGTAGGTTGCTTGACATGATTTATTTTCACAAACAATCCGCGTTGCAAGTCGCTGCACAATTTCTTCATGAGAAAGGCTAACAAAAACAACAGAAAATACATATTCAGGAAAATGCTCTTTAATAAGCACTAGAAAGAGCTCAGCTTGCATCGTAGTACGTGGATAGCCATCCAAAATAATAGGATAACCGGAAACACTCACCTCATGTAACCATTCACCAACCATGAAGGTAATCATTTGATCAGGAACCAAACGACCTTCTTTTAATACCACTTCAACTTCTTTGCCTTGCGGGGTTCCCTCAGCTATATGCTTACGCAACAAGTCACCGGTCGAAAGAACACGATAGTTAAGTTTTTCCACGCAAAGACGTGCCAAAGTTCCTTTCCCAGACCCAGGCTCTCCCATAAACGTTATAATTTTTTTTGAATTCTTTGTCATTTCCATATTTTTCTCGTTTCCATCAATCAAACCGCATCACTCATCGTAATCATTTTTTTATTATCACCAACCTGCTCATATAACAAATCATGCAAAACGGCATAATTTTTTCCGGTAACCTGGAGCGATGTAAATACTAATTCACGTTCAAATTGAGCATCTTTAACCACCTGGAAAACTTCGGCCCGAATACGATTTTTAATCGTCTCCCAAACTTGCTTACTATCAGCATGCATCCATGATGCTATTCTAAAAATTTCACGTCGAGGTAACATTCCCAAAGTAACATGTGGACTGAATATATACTTATCCCACGTTGTTACATCAAAAATAGACCGCTTAACTTTAGTTGGCACAAAAAAGCTTTTAATCCAAGCCCCAAAATCATACACAAGGCTTAAGTAACCACGATCTTCAAGTCCTGAAGCACAAGCATAACGATTAAGCCATCGTAAAACAGATAAAATATCACAACGCAACCCAGTAAGTGCTTTTGATTCATCTCGAACCTTTATAACAAAAAATTCTTCATGAAAGCCAAACAGATCAACTTCTGGAGTAAGATTAATGTTACCTGAAAGAATCCTCCCTTTTCCTAAACTTTGCATAACTTGCAACATAAGGACCGCTGACTGCTCAAATTTTTCTTGTATCGTGCGATCAAAAAAAAGCGTCACATGAGGATGGTCTTGTGGTTTAAAGACTGGGAATTCGTACCGAGCTCGTTTTTTTGGAGTTATGAGCGAAAGTTCTTCGATAATAATTTTGTTTATTTTATCAGTTATCTGTGATTGCAAAATCTGAGATTCTTTATCCAGCCTACAGTTAAATAAGACTGAAAGTGACGATGCCTGTTTTATCATGCAAAAAATAAACAAAAATAATAAGAAGAAATATTTATGGGAGATCACCGCTTTGTCCTTACAACACCAAAAAATTCCCTCAGCCAAAAAAAAATCCCTTTTCAGGGAATCGGGGTAAAAAATTTTTAGAAAATTACATACCACCATCTTACACGAACGTAAGATGGTGGAGGTGAGCGGAGTCGGACCGCTGGCCTCCTGAATGCAAATCAGGCGCTCTACCAACTGAGCTACACCCCCAGAACAGGTTAAGGTAATCATACCTAAAACCAAAAAAATTATCAAAGATTATTTTTCACGGGGTAATTTTACTACATAAAATCGCATTAGGAGCGAATTTTGGTGGGCCTAAGTAGACTCGAACTACTGACCTCTCCGTTATCAACGGAATGCTCTAACCAACTGAGCTATAGGCCCTTACTAACCATTGAAAGTCCATAGTCTACTTACTTTATAAACCGATTTCAAGGTTTTTTTTGAAATTTTCACTCTTTTTACAAATAAATACTGAATCACCCGAAAGAAAGATATTTTCTAACAATCTATCGGCCTATTTATTTTTTAAATTTACGACTTACCTCTACCTTCAGCGTATTCAGTTCTTTTTGAAGATTTTTTATCATGCCAGAAACTTTTACAAGTTCACCCCTAAGCTTGGTCAAACCGCTCTCGTCCAGCTTTTTTTGTGATTCTTTTGGGATAATTGATTGAATTTGACTAGGAGATGTAACTTGTTGGGTTGGAGATTCAATAGGCTTAATACCATGTTTTACGATAGCCGCCATACCATCATTAAGTCTTTGCTCATTAAGAGAAGATTCCCACTTAACAGAAATTGGATCTTGCCCCTGAGTATCCGACGGTTTCACTAAATTTGTTTGACCATCTGATGTCGCTAATCCCACATGAACAAATTTTTCATGACGATGCTTAGCTCCGCTCACATCTAAAAACAACTCATACACTTCCATCATCCACTTATCCCATGTTTCTGCCGTACTCACCAAACCAAAGCAATCAAAGGGAAATTCTCGTGCTTCAACTGCAGATGTAAAGGTAAATACCGGATAATAATCAAATTTTGAAAGTTGAAATTTGTTATCATGAATGCCTAGTTTTTTGGCCGCTTCAGTCCAGTGATAAAGGCATACTTTCCAATAATTATCAGTTTTAATCTTTTGATCACAAGCTTCGCCTTTAGATGGATCAAGGAAGAGCTTCAATCCAAATTCCATATCCATATGCGCACGCATAATAGCCTTAAGACCTTGATTTTCAGTTAAATATTCTGAAGTACACTTTTGATCGGCGACAATCTCTCCTGCACCACGCGCACCAGCTTTACAATCTATTTTCCCAGCACAAAAATCACTCCAAAATAATCCTGCACATACTGTTTCAATTCCCACATTTTGAAACAATTTATTACTCGCCTGTAAGAAGGCTAATGGCTTAACCTTTGGCTCAATTCCACCATGACAACATTGCACAAAATTATTATTACACTCGATAAAAAGAGCTACGGGAAGCTTCATAAAAACTTTTTCATATACATTGGAAAAAGAAGTAGTATTTTTAAATTTATTCTCAATTTCACCATAAAAACCATATATAAGCGGAATATTTCCCGTTTCATGATTTCCTGCCAACAAATGTACCTTCTCCCAATTCTGCAATTTAATCTTAATCAATGTGGTTACTACCTCTACACCCCAACGACCACGATCAACATAATCTCCCAAAAAAACCATGTAAAAATTTGATTTTTTAATGGTTAAATCTTCATTGAGATAGCCAAGTGCTACAAGTCGCCATAAATTTCTTAGTAAAGAATGCACGCTTCCATGAAAATCCCCCATAAAACAAACAATTGCGTTTGAAGCAATTTTAAGCTTTTGTATATAACGAATTGTATTTCCATCCATATTGTCTGATTTATTTAGTTTAACAGGATTCATGACCACATGATTATCAATCCAATTAATTTGATTGTTAAAGTTAGTATCTTGTAAAAACCGATCACCAAAAGTATTAACTACCCCATCAAAAGCCTCTTGAGTAAGCACCGTTTCAGTACCTGTAGCCGCCCCAACATATTCTTTTTTACTAAAAAAAGCCTTGCTTAAATCAGCAAGACCTTTGATATCTTCGAATTTTTGTATCACCGAAGCCTGCTGTGCTGAATGAATACATGCTGACATAAACCACGGAAGCAATATTACATGCAAAACAATAGACAAACTACGATTTTTCATACCATTACCCCACCAAAAAACATTAAAAACTTTAACTGAAATTATTATAGGGGGGGGGGGAGATTGGAAATCAACAATTAAAATTTATTAACCTTTAACGTCGTTTCGAGCAAGCTTACGATGATAACTAATCGCAAAATGATGAGCATAATCCCGTAAGGCTATCAGTACTTGTGCCGGATACGTAGCCTGATCCAGAATTTTACCCTGCATAAAACGTTTTGAAAAAACCGTTTCTTCACGCTTAGCTAAACTCACAAACTCAGCCATAGGCAATAGATCCTGCACTGCATTAAGTTGCCCTTTACCCCCATCGATTAAAATAAGATCCGGAAGGTCACTTTTATCATGATAGCGACGCGTTACCAGTTCACGTAAACAGGCATAGTCATCCTGCTGTTCAACAGTCTTGATGCTGAATTTCCTAAAATAATCTGGCGCCGGCTGTCCATCAACAAATCTAACGCATGACCCAACCATAAACGTCCCCTGCTTATGAGAAACATCAAAGCAATCAATCGATCGTGGTTCATTGGACAGCTCCAAAAGAGACTTTAGCAATCTTCCAAGTGATAACTGTTTTTTCTGTATCTGTTCCGCTGTCACCATTGCCATACGCACTAACGCCGAATAGTGGCCATCAGTCGGCACAATAATTGTTACCGATCCAATATCTTTATGCCATTCGCGCAAAAAGGCTTCCATGGTTTCAAGCTCTTCTTTTTCTACCACAAGATTAATTAAAATAGTCGTAGCTGGAGGATTCAGCCGATAATATCCCGTCAAATATTCAAGCAAAATTTCAGGAGTTATCTGGCTGTAGGGATAATAAAAAACCTGTTTCTGTTTCAACACACTATCTCGTTCCGAAAACAAAAACAATACGTATCCATCAGGAACCACTACCCAAATATCTTTTCGCGCACGCTCTTGCGCTAATGAAAAGTCAGCCTGCAATGCTACAAAAACTTGTTCAAATGCCTCATAGTAACGGTGCAAATCACGCGACTTCTCAAACGAAAGCTGTAGATTGGATTCTTTTATTCTGTCTTCAAGATGCTCAAGAAATTTTTTATGTCCCTGCTTAAGCGCAAGCTTAGCAAGCTCAAGTCGTTGCAAATAATCATCAAAATTAAAATCTGTCCTACACGAACCAGCACAAGTTCCCAAATGAAAATACAAGCATCCACCCGGTATTTTTTTATGGCACAGTTGCAACCGTAACGTTTTCATCAGAAAATCATACACCCTACGAACCGAAGTTTTCTCGATAAACGGTCCAAAGTAGGTTCCCTTTTTTTTACGGTTGCGCACCAAAACAAGCTCGGAAACTTTATCATTGGTAACCATAAGCCATAAAAACGGCTGACCCTCTTTAAAAATAATATTGTGTTTCGGCTGGTGACTTTGAATAAGCTTAGCTTCAAGGAGCATTGCCTCTAACTCAGTCTTTGTAGGAATATGCTCTAAAGAAGCGCTTTCACTAACAATAAGACTTTCTTTAAACCCATCCTGCCCTTTTTGAATGTAATGCCTCACGCGAGATCTCAGGTTTTTTGCTTTGCCAATATAAATAATAATCCCAGTATCATCTTTGAAAAGATACACCCCTGGAGAATTGGGTAACTTGCCAATCTGCATTGTTAATAAATCATTATCTTGATGGGACATAAATTCACTCAAAAAAAATTAATAATCTGAAGAATAATCTTTAAAAACTAAGCTTAAAGGTTATAATGTATCCATAAAAAATATCTTCCCTTTTAATGTATCATCCATAAATAAGTGAGTTAAGTATATGTTGCACAAATTAGTCAGAGCTGCTGTTATTTTTTCTGCCCTTACCATCACTTCCTGGATTGGCTATCTAACGTTTCGTTATTTTACCTACGCTGAAAAGCCGGTAATCGCGCTCAATGGTATAGAAGCTAATAAGTCATACCAGAATATTGTTGAAGCTGCCGTCACGGCCGACAACAATTACAAAATAGCTACCGTTAAACTGTCACTTGATGGAAAACCATTCAACCCTATCATCAACAACAAGTCTTGTATCCCACATAAAATAAGTTCAAAGCGCTTTTCATTACCATTCACATTGAACACAACAGAACTTTCTCAAGGTAAACACGTTCTTGAAGCATTCGTCACCGATTCAAGCTATCACCACAACACGGACCACTTCTCTTGGCAATTCTATGCTGACAACGTCCCGCTCAAAGCGGTGTTCTTACAACAGGAATACAAAGTCGACCAAGGTAAAACAGCACATTTAAAAATTAATGTTTCTAAGCAACTTAAAAAAGCTGAAGTCACTGCCTTCTCAAAAACCTTCTCTTTCTTTGCCGATGCAACATCAAATTTATATGAATGCTTTATCCCGATTGACTGTGAACAAAACCCGGGAGAAGTTACGCTTACTGCTGAGCTTGAAGACGCGGTTGGTAACCAGTTAACCGTCAATACTAACCTCGGCGTAAAAGAATTTGCCTTCAAAAAACAACGCGGATTTCAAGTAAGCACTGAAAAACTTGATGCAGAAAAAGAAATCAGTTTAGACGCAAAAATCCTCACCGATGCCATGGATAAATGGCTAGGAAATACCCCAACAAAAAAACTATGGACAGGACCGTTTATTCTGCCGATGGAAGTAAAACGAATCACTACTCCCCATGGTGAAATTCGCATGACCCCAGCGCGTGGCCGTTACATGCATAAAGGCGTTGATCTTGCCAACATGCCTCGTAACGTTGTCTGGGCAGCTCAAACGGGCACCGTGATCATCAAAGATCGTTATGCTATGTCCGGCAACTGCGTCGTCATCGACCATGGCCTTGGTGTATTCACCAAGTACTGTCATCTTGATAGTTTTGCCGATGTTGAAGTCGGCGATGTGGTGAAAAAAGGTAATCCAATCGGCCGCGTTGGCATGACCGGCTACTCAAATGGCTATCACTTACATTGGGAATTACTGGTTAACAACATGGCGGTAGATCCAATAGAATGGACCACTGACGTTTATTAGGATTTTAGGATTTTATGAAAAAACTTCTTGTTAGGTTATTTATTTTTAGTGGTCTCGTCGTAGGCTTAATTTCTGCGGTCAGACACTTTGATCGACTCGGTCCCATAAACTTAGTAACCAGAACATGTTTAGTTACCGGTGCATCTTCCGGCATAGGTAAACACCTTGCCATTGAAATGGTTACCCGTGGCTGGAAAGTAATTGGAGTAGCTCGACGAACTGAATTACTTGATCAGATTAGTAAAGATCTTGGGACAGAAAACTTCATACCGTTCGTCTGCGATGTTAGTAATCTCAAAGACATTCATACCATTTCCAATAACATCAAAACGCTGGGACTAGAGCCAACGCTATTCTTCTTGAATGCTGGCATGGGTGAACCACAACCAAAATGGGAATTTTCTACCACTAACCATCAACAAACGTTTGCAACTAATTACTTAGGAAGTATTGCCTGGATAGAAGAATGGTTGCTACCGGTCAAAAAACTTGGCGGCGGAACTTTCGTTACCACATCTTCAATAATGGCTCTTTTAGCAACACCAGGAGATGGTGCTTATGCTGCAAGCAAAATAGCACTTATACACTGTTTTGATGCACTTAGACGTCAATATCTTCATGACAACATCGGCTTTAGTGTTATTCTCCCTGGCCCTGTAAACACTGAATTACTTAAAGGAATCAGTACAAAAAGCTTACCATTTATACATCAACCTGACCAAGAAGCTCGCTACATCATCAATCAAGTTTTTACTGGAAAGAAAACAATCGAACCTTCATGGTTTTATTCAACACTATTCAAATTAATGAGTTTCTGCCCTGATACAATTATTGTAAAGATGCTGGGAAGTTAGTCTAAAACTTACTTATTCTTCTTTTCATGATCAAGTAACCATTGCTTATGATTAATCCCACCACCATAGCCACCAAGATCGCCATTGCTATTAATAATTCGATGACACGGAATGATAATGGCTAGTTGGTTAGCACCATTGGCATTAGCAACAGCACGACATGCAGATGGCTTACCGATTGCAACAGCTTCTTGCGTATAACTCCTGGTTTCTCCATACGGAATCTGCCTTAGTTCTTCCCAAACAAGATTTTGAAATGGACTTCCCAAGAGTTTTATGGGTGTTTTAAAGGTCTTTAAGTCACCAGAAAAATATGCTTTCAGTTCTTTTTCGATAGAAGCTATTGGTCCAGTACTACCCGGAATAATGGCTGATTTTATTTTAACACGAAGCCGTTCTATTTCACGTTCTAAGCCACGCCGTTGCTGAAATTCAAGAAGATATAATGCTTGATCATCCGCAATAGCAAGCATGGGACCAAGAAGCGTATCGAACCAGGCAGATTTGAACATATTCATCGTTTAACCTTAAATAACCAACCTTTTAAAAAAATTATTGAACAAGTTATACTATCATCTATACAAAAAAATTTAAGTGAAAAACACAGTAAAAAAGTTACCAAATCGAGGCTCTCATATGAATTTTTTCCCCAAATTTTTGTTCTGTATAATTTTTCTAGGCGTTATAGGCTCCTATGTATTAACGGTTACAAAAAAACAATCATATGCTTTTCCTGCTCTCACCGGAACACATGCTGTAGGAACCAAAACTTTTTATATCAAAAATCATTCCCGAGAACTCACCATACAAGCCTGGTACCCAACCAAAGGGAAACCTGACCGCCCTACGACACCTTATGCATACGAAGCAAAAGAGATGTTACGCATTGGTCTTTTAAATCTTATTCAATCAAAATATCAAGAACCTAAGCGCAGCAAAGCACTCAAACAATTAAAATTCTTGGACAACATCACGACACACGCCATTACTAATGCACCTGAATTAAGCAAAGGAAGCCCTTCTCCCATTATTATTTTTGGACATGGTTATGGCATGAATCGCGGCGGCTACTCGTTTTATTGTGAAGATATCGCAAGCCATGGATACGTAGTATTCATGGTTATGCATACCTACGTGAATGAATTAACAAAATTTTCTGATGACTCAGAAGCACTCTGTCTCGAAGAAACCAACAACATTCCTGAAACATATCTAGCTCCTAATCGCACCATTGTTCAAACCTATCCAAGAAATAACGAAACGTTAGAAGTATGCGTTACAGATATCACCTTAATGCTCAATCACATAATCGACGGAACACTCGATCAAACACTAACCGCACTATGCGATACTACAAAAATCGGCATAGTTGGTCATTCACTTGGTGGCATTATGGCATCGCAACTCTGCAGACGCGATACCCGTATTAAAGCAGGAATAAGCCTTGATGGACCGCTCTGGGGACAAGATGGCACAACCCCCTTCCATAAACCATTCATATTTATACATGCCCCAAATTTTTACGACTGGACAACCGAAAAAACTATGCTCAATAACTTTGGATTAGAAAGAAAACAATGGCTTTCCGATTCCAAAAAGTTTTATGCAAAAAATGGCACTGATTCCTCTCAAGTTCTTATACCAAATGCAGATCACAACACCTTCGCAGACGAGA
The DNA here is from genome assembly GCA_964354855.1 of uncultured Pseudomonadota bacterium. GTDB lineage: Bacteria > Babelota > Babeliae > Babelales > RVW-14 > CAYHBO01. Next base: position 7,124 of record CAYHBO010000024.1, on the reverse strand, counting down.
CAATTTTAACAGGAATGTTAACACACATGCTTAACTCAAAAGATATTAACCTTGATGGTGGAACCCTGAACCTGAAAGAACTCAATGCCATAAGAAGAAGGATCATAAGCTTCTTTGATCGTTACTTAAAGAACATTGGTTCAGTAAAAGAATAGAATGCCTTATTCCAAATCAAAAATATCGAATCATTGATAAAGTGCAACCTTTATGTTACATATTTTATTATGAATAATATCAATATAACTATCTACAAAACAAAAACAGGAAAAGCTCCCTTCAACGAATGGGAAGGGGAACTAGATAACAAAACCCAAGCAATTGTTGCCAATAGGTTGGATAGGATCAGGCTTGGTAATTTTGGAGACTGTACCACCATTAAAAGTGGTGAAGGGGTAAAAGAACTTCGTATCGACTTTGGGCCAGGTCACCGCATTTATTTTGGCATACAGGGTTCAACGATCGTTATTCTTTTAATCGGTGGAGAAAAGAAAACTCAAACTCGTGACATTGAAAAAGCAAAAAAATACTGGCTTGATTGTAGGGAGAATTTATTATGAATAAAAAAAGATTAATTGATTATCAAGAACAGCTTCTTAAAAAGCTTCAAAAAGAAGCTTTTGCTAAGGCTTATCTTAACGAAGCCCTCAGTGATGAAGATCCTCGAATGTTTTTGTTGGCATTAAAAAATGTGATTCAAGCACAAGAAGAAAAAATCTCTGACATAGCCAAAGAAACAAATCTTACACGCACTAGTATTTATCGTATTTTATCGAACAAAGGCAATCCAAAGTTAACCAATATCATTTCGCTACTCGGCTCTGTTGGCTTACAACTTTCGGTTCAATCAAGCAAGCGATAGAAACCTCTTACCCAACCACAGCCAACAGCTCTTCAAGCGAGATAATTCCAGAAATAACTAACTGTATACCTTGATCTAAAAGCGATTTAAACCCCTGGGCTCGCGCTTGTTGTTCAATAGCCTCAGTAGAAGGCCTGCTCACCGTAAGCCGACGAATGTTATCATCAATAACTAACAACTCAAAAATTCCAATGCGCCCCTGGTAGCCAAGATGAGAACATTTATTACATCCAGCTGCACGCCATACTTGCGTAAGATCTATCGCATTATTTTTTAAGTTATTTTTTTCTATTTCAGTTAATAGTTCTTGTTTTTTACAATGCACACACAGTTTTCGAACTAACCGTTGAGCTAAGACAGCTATGAGTGATGCATTTATCAAAAACGGCTCAACTTCCATATCCAAAAGTCTGGTGATCGCCCCAACCGCATTATTCGTATGCAACGTACTCAGAACCAAATGACCTGTTAATGCAGCTTCAATAGCCATCTGTACCGTAGGGATATCACGAATTTCGCCTACCATGATCACATCAGGATCCTGACGAAGCATTGACCGCAACCCATTCTCAAACGTAAACCCAAGTTTAGTGTTAATCTGGCTTTGGGTAATCCCCGGTAAATCAAATTCAACAGGATCTTCCATCGTCAAAATATTTTTTTCAGTATGATTCATCTGCCCCAACATGGCATAAAGCGAAGTTGTTTTACCGGAGCCGGTTGGGCCGGTAACAAGAAAAAGACCATACGGAATATTAATAAGACGCTTAATGTCAGACAACATCTGAAAATCAATCCCGAGTGATGCGATATCAAGCATATTTTTTGAACGATTCAAAATACGAATCACCATTTTTTCACCATACGTACATGGAAACGTAGCAACGCGTAAATCTATGGGAAATGATACCCCTTGAGAAATCAGCACAACGGTAAACGTTCCATCTTGCGGGATTCTACGCTCTGCAATATCTAACCCTGATAAAACTTTGATTCTCGATTGAACTTGGGCCATAAGATCGACCCCAATATTTTCTTGATCGTACAAAACACCATCAATTCTATAGCGTACCCGTAACCCAAACGATTCCGGCTGAAAGTGAATGTCTGAAGCATCAAGCTCAATAGCTTTATGCAACAATGCATCAACGAGGTCAACGACGCCATTGCCCAAAAGCCTTTGACGTAATTTTTCCTCGTGACTTAACAAAGAATAATGAACTTTCGATTCCCGTCCCCCGTACTTGGTCATTGTAGTGTCCCTGTTTAGGCAAGTTTATACCCCACAAGAAACCCTAACGCAGCCGCAACAGTTAACAATATGTTCTGCTTAACCCAAGCAAAAGAACTTTTCATCAACGCGTTATAATCAAGCGGTGTCGCAATGCCGGTCACGCTATGAAACGTTTCCCAATGTAGAGTAATAAGGTCGTTGTATTCCAAAATTTTAATCGATGCCACAATAACAACCAGTAAGATCAATAAAAATTTGGCATATTTTTTGAATAAAAATCCCGAAACAAACGCAACGCCAAAATAGATTGCCGCTTGAATAGCTTCTGCGGAAGATCCGCCAATCTTTTCTGAAAGTGTTTGAAGATTAAAATCTGCCCACCACAACTTTATTTTATCGATCAATGAATAAAAGCTTTCGCTTATGGTACTCATAAATCTCCTTTCGTTAGCTCACTTGTTCACTATAAGGGTTGCCTTTTACCTAGCATTATCTGAATGTATAATTTCATAATAGCAAATATTTTATTAAAAATTCTATAAAAATGTAAATAAGTAGAAAAATGCCATTTATTCGTAAATTTTGACCCAAAAAAATATAAGATGGGCAGGTACAAATTTTGTACCTGCCCATCTTAATCTTTAAAAAAATGGCTAAATAGTTAACTATTTAACAAGATCTTTTAATTTTTTCCCAGCTTTGAACTTAGGAACTCTTTTTGCTGGAATTTTCATTTTCTTCTGTGTCGCAGGATTGATACCCATGCGCTCTTGACGTTTAATGCTTGTGAAAGTTCCAAATCCTGTTAACACAACGGATTTTCCTTTCTTAAGCGTAACTTCAACAGATTTAATGAAAGATTCTAAAGCATCTTTACACGTTGTTTTAGGAAGCTTGGTATCTTTCGCCATTGCTTCGACTAACTCAGCCTTATTCATGTAGGTCTCCTCATCGGATTCGCGTTATATCAAATAATCAATACACCAAAGTCAACACACACTATCACACAAAAACTAGAATCATCTAACCTCTATTTTTTGTCAAGGTATGAAAACATTCTTTCTTACAACTATTTTTTTAAGGAATGGTGCCGGGGGCCGGACTCGAACCGGCATGAACGTTAGTTCGAAGGATTTTAAGTCCTTTGCGTCTACCAATTTCGCCACCTCGGCACGTATTTTTGATAAGGCGGCACCCGGAATCGAACCGGGGGTCGCGGTTTTGCAGACCACTGCCTTACCACTTGGCTATGCCGCCATATTATTTTTTTTCAAAGAAAATGTCACCCGATCAATGTCGCTTCCAGCTGGGCCGGGGCAGCTCGATCAATCATCACCGTCACAAAATTTCCAATAAGATCTGAGGTACCTTCAAAAATAACCCGAAGATTTCCTTCAGTTCTGGCTAAGAGTTTACCACTGGATAAACGTTTTTCAACTAAAGTTTTCATTTTCTTACCAACCCATACTGAATTACGTTCAAGACATAACTCGATTTGCCGCTTCTGTAACGCTTCAAGCCATGTTTGCTTAATATTTTGAGGACAGTCATCTTGCATAGTCGCCGCCCGCGTGTACTTGCGTGGTGAATAAATAAACGAGAACACAAAATCAAATTTTACCTGCTCCATAAGGTCCCGCGTTAACTGATAATCTTCTTCAGTCTCTCCCGGAAATCCAACAATAATATCAGTTGAAATAACCGCGGTAGGCATACGCTCACGCAACCAATTGATCTGCTCAAGATACTGCTCACGCGTATAGTTTCTACGCATTATTTCCAACACGCGGCTTGACCCAGATTGTACCGGAAAATGAACATACCAAGGAATACGATCAGGATGCTGTTTAATCACATCAAAAAGTTCTACGGTCATGTCTTGCGGATGCGGGCTTACCCAACGAACCCAAAATTCACCATCAATTTTTACAATGTTACGTAAAAGCTCTGAGAAGTCGGTACCGGTAACCGGGTCACGATATGAATTAACATTTTGTCCGACCAGGGTTACTTCTTTTGCTCCATTGGCCACATCATGAATCACCCGCGTAAGAATATCTTCAGCTGGGTAACTTATCTCTTTGCCACGGGTAAACGGTACAATGCAGTAAGCACAATATTTGTTACATCCGGTCATAATATTGATGAACGAACGGTTAAGCTCAGGCTCTTTAGTTATTAACGTTTCAGGCTTAACACGTTTTTTAAACAACGTTGATGCCATACGAGAAGAACCCAACAACCCCTTTGTTTGCACAATCTTTTTTATATCACGATCTTGCACAATAAGTTCATCTAACGGATTACTTTGAACAAAAAGCTGCTTTGTTGTTTCAAGTCTAACAATAAGATCGGTCAAGTAGGCGTGAAAAGTTTTCATTTCTTCGCGTGCACCATAAACAAAATTCACCTGATTAAACCGCTTATAGATTTCTTCTTTTTTATAACTGGCAACACACCCAATAACACCCAAATTAACATAGGAGCGTTCTTTTTTTAAATCACTTAACTGGCCAAGATATGAAAATAATTTTTGCTCAGCTTTATCGCGCACTGCACATGTATTCACCATAATTAAGTCAGCTTGTTCAGCAGTACTTACCTCATCACATCCAAGAGAAATGAGATATTTAGCAATGCCATCTGAGTCAGCAACGTTAGCCTGACATCCATAGGTTTTAAAAAAGAAAGAAATCATAGAGTCCTCACTAAATACAACTTGCTGCTATTTGAAAATAAATCTGGAATACTGATTGGAGTATGATAAAGCTAAATCCAATTTTTACAAGGAGACATCACATGAACCAAAGCGTTAAAAAAACCATTTTTTACCTACTCACTTTAACGATAGTTAATCAACCAATAAGTTCTTTAACCCCAAAACCCAACAAACCAGTAAGTCCTTTAAACCAAAAAAATAGCAAAGCAAAAATTCAAGTTCCTACTACTCGCGCAACCCCACAAGAAATAAATCAGATTAAACAACATATAGATCACCTCAAAAATTATATCCTAACCGCAGACAAACCCGGCTTTGATCATTTTTTACAAAATCTAAAAAAATTAATGGACAAAACAAATCCTGAGCAAAAAAAAGACATTGCAACAACTAAAAGGGAAAAATTTACCGCAGAAATAAAGAAAATCATTTTAATGACCGATGACAAACCAAAACTCTCCAGTGAGAAACAACTCATAACTGACTTAGCAAAGGATCTAGGAGTAACCGTTGATCTCTCATCTATTCCTGATCCTGCACCAGAACCTGTACCTGCACCAGCAACCCCTGCAGCAGCTCCAACAGCTCAAGCGATCACCGCAACTCCAGCAGTTCCAGTTCCAGGAGCACCAGCTCCAACACCTATTCCAGGAACACCGACTCCAGTAACAATACCAGCACCAGCTCCAGGAACACCGCCTCCAACAACAATACCTACAGCCGTCCCTGGAACACCGGTAACTACAGTACCAGCAGGACCTCCTCCAACGACTGTTTCAGCACCAGCCATACCAACGCCAGTGGTCCCAGTACTAACTCCAATACCAACAGTAACTCCCAAGGCACCTGTCCCAATTCCGACGCCAAAAAAATAAGCCTCCACTTGCGACCACATTAAAAACGCAGTAAACTTGCTCTTTCACCATTTTTTCCCCGTATTTTGAAAGGTTACCATGGGCATTAGAGCCGGTTTAGTTGGACTTCCTAACGTTGGCAAATCTACTTTATTTAACGCACTTACCAAATCAAGCGTTCCTGCTGAGAACTATCCATTTTGTACTATCGATCCACACCTCGCTATCACCAACGTACCGGACAAACGCCTGCCAAAATTGGCTGAAGTTTTTGGCTCACAAAAATTAATTCCGGTAACTGTTCAATTCGTTGACATTGCAGGGTTGGTAAAAGGTGCCGCTGAAGGCCAAGGATTGGGAAACCAATTTCTAGGTCATATCATGGATGTTGACCTTATCGTGCATGTGGTTCGCTGTTTTGAAGACGGAAACATCTCCCACGTTGGAAATCAAATTGATCCAATCGCAGACTTTGAAACGATTTGCACTGAGCTTATGCTCAAAGACCTTGAGTCACTCAAAAAACGTGATGAAAAACTCGTCCAGCTCATGAACAAAAATAAACACGGTGATCCTAAACAACTCAAAGAATGGGAAGCTGAAAAACAATTATTGATTGCGGTCAAAATAGCACTTGATGCTGGAAAATTACCTGAAGTTACAAAGCTTGTACAAACTGCAGCAGCAGAAGGTATTCAAACCATACCGTTACTTGCGGCAAAGAAATTTCTTGTTGTGGCTAACGTCTCAGAAGATGATTACATGGGTAGTGGTTACACTGAAAATACTCATTACCAAAAATTACTAGCTACGTTTGGCAAAGAACGCGTTATTGCTGTCTCTGCAAAAATTGAATGCGAGCTTTCACAAATGCCTGAAGCCGAGGCTCAAGAAATGATGTCATCACTCGGGATTACTGAAAAAGGTCTTGATAACATTATTACCAAAGCGTATGAATACCTTGGTCTTATCACCTTCTTCACTTGTGGGCCAAAAGAAGCACATGCGTGGAGCATCAAAAGAGGTACCACGGTACCAAAAGCTGCAGGTGAAATTCATTCAGACCTTGAACGCGGTTTTATTTGCGCTGAAGTATACAACTGCCAAGATCTTTTTGCTGTTGGCAGCGAACAAGGGCTTAAAGCGGTTGGGAAAATGCGCACCGAAGGCAAAGAATATATCGTAGCTGACGGTGATTTACTCAACGTACGCTTTAACGTATAAAACCAATTTCATAAAAAATATAACGCTAAAAGACCCTGTTTTAGCCTCTCAATAACATAGACAGGGTCTTTTATTATATTATAAAATCACACTGATTTTGTTCGGAAATAAACCTTAGAATTCTTCCTTCCACCAATTCCTCACCAAAACTCCAATACTTTCATAACATATTACAATTTGAATTATTTAATTTAAACTGGATACATGTAAAAACATTAAACCAAATGGAGGCTA
>CAYHBO010000023.1:0-22408 GCA_964354855.1 uncultured Pseudomonadota bacterium | reverse complement strand
GAAATGTTTCAGCAAGGAAATGTCAGGTGTTGCATTTAAAACTAGACGATGCCTCATAAATAATCTCTCCACTAAAGATAATTATGCCCAATAGAAATGTTATTTTTTAACTGCTGTATTTTATACGAATCACATCGTACCAGGATATTACAATTACACAAATGGCAGATCTTTATTTAAAATCACAGATTGAAATATTTAACTTATCGCGCTCATATAATGTCGCAGCAATGCATGTATTCAATTTTAACAACATGAATCTAAATTTTTTATTTTGCCGAAATAATTTAACTGGAATGATTTTTTGTTGCAAGAACAACGTTTCTTGATTTCTCAAACAAAGCTAAACTTAAACGTCCACCCTCTTGATTGAGTAGAAACCCTCCATAGCCTCTCAAACTTACAAAGCCACAAAAGCCCTAAAAAGCTATCTTTCTTAACCTCACACCCCCTAAAAACCACAATAAACCCAATATTTAAAGTAAATTTGCAATCAAACTTTTTTAAGTTTAATATTAATTTATAATTGAAATATTATTAATCTTTTTATAACTTGGAGGTTATGATGATTTTACGTAAAACATTACTTTATTCGATGGTAATCACCGTGTTCTTTGCTACAACATCATCTAGCACAAGAGCCGCTGCAATAACTGCTCGTCAACAAGCGACAGCCATTAAGAATGGAGATTATAAAGAAGCTGATTACCAACGCGCTCTCCGCGGTACGAAGAATATGAAAAACGCAAAACTTTGCGGTGCAGACTTTATCGGCCAGGACGTAAGTAATATTGATTTTAGTGGTGCATGCTTGAAGCACGCAAAATTTGATAATGCAATAGCGTATAACACAACTTTTAAGAAAGCCAACTTAGAACAGGCTAGCTTTATTGGTACCAACTTAAAAGGTTTTACGTGTGACTATGGAACACGCTTAACTAAGACAAATTTTACCAATGCAGACTTACGTGAAGCACAATTGAATGGTGCAATATTTGAAAATGTAAAGTTAGTCAATGCAAATTTAACTGATACAGAACTTGATGATATCGAAATTAAAGATTCAACGTGTAATGGCATAACATTAGAAGGTACTGGGGTTCCCCTTACTATCAAGAATATTACGATTCAGAACAGCTCATTTGAACGATCCGCTACACAAAAATCAACTATCAAAAATGTCATTTTCCACGAAGCCACCATTAATGAAAGCAAATTTAATAACAGCAACTTTGAAACCGTTGTGTTCAATGAATCCAGCTTAACCAATCTGAAAATGAAAAAAATATCTGCAACTAACATTCTTTTTAGTAACTCATGGTTATATAAATTAGATTTTAGCGACTCGATACTAAAAGATCTTGAAATAAGAAACCCTCGAATAAATAGCGATGGAAAACTCCTCTACTTTGGTACAGAAATAACCTTTGATGGAAGCCAATTTTGTGGCGGCCTCATCATGGGGGCGAATGATCTTCAACATATTTCTTTACTGAATTGCTCATTCCACAGAACTCGTATCCATAGCTTGCAAGCTCATTTTACACACTTCGATAACTGTACCGGCTTTGACAAAATCATATCGGCAGATGAATGCACTTTTGAGGATGTTAAATTCTACAACATTACCAAATCATCCCAAGATAACAATGATGAAACTATAAAACGTGATCTTGAAATTCCTGATCTACTACGATCAAAGGGAGCTAAGGTCATTAATCAAACAGCATAGACCAAAGAACTAACATTAATGGCCCTAACGGCGCATACCTCAGGGCCAGATTTTCGACATAGTTATAAATGAGGGGTTATCATGAATGCTAAAAAATATTTTCTTTATACAAAAATACTTTTGTTATGCGTAGGGATACTTGGGGCTAACGTCATTCAAGCAATGAAACAAGACTCTACAGTATACACAATACAACATGATCGATTAACTCTTTTAGCTCAAACTGAACGTGATAATATCGTAAAAACAATGGCAGAAACCATAGCAAATCAAACAGGATTACAAGCTCATGAAGTTAAATATGCTACACATCATGACAAAGTAGCTTTTAGTTTGCCAGCACAAACATCAGATGAAAACCCCCATATTTTTTATCAAACTGCTGAAAATCTCAATGACTACCTTAAAAGTAGCGTTTTTGATGATAGACCTGGATTAAAACCAGCAAGTAAAAATTCTCCTCAAATTATGAAATTTACAAATCAAAATATAGAAAATAACAACAATCTAAAAACAGTAATCCTATCAAACTCAAATGCTTCCAGGGGAAAGACAACGCGACATGACAATATAACCAAAACTCATATAGCTCAAAAAAATTATGAACAAGCGTGTAACGCGGCACAAATAACAAACTCAACAAATAACATGTTCAGAAATATTCGAGCTGAAACTGAAGCTTGGAATAGACTTACGCCTGAACAACAAGAAGGGATAAAAAGACAAGAGGCCCTAGAAGCAGAAAAAAATAGAAAAGAGTATGAGAAAAAGAGTCAAACAAGAAAAGAACGGTTAGCCGAAGAAAAGAAAGAAAAACAAGAAAGAGAAAAAAATTACACCCGTGGACAACGATTCAAACAAAAAGGTAAAGATCTTCTAAAAAAAATTAGTCTAAACGGAGAAGAAAGTGCCAAAAGAGCTGAAGAAAAAGACCGTAAATTTTTAGAAAAAAAAGAAGAAAAAAGACGCCAAGAAGAACAGGAAAAAAGCATTGCAGAAGCAACTGCAAAAAAGAACGCGGCTGAATTAAAACGCCAAGAAGAAACCGCAAAGAATATCGCAAAGCAAGCAGCCGAAAAAAAAGAAGCTGATGCAAAAAAAAGAGCTCTCTACATGCAACAAGCAACAGACATGGTAAAAACAAGGGGAATCAATTTAAAACAACCAACCATCAAAACAACAACAGCGGGATTAACGCAAAACTCAAAAAAAGAATCAGATTTGTCTTCTAGTGTTACTCCTCCAAAAAAACCTATTGCGTTCAATAAAATACTTAATAATGCTATTCAGAAGGTTCGAGATGAAAGATTTGCACTCATGCAAGACGCTCACGCTAGAAATCAAGCAGAACAAGCACAAATGCAAGCTATACGTAACGCATCTCGACTCTCTTACCATGGAGCATCACATCATATTCAAATACCTGCAGAACTACAACCAATAGTTAGCGCAGGGAAAGCCGTTTTATTCGTTGGAGAGGTCGGCTGGGCAGCCGCAAAATGGGTTGGGGGAAAAATATTTGGCAGTAGCAACGATACACAAACAACATCATCTCACCGAGATTATAATGAAGATTCAGCAGAAGCCAAATACAAAGCAAGAATAGAAGAACAACAACGACAAATAGATCTTTTAGAAGCCCAAGAAAAAAAAGCTATCGAACAAGCACAACAAGAAGAAAAGAAAATCGCCGCAGAGCAAAGGGCTGCTGGAATTAAACGTCGTAATGATGCATCAATTCAAAGCCTCACGGGAATACAATCAGCTAAAACCCAACAGAAAAATATCACTAAAATACCACAATCCCCTGCAGAGCAAAGAACTGCTGGTATTAAGCGCCGCAATGACGCATCAATTAAAAGTCTCATCGAATCACAAAAAGCCGCTGAAGCACTGAGAACAACAACTATACAAAGAACACAAACAAATAATAACGATTCAGTATTCAATCCTCTTGGCATGGAAGGCTTTAAAACTACCACACTTGATGAAAAATCAATTACTACAAGTATTGCTCAAACAAAACGATCAATAGAAGGCTATAAAGCGGCATCGAAACAAAATGATCATACCAATGCCGTATATGCCACAGTTACACATTTCAATCAACTTACAGAGCGTTGCGTTACTAAGGGAATGCAACAACTAGCTTCTAACTTCTCTCATCTTTCATCACAATTAATGGCTTTAGAAAAAAAACTTAATAGAGGTTCTGTACTTGTTGCTCAAGGGATTCAAACAGGGGTCAGGAATGCGCAAAAGAAGACAGAACAACTGGTACATCAGATAGCTATGAACCCCGGCAAAGCCGCAGAAGAGCTTGCATTATGCACGGGACAAGTTACTTTGACCATCGTAGAGATGCTGCTCGAACAAGATGCTGCTATGCTTAACCCTGGATTATCTCACAGAGTTACTTATCAACGCCCAGAAGCTCTACGAAACAAAATAGCTGCTGATTTAAAATCTTTTAATGACCTTCCTCGTCATGAAAAGGTCAAAACCGCCGTAAGCTTTGTTACTGAACAATTTCTCTTAGGTGCAGGTGGTGCTGCTACACAAGAATCATTATATGCACTGGCCTCAGCTGCAAATTCTGGCCGACTTCTTGGGCTAGCTGAAACTAACACCAGAAAATCTATTGCAAATGTGCTTATAGAGGCTGCTGAAATAAAGCAATGCCTTGCGTCTAAAGGAGTAGAAGAAGCTACGCTTATCATCAACACCATCAAAGGTAATCCAAAAACAATTGCTCAAGCTGGCTCAGCTGCAAAGGCTGTGGAAAACGTCGCGAATGGAAAAGTTGCAAAAAGTGTTCAAGCGAGCACTCCAATTGGAAATTTATCAAATCAATCAAAGTCACAATTATTAAAATCAAAAAAGTCTTATGAAAAGCTTATTCAAGAACATAAGAAAAAACTTGATGATTATATAAATAATCCAGATTATTATGACAATAAAGGTCTCTTAAAAAATACATCTTTAGACAGAAGAGAAAAAATTATTAAAGGACGAATAATAGAACTTGAAAAACAAATAAAAAAACAACAAGGACAACTCAACAACATTAACAATTTTCTTAACTAGGTATAAATAATTATGAAAATAGCGGTAAAAGACTTAAAAGCTCTATGTAAAATTATTTTAACAAAAATGGAAACTTCTGGTTTTGACTATATTGAAATTGATATAGATCTATATAGAAATATTAGTTTTGAAGACACCTGTAATTTAAATACTGAAACGCCAGAATTTCTAGTCGGATCTCTTGTTGATGATTGGAATAGCCTCAAGAAAGTTTTAGATAAACAAAATCCACCTACGATTGTTGATTTTGAGAGGCTTGGAACCATTATTAAACTAATTGGAAACTCGATTAATTTATTTTAAAATGTTGGTTAACAAGATACGTTGTAGCTTTTAAAGATCAAGAGAGCAAAAATTTTCCTAAAAGCTTTTGCTCTCTTCTTTTACCGACCAAATCCTACAACTCACAAAACCTCCTTCTAAAAAACATCGTCAGTAATGAAAAACTCAAAAATTCCGTCAGTTTTGTCACTGAACAACTTCTTTTAGGTGCAGGTGGTACTGCAACACAACAATCATTATTCTCCGTTGCTTCAGCTTCAAATGCAGGACGACTCCTTTTAGCTGAAACCAGAACAAGGAAATCTATCGCAACCGTATTTACGGAGGCTGCTGAAATCAAACAATGTCTTGCTTCTAAAGGAGTAGAAGAAGCCACTCACATCATTAACACGATCAAAAGTAATCCTAAAGTCATTGCTCAAGCTGGCTCAACTGCAAAGGCTGTTGAAAAAGTGGCTACAAAAACCACAAAAGGTGTTCAAGGTAGAACCAAAACTGGTAAAGTACCTAATGCCGCTCAACTTAACGGAAAAATTTACGAAGATTTTCTTGTAAAAAAACTCAATGGAAAAGAAAGTTTTAAAGTAGGAGGTCGTGAATTTGATGGTGCAATTGGAAATAAGTGGTACGAAGCAAAATCAGGTAAATATTGGGATGGATTATTTGAAGATAACAAAAGATTTGGAAAGTTTAAATCAGATATGGGAGATAGATTAAAAATTGCTCATACAAATGGAGCAACTTATGCAGTTTACTCTGAAAACCAAATCCCTCAACCCATACAAGATTGGTTCACAAAGAATGGTATTCAATTTACTGTATTGAAAAAATAATTTTTGAAAGGACATAACATGTCTACAGACGCCTCTATAGATATAACACTAACTAGAACTGACAAAAAAAATATATCCGCAATGACCATAATTAAAAAACTTTTAACCCATAGTTGGACTCTAAATGATTATGGCAAGGTCTCATACCTACCCATCGGAGACAATGAAAATTACAGCTGGGAACAAAATGATATTGACGTTAAATCAATATTAAAAATTTTAGAAGAAAAAGAACGATTAGGCGAAGTTATTGGAATTAATATGACCTGGAAAGAAACCAATATTGGCGGATCATTTTTACTATGGAATGATGGAACATTATCCATTAATTTAAACATAAATCGACAAATTATATCCAATGACTACGGATACCAAATTACTGATGTTAATTGGTACCTAACCAGGCTCCTCCCAGCATTAAACCAAGATGGGATGGTTATAGAATATTTTGAGTACAGCGAACATGTCTAAGAACATTTAACGCCCTTCCTCGTCATGAAAAGGTCAAAACCGCCGTAAGCTTTGTTACTGAACAATTTCTCTTAGGTGCAGGTGGTGCTGCTACACAAGAATCATTATATGCACTGGCCTCAGCTGCAAATTCTGGCCGACTTCTTGGGCTAGCTGAAACTAACACCAGAAAATCTATTGCAAATGTGCTTATAGAGGCTGCTGAAATAAAGCAATGCCTTGCGTCTAAAGGAGTAGAAGAAGCTACGCTTATCATCAACACCGTCAAACATAACCCTAAAACAATTGCTCAAGCTGGCTCAGCCGCAAAGGCTGTAGAAAACGTGGCGAATGGAAAGTTTGCAAAAGGTGTTCAAGCGGGGACTAAAACTGGTAGAATACCTAATGCAGCCAATAAAGTTGGAAAAGATTTTGAAGAGTTTCTTGTGAAAGAACTTAAGGGTGAAGGTAGTTTTAAGATTAAATCTGCTCGAGGAACTCGTGAATTTGATGGCGCAGTTGGAAATGTATGGTACGAGGCAAAATCTGGACAATATTGGGATATGTTACAATCAAATAAGAAAGAATTTGATAAATTTAAAACGGATATGGGAAAGGGATTTCATATTGCTCGTGATAATGGAGCAATCTATAAATTACACTCTAATTCACCAATTCCTCAACCAATAAAAGACTGGCTAACCGAAAAAAATATCCCTTTTACCGAATGGCTATAAAATCTTAGAAAGGATAAAAATGTCTATATCTGCATCAATTGACTTTAAAATAACAGAAGCTGGAGAGAACGCGTCTAAAATGAAAATAATTAGAGCCCTCCTAGCATTTGGATGGAATTTATATCGCAATGAATATGTCGCATATATCCCTCTTGGAAACAATGATGATCCTTCTGATTGGACTGCAGAAAAACTAAAATCTGAAGATATCCTAAAGATTTTGCAACAAAAAAACGATTCAAATGAACTCATTGGCCTACTATTAACCTGGGAAGACACAGAAATTGGTGGTGACTACTTATTTTGGAATGATAGCGAATTATCTTTCTCTTTTTGTATCAACAATAATCGACAAATTCTATCCAACAAACATCATTTGAAAAATACCGATATTAATTGGTACTTAACCAAATTATTACCAGCACTAAATCAAGATGAAATGGTTGTAGAGTATTTCACCTACAGCGAACATATTTAAAAATATTTAAGCCCTTCCTCGTCATGAAAAGCTCCAGAATGCTGTTAGCTTTATCACCGAACAAATCCTTTTAGGCGCCGGTGGCGCTGCTACGCAAGAATCATTATATGCACTGGCCTCAGCTGCAAATTCTGGCCGGCTTCTTGGGCTAGCTGAAACTAATACCAGGAAATCTATTGCAAATGTGCTTATCGAGGCTGCTGAAATAAAGCAATGCCTTGCGGCTAAAGGAATAGAAGAAGCTACGAACATCATTAACACGGTCAAAAGTAATCCTGTACTCATTACTGAAGAAGGTTCTTTAGCAAAATCTATACAAGATGTAGGAAAAATTAAACAAAAACCACATTGGGAATCACTTGCATTTGACCCTGCCCATAAAAACCAAATAAGTTCTAAAAGCATAGAAGAAGCACTTGCAGGGATTACTGCAGAAGAAAAGGGATTTCTTCCTGGACCTATTCGACGAGATCCAACAGGTGCAGCCGAATTCATTGATGCAAGAGGAATTCCATGGGATGTAAAAACACCGGTATCAATCGCACCCAATGGAAAAAATGTTTTTAATGTAAATCAAACATTCAATAGTATTAAACGAGAACTTAATCTTGACGAAAATGTGATCTTAAACATGATTAGGCTTAATAAAGATGATGCATTATCATTAGTGACTAAATTAAAGACAAAACTAAGTGCAGAAGAAATTAAAAAAATTATAACAGTCTTTAAAGAGGATCTCTTTTAACATGGCAAATATAATATTAAACAATGGTAATGTTATTTGGAAATGTTCAAACACCTTGCTCGCTGCCATCTATAAAACCATCAAAGACATCATAAAAACAAAAAAAATTAGTAATAAGAATTTGCAAAGTTTTATAGAAAAGTTAGATCAAGATTTTTATGGCTCAGGATGTATTTGCGTTGACATCAAGGATGATCTAAAGGATCCGCAAGAGAGAATTGAATTTGCTTCTATTTTTAAACAGGCAATAGATCTTACAAATGAAAAAAATCAATGGACTGAAGAAATATACCGTCACACATTAAAATTTTATCAATATCTAGAATCCGTTGAGTATTTGAAAAAATAATCAAACGGTCAACTACCCCTTAATAGGCGCCGATGAAGCTGCAACACAACAATCATTATTCTCCGTTGCTTCAGCTTCAAATGCAGGACGACTCCTTTTAGCTGAAACCAGAACAAGGAAATCTATCGCAACCGTATTTACGGAGGCTGCTGAAATCAAACAATGTCTTGCTTCTAAAGGAGTAGAAGAAGCCACTCACATCATCAACACCATCAAAGGTAATCCAAAAACAATTGCTCAAGCTGGCTCAGCTGCAAAGGCTGTGGAAAACGTGGCGACTGGAAAGTTTACAAAAGGTGTTCAAGTTGAAACGACATTCGCAACTAATTTTTCTGAAGCGACTTTACAAAAACACTTTGAGAAACATGTAATAAAAAAAGCTGAGTGGGGTGTAAATAATACAATGACCATAGAACAATATCTAAACAAAGCACAGAACCTGTTAAATAGCACTTTAGATAAAAATATAGATGGATTTGTATCTAAAGAAGGCTTTACTTTCAGATATAATAAAATTACTAATGAGTTTGCAACAGCAAAACCAAATGGGACCATCGAAACACTTTTTAGACCTAAAGATGGAATTCTTTATTGGAATGATCAAATAAAAAAATATAAACCATAAATAAAGGATCAGGCTATGATTATTAGAAAAAATTATCAATGTCCTTGTTGTATGTATTATACATTGGATGATGCTCCAGGGCATTTTGATATCTGTCCCGTATGTTTTTGGGAAGATGACAATATTCAACGAGAAAACGCAGATTATGAAGGGGGGGCTAATGATATCAGTCTGAATCAAGCTCGTGAAAACTATAAAAAAATAGGCGCAATGTCTAAAGATTCTTTGAATAGTGTACGACCTCCACACGATAATGAAAAATAATAAGCAAAATAGTTTACAGTCTCTACTTATCAACGCCCAGAAGCATTACGACAAAAAATAGCCTCGGAATTAAAAGCATTTAACGCCCTCCCTCAGAAAAACTCAAAAATTCCGTCAGTTTTGTCACTGAACAACTTCTTTTAGGCGCCGATGAAGCTGCCACACAAGAATCATTATATGCACTGGCCTCAGCTGCAAATTCTGGCCGGCTTCTTGGGCTAGCTGAAACTAATACCAGGAAATCTATTGCAAATGTGCTTATCGAGGCTGCTGAAATCAAACAATGTCTTGCTTCTAAAGGAGTAGAAGAAGCCACTCACATCATCAACACCATCAAGCATAACCCTAAACTCATTGCTCAAGTAGGTTCAGTTGCAAGAACTGTAGAAACCGTAGCCAATGGAAAATTAATAAAAGGAACTAATTTACAAAAAACAATTGGGCAACTGCCTTCCACAAGCCTTTCCGCTCAAGTTTTTTCAAAGTTCAAAGATAAAATGCCGCGCGTAAATTTAGAACATGTATTTATTGGTGAAATAAAAGGAGGAAAACTTAAAGGATTCCATTGTAACCGAAGTTATCCTGAAAGGATTATAAAAATAATTGCTCCGCCTAACAAGCATGGAATTTTCTATGCAGAGTTCACGTATCAAGGCATGATCAAGAAATCAACATTTTTTCCAAGCAATTGGAATCGTGTTAAAATTATGGATAAAATCAAAGAGGCTTATGCAAATATTATAGAAATAAACGCTTCAGGAATCGTAGGTGAAACATCAGAAGGAATCAAAATACGAATGTGGTTTTATGAGGACACAGGAGAGTTAATCATTAACAGTGCTTATCCTAATATGTAAAAATATTATACGAACAAATTCTTGTTCCTGATCCGTTAAGAAAAAATCTGCTAATAGGTAGCTGTTACTATAAAATGTTGTTAGTCACTTGCTCCTGCATGCAAAACTATGCCTCTTCCATTCTTTAGAAGAATATAGGTAAAACCCCACATAACATAAAAACCAAAATAACTGAATCCACAAGCTTCGTGTTGATAAACAAAAAATGGTGGGGGTTGAAAATTTTTTTGTATAATGTTCCAAAAAAACTCTTTACGCTTTTTGTGTTCAGAATCTGATACAACATTCAGGCCCATATTACTATCATAGCCAGAACCCTCTCCTTCTGCCGTACACTTTAAACACGTATTAATTCTTTCTTCACAAGTACTCCATAGACTCGGTTCTATTATTCCATCAATATACTGGTACCTTGATGATGATTTATTGAGATCAAGAGATTCTTTTGTTGGCAAATCAAAATAAATGTCTTTTAACGAGTCAATATTAAAATTTTCTTCTTTGCCTATATAACTGAATAAAACTAGATCTCCATAAACAACATAGTTACACCCATGAAATGATTTAAAAAAATCATTCAGCTCTTCGGACATATCCATTACGGAATCTTTCAGTATCTTCATTTTTTATCACCTCTTTTTTATAAGACAGACACTGTTTATGGTGATTTTCCCCGTATTCTTGTCTTTAATAGACCAGGTCATGATCATCAATGCCCTCTGATATTCTTTCAATAAATTCCACTTCTTGATCAAAGATTATAGAAGTTTTATACGCCTCGCTAACTTTTTTTAAATACCTTCATTCAATTCCAACTATCTGGAAAAAATAGATTCTTTTTCAAGCCCTAAAGCTCTTAGAACCAACTTAATAGCTTCATAAACTTAGAAAGAAGCGTTCACCATTAAAGTTCTTAAATCAAAACACTGATACAAAACTCAGAAAAGACTGTCTGGATGCGGCTCAAACTAATGTTAAACTCAATTTCATGCTTCCTGAATGCGTCTACCAGGGTGAGCCATTCAGAACAAAAGCTTCAAATGAATCTTTTCACATCAAGGAACACTTATGATCGATATCCTCAAAAAAATATATTTTTAATCGCTCTTCTAACCTTCATCTATCCAAGTTCATCTTCTATGCTACAAAGCAGCTCTGAAAAAACCTCTGATACAATTGAGCAGACAGGAAAACTTCCAACAGAATGTTGTCGCTGTAAAAAACCATCACCAAAAATACCTTTTATTGAATTCATATCAAGAGTGCGCAGTGCACCATATAATGATGCATATCGTGAAAGAACTATGGAGGTATCATCTAAGTTTGTTATGGCTTCCATGTCAGCTAAGGCCTCTGCCAGGTTTCGATTAGGAATTTCTGCGGTATTGTTTTTTTCCCTTAACCAATTTTCGTACGCATCGTATTCAACTAAAATTTGTTGCTCAAGTTTGTACTGCCACACTATAGACTCTGTGTCCCTTTCCTTGATTTGCTCAATATGGTCTTCAAGTAATGGTAAAAAAAGAAGTTTTTTTACCATGATGCAAGTAGTTCCAAGCTTGTCAAAACTTAAACCCTTCGCATCTATCGTATGATAAATTTGCTTTAGTTTATTCAGAGGGACCGTGAAATGAGCTTGTCTTTCTGATACCATGGCATTACCTTTTCATTATAAATACAGAAGTTTTACTGTTGTCTTATTGACAAAGCGGTCATTATATCAATTTATATAATGCCACCTAATAACTATGTGTATTAATTTTAATATGGTTGATTTGGGGAAGAAATATTGCTCAATCGAACACTACGATCAGAGTTTTAAAAAGAATACATCAAGAATCCAGCATTCAGCATTCAGCTTGGTATAACTGAGCATTGCTGGTTTTTCAGGTCCCGCGCTTGTAATCAGCAAGCACTTCACCAATAACCTGCTTAGATTTTTCTACTTCGTAATAATTAGTCCCAGGCTTCGCAGCATACACAATCAAAGCCTTCCAGAGCGCCCAACCACGACCACGAGCCCAAGTATCTTTATCGAATCCAAGAGCTACACGAAATGCTTCTCGACTTTCTCCCGTAAAGAATGTCCATGCAATTGCCAAATCACATGCCGGATCACCAACACCCAAACAGCCGAAATCAATAACCGCACTCAGTTGTCCATGTTGAACCAATAAGTTACCAACAGCAACATCACCATGAACCCAAACGGGAGTACCTTCCCATGTAGAAGCAAGGGCTTTGTCCCACACTTCTGTCACAGCTTCAACATCGATCTTATCACCCAACGTCATGATTGCTTGTCGAGTTTCAGCATCATAGGTTTTAAGCAATCCACCACGATAAAAATTATGTGGCCCTGCCATTGGCCCATGGGTAGCATCAATCTTCTGTAGGGCAACAAGAAATTCAGCCAGCGCTATGGCAAATTCGCACATATCAGCGATACGTTCTGGTGAAGCCTTTTCTCCTTCAATCCATTGATAGATAGACCAATGCCACGGATAATCTTCAGCCGGTTTACCAATCGCCAAAGGTACAGGAATAGGTAGCAGCAAAAGTGGAAATTGCTGTGCTATCAATCGCTGCACAAGGGAAACATCAATATTAATTTTGTCAGTGTTTTGAATATTAATATGACCTAGGACTTCGAAAAGAATACATCAAGAAACCGGCGTTCAGCTTGATACAACTGCGCAAGACTACTTTCCCAAGTTCCACGCTTAAACGTAAAACCCAACGTATCAAGTGTTCTAACAAGTCGTAACAATGGCATAACAGCATCATAATCAGGTACAGGGCGAATACTTGCATACCCAGCTAAAAATGCTTTTTTATGATCAGGATGGCTCTCCCATTCCCAGCAATGTTCCATCGAACGAAAATCTTCTTCTACAAAACTTGCACGACTTGTTTCCCAATCAATGATCCCCTGAATTTTGCCGCTATGAATCATCACGTTACCAGGCCTAAAATCACGGTGAATCATGCATGGTCCATCAACGAAATCCAACAAATGTTTGTTTGCATTGTAGTAGTCATGACATTTTTGAAGTAATTCTTCGGGAAGATGTTTGCTGCATTCATCGATACCTCGTTCAAAGAATTGCGCAAAGTATTTACGAGGGCTCAAAATTAATTTGTCTGGATAAATAATATCACCATAGCCTGGTAAACGATTAAGATGAATACGTGCCAGCAACGTACCAAATTCATAAGCCAATTCATTGGTTACATCAGAAACCTTAAGCGTTGCTCCAGGAAGACATTCCATCAAAATAGCACCTTGCAGCGTTTCATCTGGTTCTACAACAGCAACAACACGCGGTACTGGTAGCTTATCGGCTAGGTGTTTTAAGAAATACAATTCACGTAGATACTTCTCATTAATAGTCCCCATTTTTAGAATGAAGCATGTACCGTTAGGTTGTCTAATTTGATACACAATTGAAACGATGGCATCATCATTCTGAATGCGTGAGAAGGTAGCATCCTGAAGATTAAGGCGTTGTAGGTACAAGGGAATAAGACTGTCCATTTGAGACTCCTTCAAAGCAAGGGTAGGTTTATCTAAACGATATAAAAACTGAGATTCATTGTTATACATGACCGTACCTACTTCAACGAAACCCAACTTCTTTAGAAGTCCCAAAGATGCTTGGTTTTCTGGTTTTCCATAAGCAATCATGCCGGTGTTAGGTAAAGAGCTAAAGGCAAGATCAATAAGTTTAGTTCCCATTTCAAACCCATATCCCTGGCGCCAGTATGCAGGCATTAACAAGCCGTAAAGTTCCAACGTATCAGCAGCTTTATCAAACAAATCAATGGTATTTGATTCATCTACAGCAACCGTATGAAACCCAAATAAACCTATAAACACAGAAGTTTCTTTATCAAAGAGAGCATATAACCCATATCCATATTTTTCCCACTGACCATGAGCAAGGTCCAACTGAGCCAAAGCATCAGCCTGTGTAGCCTTCTCTGGAAGCCCATATGCTTTTTGAACCTCTAAATTTGAAAGAATCTCAAGAATGTAACTGATATGTTTTTCTGTTACGCGTTCTGCCATAAGGCGTTTGGTTGTAAAGGTTTCGGGAACTTGCGAATAGGTAACATTAATGGAAGCCATTATCATCCACAATAAGTATATAAACATAGACGTTTTTTCTTTTCCTTCACTTTTTCTTGCACTCAAGCACTGGTTGTGATCGCGGTTACTCTGATGCAAGTTGATACCGGTAATTATCTTTTTCAACTACCAACAAACAACCCAGGGCATTCAAAATCTTCATGAAACTCTGAATCGTTATGTTTTCTTTTTCACCTGAACGGATTCCCTGGATAATTGCCGAAGAAAGGCCAGCTTCTTTTGCAAGCTTTCTCACTGAGACATTATCTTCTTCCATTAACGCCAGGAGCAACTCAGACAAGACAAGTTCTTTGTATCCTTGCTCATACTGCTTCTTTTGCTCAGGACTCATTTTTTGCATAAAGCGATCGTATGTCGTTTGCACATTTTTTTTAGTCGTCTTCTTCGTCATAGTAGGCACCCCTCTTAACTTGATATTCATAATCATCTTTATATCTCAATGCTCGTTCTTTTTCAGTTGCCGGCAACTTGTCTTTCTTCTTCTCAAAAGCATTCGTTACAATAATCTTCGAGCCTTTAAAGAAGAAACATAAAAACCTATCAGGCTGGGGTTTAAAGGCATAAATCTTATCTTCTTCAGAACGAAACTTTTCTTTATTCTTAATCTTTCCGGTGTTCCCCATAATTTCAAATAAATGCATAACCTTCTCTTGCCTATCAAATGATAGCTCTTCGAAATAATCTAAGGCCTGGCTTTTTCCACGCTGGTCATAATACCACTCAATGGTAAATTCGCTCCCTAGGAATGCGATAAATTCTTTTTTCATAACACCCAGATCCTTTTTTGATTAATAACAAAATAAGTGTATCATTTAAATGCTACAAAATCAAGAGACGAGAAAGAATCAGCCACATTTCTTTAATCAAAGGCCCCCGGAATAGATCAAAAGCCTTCTTCTATCTTGAACGAAACTTTTTAAATGGGTCCCATAAGGCAAATTTGCCTGGACCTTTACGAAAAAAATCTCCGGGGAACAAGACGAAGAAAGCAAAAACAGCAGCTCCAACATAATAGCATGAGCCATAAGCCAAACTTGAAATCTCAATCGAAAATAATTTATCTGAACGTGTACTAAAGAACTCAAATAATATCCCCCATGGAAAAACCAATGCAAACCCGATTTCGAAGGCACATCCAAGAATAAGTGAGCAACTCCCAACTAATTCACCGAAAAGAATAAAATAACTCAGCCATAAAGGTATTCCTGAAGAAGTCATAACATCAATACAAAGATCAAGCCCTGGTCCTCAAAATAAACCAAAGATCTGATATAAAGCATTTACGAGAAGAAACAAGCCTAAAAGGAACCGTACAATAAATAAAAACCAATCACGCCAATAACTTGATATATTCCAACCATATTTTGTTTCATTGTCCATGTAACTTCCTCTCAAGTAAAATATCCTTGTTTGTCCCTCATAAAAAACATGGTATAAAGAACAAATATGGTTAGGCAATGGATTAATATAACCAGGAAC
Organism: uncultured Pseudomonadota bacterium; assembly: GCA_964354855.1. GTDB lineage: Bacteria > Babelota > Babeliae > Babelales > RVW-14 > CAYHBO01. The sequence continues at coordinate 6,337 of CAYHBO010000023.1, read as the reverse complement.
TAAATGATGTCGTTCACTCCCAAAAAGAACCAATCTTACCATTCTTGTTCAATCAAATGCCGCGACAAAGCACCTGATTCTGACAAACCAGAAATAACATTACCCCATAAATCATTCTATTTTATACGCCATGGAAAAACTGATTGGAACCGCCAAGGACTTCTCCAGGGAAGCACTGATATCCCACTGAATGATGAAGGAATTCAACAAGCTCATGACGCTGCACAGCTTCTTAAAGTTTTTAATATTGCTATTGAAACCATTATCTCAAGCCCTTTGCAACGGGCCTTAAAAACAGCAGAAATTATCTCAACTTATCTCGGGAAACCAATAATTATAATTGATGAAGTTAAAGAAGCTTGTGGGGGCGTCTTGGAAGGTAACCCAGGATCTGGGGGAACGGTGTTCCCTCGATTGCAACGTGGAGAATTTTTTGAAAATGCTGAATGCTACCCATGCCTTATTAAACGTGTTTTATCTGGAATTCACCAAGCATTACAACACCTAGGGCCTGTTTTAATCGTTGCCCATGGGGGTGTCTATCGAGTATTACAAGAAATTTTTGGCATTGAAAATACGAGTATACCAAACGCGACTCCCATTGAACTCGTGCCGCCAACGCAACCTGATATGCCATGGTCAATAAAGGTTTTTGAGGATCCAACATAATGTTTTTATCACACCAAACAATAGAGCGCTACATAGATGAAGGAAAGATTGTAATCACCCCTGAATTTAACAAGAAAAACATTAGACCTGTTGGGGTACGACTTCATCTTGCCAAAGAAATTCTTATCCCTGAACCGAATCAAACCGTTGAACTTGGTACACCGCAAGAGCTCAAATACAAAGAAATTGACCTCACCAAACAAGAATTTTATTTAGAACCGGGACAATTTATTCTTGGAGCAACTTATGAGGCGGTACAAATACCATCAACGATCATTGCAATTTTAGATGGAAGAAGCACCATCGCCAGGCTTGGCATCACAACACATATTACCGCTGCTGTGATAGACGGAGCTTTTGAAGCACCACATACGATCGTTTTAGAAATAAAGAACGTGGGTAACTTTAGAGTAAAATTAAAATTCAAAGACCCGATAGCAATGCTGGTTTTTGCAGAGTTAAAAGAACCGGTTACGCAAAAGATACAAAGTCAGTATGGCAACAATCAAAACAAGGTCACACCACCAAACCTTGGCTTTATTGTGCCAGACTAAAGTTTTTGTATGATAATCATGCGTAACACCCAACCATATTAATGTCGGATGGTGACAAAAATTCGTACCCAAAAGTTCTAAAATCGTCCGCTTCGGGGAGCCAGCCTTCGCTGCGTTGCAGCTATGGCTGGACAGGCCACCTTTTAGATTGAATTCACATTGTTAGAAGAACTGAGCGAAGGCTGTCACGCGAATAGTTGCCTCATAATTCGCAAGAACGTAGACGAACGATTAATTTATTTTCCAAGCATTTTGACAGTTTTTGGACGTAGAATACTGTCGTGATCATGATGATTACTGCTTTATTATTTTCTAATCATGCCAAGATGTGTATGCCAAAATGAATCAGAATATTTCAACCCATACCCAAGCATACGATCCATTGATGCATGAGCAAATAAAATCAGCCCAACCAGTTGTAAGGCGTCTATACGCATCCATACACCTGCCATAAACACCAAAATAGCAATCCCCTTGTGATGAAAAAGATTATACGTTAAAGCTCCGACTCGAGAATTAACTAAATATCCCAACATGCCAATATCAGGGGTTAAAAGCAATACAGGAAACCACCACCAAGAATAGGGTAGCTGACTGAATAAATAGATACCCAACAGAAACATGGCCAATTCTTCAAGCCATAACACTATCTTCATTACCGTCCCCGTTGCAATGCTGCAATGTAGCCAAAATAGTAAAAATAATCTTGCCATGCATCATCAGTAAAACCATATTGGTTATCTCCAACAAAATAATCTGCAAAAAACTCACGCGCACGCAAAATTTCCCTTAGCCGATTTCTATTTTTTGGATCTGCAACCGTAAAATCAATTAGCTCTAACGCACGCTCAAAAGCACGCATTCCTTCTTCTAAATCACCTTTAGCTCGCCATTGAAGAGCTCGCCCAACATCACTCCCAACATTAGCTAATTGTTCCTCAAGTGAGAATTTGAACCATCGACCTGATTCAAGAAGACCTTTGTGAATAACCCTGGTCATGTTCATGGAATCACCAAATTGTTAACTATTTTTATAATTTTTTGTTGAATAGCTGGATCATCAATACCACGGCTACTATTCCCCCATGAAGGACGAATATTAATCATCGAATCAAATTCAATAAAACCATCTGTTCCAAATTTATAAGGATAAAGATTAAGACCCCAAAGATTTTGCTGATCAGACCCTTGCGTTAAAAGAAAATCTTCTTCATCTGCATGAAGGCCGGCATCAACAACCATAATGTTTTTTTCACTATCAACGACAACTTTAACCAGTCGGTTGTACATTTTTTCGGCCATCTGCTTAAGCTCTGGCAAAGTAATCTTTTCATCTACAAGAAGCATAAATAACCCTTAAACATTAAAATTTTCTTACTTTTGCCATTATACAAAAGAATGTCATAAGTACCAATGCAAACCTAACTCTGTAAAAACCGTTTTGATATTCACTAAACTTACCCCAAATTCAACCTCATGGTTCCTGCCGTGCCCGCCATAGCTTTAGCGACGGCCGGGAATGTGTACTGTAGGGGGAGCCAGCTTTCGCCAAGGCTTCAGCTGGGCAGGCCATCCAGGATTTTTAAGTAACCGTTAATAAGATTTTAACTATCTAAGCATCAGCGAGAGCTGTCCCGCCTACGATCAATTCAAAATCCAAGTAAAACGTATACTGGTTATACCATTAACCTAAAAGAACGCTTTTCTGATCATAACTCCAGTAAGTCTATTCATACCGCAAAGCTCATGCCATGGGCATTAGAAGTATGACAAATTGCCGCATCTCAAGTCTATGGCAACACAGGTTCTAGAGAAACTAAAAGTGCTTTGGTCAGAAGCAAAACCATTGGATTTATTTCCAGCATTTGCAGTAAAAGAATAAAGCTTTATTTTTTTACCACATACTTAAACTTAACACCAATACCTTCACGTTTGTATTCGATAAATCCAAGTTTATCGTACATGGCAACCGCATTGGTGATCCACATTCTTGTGCCCACCAGGATACGTTTGATCTCTGGTGCTAATGTTAAAATTGAAAAAATCAGCGGCCTTGCAAGCCCAAGTCCTTGAGTTGCTGGGATTATTGCTATAGGTTCTAACACAACATCTCCGTCAGTGTACTCATCAAACTCAGGGAAAAATGTAGTAAGCATAGGGCTACTATAAAAAGCCGTGAATCCCAAAATATTGCCTTTGCCGCTCTTGACCACAACAAAGAAATAGATGAACTGAAGATCTTTCATGGATTCTGCTGTTGCGTCAAACCATTCTTCCCATTGCTGGCGAGATATTTCAACGCGCTCAGCTCTCTCCAACCGAGCACTTGCGATGAATGGATTTTCATCAGGACTTTCTTCGGGATTATCATTCGGTTCTCCAGGTTCATCTTGATCATTGGACATGTCAGCATACTCTTTCCTGATTTGAAGCTTATCATCAAGTAAAAAGTTTCTTACTTCATCAGCAAATGCTTCTGCGACTACAGGAAAAACACTTTTCTGCAGCTCAACCATAGTTACGTGATCGGTGGTTTTACACCATTCAAACGTTACCGGTAATCCTTCGAACATTATTGGCTTTTTATTTTTATCAAGTGCTTCAAATGTACCGGTTTCTAAGCATCCCGAAGACTTACAAAGATTGTTAGGATTATTCATTTTGATACCTCTTGTATTTTTTTTACGTAAGTTAAAATCTTCATTTTGATTAATGCGATATACCTTTAAATCACATTCTTTATCTGAAAGCCATTGTTTATGTTTAATAAAATAATCAAGTTGTTTAAGTGCACAAGGTGTAGACCATGATCCAGGTAGCCGATTAGGTTGAGCTAAATATTGATATCCCTTGTATGCAATGTTTCTTTTTCTACACATATCAGCAACTGATTGCAAATTTGACTGACCATCATCAAAAAAAATAATAGACTTTGGTTGTACATTAAACAAACAGCCCCAACTCTGAAAACACCATCTGCACCTTAGAAAACTATCTTTTGGCTTAAAACCCTTGCTTTTTAGTTCACTCAAATGATACGATATAAGCCAAAAGTAACACTACATGTATCCTTTAACTCATAAGTGAGTGTATGGAAAAATCAAATATCCAAAGCATATTACGATCAAAAGCCTCAGTTTTCTCGTTCAAAGAAATTCTTTTAGCTTCGAATGAAGACAAACCTGAATTATTAAAAAGGCGTCTTTCTTATTACATTAAAAAGAAAGAACTCTATTCAATTCGACGAGGCCTCTATGCAAAAGATAAAAACTATAACCGACTTGAGGCTGCAACCAAGATTTTTACCCCATCCTATGTAAGCTTTGAAACAATTCTGATCGAAGCCGGAGTTATTTTTCAACACTATGCCACTATTTTTGTGGCAACCTATCAAACCAAAGAAATTGAATGCGATGGTCAAACATATTCGTTTAGAAAAATTAAAGATGATATCCTAACCAATAGTGCTGGCGTAGAAGACAGAGGTAATTATTTTGCAGCAACAAAAGAACGCGCTTTCTTAGACATTCTTTACCTCAACAAAGATTATCACGTTGATAACCTAGCACCGTTGGATTTTGCCAAAGTACTTGCATTGCTTCCTATCTACAACAACAAACGAATGACCAAAAAAGTACATACTTATTTTAAGACCTTTAAAGCAGATAGGAAAATGTCATGACTCTAGAAACTTCAACCCACAAAAATATTCTCATTCATATCTTAAAAAATATTTATACAGATACATCGATAGGGCCATTCCTAGGATTTAAAGGTGGAACAGCAGCTTATTTATTTCATGATCTTTCTCGTTTTTCAGTTGATCTAGACTTTGATTTATTAGATACATCTAAAGAGCATCATATTTTTGAACAACTAAAAAAGATTCTTGAGGAATATGGCTCTATTAAAGAAGCTCGTGAGAAAAGATATAGCCTATTTTTTTTACTTTCATACCATGACAAACTTCATAACGCTTACAATATCAAAGTTGAAGTTAATCGCAGAAATTTTGGATCCACCTACGAAGTAAAATCCTACCTCGGTATCCCTATGAAAGTAATGGTCAAAGAAGATATGGTTGCTCATAAAATAGTTGCTATGTTTGAGCGCATTGGAACAACTAATCGCGATATTTTTGACACGTGGTTTTTTCTTAAAAATAATTGGTCTATCAACACCGAAATTATCCAAAAAAGAACAGACCTCTCTATGACAGCATTTCTAACAAAGTGTATCGATGAGCTTGAAGCAATGAGTGACCGAGGTATCCTATCAGGAATTGGTGAACTGCTGGATGCAAAACAAAAAGTATGGGCCAAAGAAAAGCTACGAAGTGATACTATTTTTTTACTTAGAATGAATCTTGAAAAATATAAACAGTAGATTCATATCCCCAATTCTGAAAACACCTTATGAATATACTGCAACGTATACTTAACCTCTGCTTCACGTTTCCTGAACTGATCTACCAGAGTACGTCTCGAATTTTAGATACAAGTATTTCCAGCAAAAGTTCTTAAATCAAAACACTGATACCAAACTTACTCCTACGCCAAAGGCTTCGGCGCACGGGCAGAATAAACTGTTTTAATATTAACCATTTCATTGATTCCAAATTCTAGCTCATGATTCCTGCCGTGCCCGCCATAGCTTTAGCGACGGCCGGGAATACGTAGTGTAGGGGGAGCCATCATTTCACACCCCTTATATTTTAGAGATCTTTATACACAAAAAACTGCTTATTAAGCAGGTATTAGAACCAATAAATATATCTCATAGGCAGAATATGGTTTATTACAGTACAATCAAAAACTTCTTAGGTAAGAGCTTGGTTTAATTAATATTTTTTAGTGAAGGAAGATCCAATGGCGGCGTTTAGTGTTAAATCCAAAAAAAGTGGAAAAATGTACTACTTACATTCAAAAGAGGTAGTACTTTCTGCTGGTCGTAAACAAAGAATTTTTTATTTTGCTGGTGAAGCAACCAAGGGATCTCTTGATGCACTTCCTGCTGGTTATGAAGTTTTCGAAAATGAGCGTACCGGTTTGCCAATGTTGCGCAAACAAGGTGGCGTTGCTAAAAAAGCTGTCGCTAAACCAGCTGCTAAAAAA
>CAYHBO010000022.1:262-23182 GCA_964354855.1 uncultured Pseudomonadota bacterium | reverse complement strand
GAAATGTTTCAGCAAGGAAATGTCAGGTGTTGCATTTAAAACTAGACGATGCCAGATTCAAAAACATCTTATTTCTCCTGTCTTTTATGATACGTTAAATTTCAGTTGTGTGCGTGATTTAATAAGCGCTTTTTAAAACTGGTAAAGTAGTATTGAATTGTCTTACTGGCATTATGGAAATAGGAACTAACTTGATTGAAGATCCCTGATCGTGAATGTGCTAACCATTCAGGAAAATAAGTGAGAAGCTTTTTACGACACTCTTTCCCCTTGGTATCAAAATCAAATTTATCATAATTGATTACTTTTGGAGCTTTGCCATGAGTTTTAGGCATCTTCACGAGGGCGGCGACAAGGCCGAGTTGTGTCCCGGCAAAAAATTCATGCTTCTTGGCTGGCTTGACTAATTGACTTCCTCTGACATCTGCTGCTGATACGAGAATTGCTTGTTTAATAAGTTTTGAATCAATTTTTTTAGTGTCATACCCGGCTTGTTTGGCACATCGGAGGATGGTATCCATGAATTCTTTCTTGGAGATCTTCTTTTGCATGTAATCACCGAATTTATAGTGTGAACCAACTAAGATAGCGATTTTCTTTTGTGTAGATTCATCGATATTAAAAGCTGCGAACATTTGTTTAAAATCAAAGCTGGTATTTTTGTCTATCTTGTAGGGTTTTTTATGGATTAGGTACTGAAAACCATCTTCAGGGTGACTATGTTTTTGTTTATAACTTTCTTGAAGATCTCCGGCCTTACCAATGTCGTGTAAAAGGGCTGAAATAAAAGCAATCTTGATATCTTCTTGGTTGAGGTCGTCACACCAGAATTTATGATGATTGGCAAAATAATTAACGGCATAGGATGTCCAGGTTGCATGTTCATACAAATCGCCAGAGTGAAAACTGTGGTTGGTTGTTTTATATTTTTTAAAATCTTCTAATAACGCTGAGAGTGTGTTTTGAGCAACTTTCGGAGTTGGTTTTGGGATAGGCTGTGTGGTGAAAATAAAGGTAAGAGCTATGATTCCCGTAAATAACAGAACCGATTTTTTAAAGAATAATTTTTTATAAAACACTTAAAGCCCCTTTGTGAATCTATCTAAAATATTAAATTAAATAATATTACGTTTCTAATTGTAAATTAATTTAATTTTAAAAACAAGAGAAATGGGATTTAGCGTGGGGATTGGGGTTAGAGGAGTCTATTCTTTAGAGAAAAGTTTTGTTGCTAGATAAAAGAAGGTCATAGCGCCTAGAGTGATGGCGAGCGGTTTCTTGAAAGAGGTTGTTGGAGAAGGGGTCCAGGAGACATTTATCGGGTCTTTTTTTGGTTGTCTTGATGGTGTTACCAGTTCAGTTTGGCTAGTTGCTGGATTGCTGGAAATATGTACATATTTGCCATGTCGATCGATCTCGTTCCCGTTTTTTCCTAAGAATATTTCATATACTTCCATCATCCATTTGTCCCAAGAGCTTTCGGTATTGATGAGTCCAAAGCAATCATAAGGAAACTCTCGCGCTTCTACGGCTGAGGAGAAGGTAAAAACCGGGTAATAGTCTAAAAGACTTAAGCTAAATTTATTATTGAATACTCCTAAAGATTTGAGAACATCGGTCCAATGGAAAGGTTCAGTATCTTTGACTATTTTTTCAGCATTATAAAAAAGCTTTAAGCCAAAACTGCTGTCTTGATGAGCACGAATGATTGCTTTAAGGTTATTATTTTTTAGGTATTTTTGCGTGTATTTTTGATCAGCGATAATGGCTTCTCGAGAATCCGTGAATCCTCGGTGAAAATTTGCTTGGCATGTACCATGATTTCCAGCGCAAAAATCACTCCAAAAAAGCCCTTTACAGTGCTCTTTGGGTCCTACGTTTTCAAATAGCTTATCAGGCTGTTCTAAAAAGTTCTTAGGGTTGTATTGTGTGGTGATGCCACCATGGCAGCATTGAATAAAGGTTCCATTGCACTTAATAAACGCTGCAACCGGCAATGTTCTAAAGAAGTTTTGATCTATTATTTCAAAAAGTTCGTTTCCTTTAATGTTGCCAAATTTACAGATGAGTTCTTCTTGAAATCCGAATCGTTGTGCAATATTTTTGAATTCGTGATTTCCTGCGATTAACGTAACCTGATGCCAGTTTTGAAGTTTAAGTTTCATAAGGGTGACCAGGACTTCTGCACTCCAGCTTCCACGGTCAACATAGTCACCGAGAAAAACCATGTAGAAGTTTTTGTTTTTAATGCTTAAATCCTCATTGAGGAAGCCTAATGCTTTTAATCGTAACAGGTTACGCATAAGTGAATGCATGCTTCCGTGGAAATCTCCCATAATGCATACGGTAGAAGTTGGATCTACTTTTATTTTTTGGACATAGCGAATCGTGTCATATGAGTTTTCATCCGGGTTAATGGCTTTTCCGAGCCAAGATTCTTGATCAAAAAACGGTAAGTTTTCGTTGGCATACATGCTGTAAAAACGTTCTGCTGCATCTTGTAGTGTTTTTGCGCTCACACATTTTTGTTGGGGTGATGGTTTATTTTTATTTCTACTTCGAAAGTCTCCGACAAATTCTGGTTGCTTAAAAAATGCTGAATGAAGGTGGCTAAGCGTTTTAATTGCAGCAAAATTTTTGAGTTCATGAGATTGAGTGATGGTTGGAGTAGATGTAATGGGTTGAGGGGAGGCTTTTATGCCTTGTCCCACGAGAACTAATAAGATAAGAGTCTTTTTTATTTTACTAAAAACCATTTAAGCTCCAGTTTTACTAAAAACCATAAAATTTTATACTTCTTTTTTAAAAAGTTCTAAGAAGTCAGTAAAAGCAAGTGAGTCCTGGATCCCCGCATTCGCGAGGATGACGTAAAAAGAGTTCAAATCGTTAATAAGTCCAAAACCAAAAGATTAAGTATAGCTGCATAAGCCTCTTGGCTCAAACGCCCCTTGCTTTATTAGTTTCAAATAGGAAAGTGCCGATCTGTTCCACAACAAATCGGCACTTTCTTCGATAAATCTAAGTATTTTTAATACACTTTATTTCATTAAAGCATCACGGAAGAAATCAAGTTCTTCAAGAACCTTTCCTGCTCCAAGAACAACACATAGCAATGGATTTTCTGCTACACGTACCGGAAGGCCGGTTTCTTTTGAGATCAGTTTATCAAGGTTTTTAAGAAGTGATCCGCCACCCGCCATGACAATACCACGATCAACAAGATCGGAGGAAAGTTCCGGTGGTGCGTTTTCCAATGCTGATCGAACGGCATCGATAATAACCGCGATTGGTTCAGCCAGTGATTCAAAAACTTCAGCATCACTGAGTGTTAATGTTTTAGGAATTCCTGTTACTAAGTCACGACCTTTAATTGCAACAGAACGTGATTCTTCTGGAAGAATTGCGGTGCCGATTTTTATTTTAATTTCTTCTGCTGATTTTTCACCAATCAAGAGGTTATATTTTTTCTTGATGTATTGAACAATAGCACGATCCATTTCATCGCCACCAACGCGAACTGAGCGAGAAAATACGATGTCTTTAAGGGAGATGATAGCCACTTCCGTGGTTCCACCGCCGATATCAACAATCATGTTTCCTGTAGGGTCTTCCACCGGAAGTCCTGCTCCAATTGCTGAAGCCATAGGTTCAGTGATGGTATAAACTTCTCGAGCCCCAGCCTGTTTAGTAGTATCTTCGATTGCTCTACGTTCTACTTGTGTGATCCCTGAGGGAACGCCAACAATGATGCGCGGGCGAACGAGTGTACGGCGGTTTTGATTCACTTCACGAATGAAATAACGCAGCATACTTTCAGTAAGTTCAAAGTGTGCAATAACGCCTTCGCGCATTGGACGACTTGCAATGATACTTTCTGGTGTTTTACCAAGCATTGATTTTGCTTTATCACCAGCAGCAAGTACCTCATTGGTTGATGTTTTTATAGCGACCACTGAAGGCTGATCAAGCACAATGCCACGATTCTTAACATAAATAACGGTGTTTGCAGTACCAAGGTCAATAGCCATATCGTTGGAGAAAAAGCTAAAGAGTTTTCTTGCGGGCCAAAATCTTGACATAAGTCCCTTATTCCTCTGTTGTTAACGGGTGAATTATTAAAACGATCCTTCGTAACCAAATGTAAGCTGATGTGTAAGCGGGGTGCTTTTTCCTTCAAATGGCATGTCGTATAATACATAGATCTTTTGGGTTGACCAATGTTTTTTTGAAGTTAAATCATAACTACCTTGAAAAGTAATATAATGAGAGCGCCATTTACTGGCCGCTTCTTTAGTATGAATATTTTGAGCAATGTTATCAGCGGTTATTTTTTGTGTAATGGAATTATTTGCAGCTAGGTCTTCAGGAGTGATGGTTAGATAACTAGGAACGGTTTTATCACATCGGTAATCGAATATTTTATCAATGGCGTGTCGGGTGTAGGTATAACGAGCTTGAAAGTGTAAGCCATCAGCAAGGTTTTCAAGAATAACAAACGGAGCGATTTTGATGGTAGCTCCAGGGTTAATTTTTACGGTTCCTTCAAGGGCGCTGAAATTGGCAGGCTCTCTAAAAACCGGCAATCGTGCGATTTTTTTCAATCCTGTTTGAAAGAGTGCCCCGAACATTGTACCAATTTTTAAGTTTTGTTTTAATTCGAATTGAGGAACAACATTAAGATAAAAGCCGAAGTGACCGTTGCTCATTAATGGAACCCAAGATGGAATGAGACGATCGCGCTGACCTGGTTGAGTTCCTGTAGGAATTAAAATGCCGCCTTGGATGTCAATGTTTACGGATTTCATGAGTAGTTGGTGATCTAAGGCGTAATTCCATCGAGCATATAAATCAATATCGCCAAGAAGAAGCTGAGACGAAACGTTATTGTTAAATCCAATTTCTTCATGAGTGGTTCTGCGAATTTTGTCGATCAAAGTAGATGTATCATTGTTATTTAATGATGAAGGAAATTGCTCAAAAAATGCTTGCTTATTGAGTTCATAATTAGCGATGGTAGTTACCAAGGCAAATGGCATCCAGCACCCAACTGATAAGTGGCATGCTGGAAAATATTCTTCAGCGCGTAATGAATAACCTACCGATTTAATTTTACTGCCTACAAAAAAAGGTATTTTTTTACCAATAAATTGTGTATCACCCGTTACTTGAGTGATTGGATTAACAAATGATGATCCTTCGACAAATGATAAGCTCGTTATAACATCGTTAAGATCATAAGGCCCATTGAGTTCAAGGATATTACCTTTTTTCCAGTAAACGTTAAATGCTGTTGATGCTGTTGTGTAGAAAGGGGAAATTTGAAAGAAATGCTTTCTTGGTAAAAAATCTTCTGGGCGTTCGAGGAAAGGAAAGTATTTATTAACCGTGTGAAATGCTGAACATGTTGGTTGTATGAGGAGTGATAATGCGAAAAAAAATAAGAGTAACTTGTTTCGGTGCATCATAACAGGCCTTGAGTAATGATAGATCTGAAGCGTTAATGAGATAATAAATCAAGTTTTGAGGTTACTTCAAATTCATGTTTAGTCAAGTAAATCAAAGGGGGATGTTTTTTGTAAAATGTCTTCTAAAAAATAAGTATTGTAACTACAATGGCTTCATCTTGGGATGAAATTACATAGGATTGTTATGAGTAATAAAAAATATATCTTCATCGCAAATTGGAAAATGTATCTTACGGGAAATCAGGAGGTAGCCTTTGCAGAAGAATATAGAGCATTATTTATTGATCTTAAGGAAAAATCCGGTCATGACATTATTTTATGTCCTTCGATGATCAATCTCCGACTAGTTGCAGATTTATTTAAACAGACTCCTATTAAAATAGGGGCACAAGATTGTTCAGATTATGAAAAAGGGGCTTATACCGGACAGGTGCCAGTAGCGGCTATTAAGGATGTTGGGGTAGATTATTGTATTGTTGGGCACAGTGAACGAAGGCTCTATGCCGGTGAGACCGATGAAGTGGTTGCACGCAAAGTTTTATTGTTACTTGATCAACAAGTTACGCCAATAATTTGTATCGGAGAAGATCGTGAAACTTATGAAGCAGCAAGAACGCTAGAAATTTTAGAAAAACAATTAGCGCTTATTCTAAAGATGCAGGGGGAGCGAAAAGCTCTTAATGTATGTATCTACATTGCCTATGAGCCGGTTTGGTCGATTGGTACAGGTAAAGTTTCGTCCCCTGAGGCATTATCTGTTGTTTTTAATTGGTTATATGATCATACTAAGCCGTTTAAAAATATTTCTTGGAAGTTTATTTATGGTGGTAGTGTCAGCGAAAGTACGGTTGCAGGATTCTCTAACCTTGATTATATAGATGGATTTTTGGTGGGTGGTGCAAGTTTAAATTTTCAAGCCTTTAAAAAAATAGTAAGCTACTATTAATTGAATGTTTATTGTAAAAATTTATTGTTATTATTTTGCATAGGGTAAAGAGTATTATGTACGCACTTTTGATGGTTTTATTTATTTTTATTACGATCTTTTTAGCAATTTTTGTACTAATTCAACAAGGTAAAGGTGATTTGGGGTTAAGTGCTCTTGGCGGTGGAACACAAATGCTTTTTGGTGGTTCTGGCGGAAAGAGTTTCTTTGAAAAAGTTACTTGGGTGCTTGGTGCAGTATTTATTCTTGGAGCGTTAGGATTGAGCGTTCTTAAGTCAAAAGTAATCAAAAATTCTCGTTTAGCCGGATATGTTTCTCAAAAGAAACAACAAACTCCTGAAGCTAATTTGCCGGTAGAATTTGATGGGGCGGCTCGTAACAATTCTGCTGAATAGTTTTTTAAGGAGAAACGGTGGTTTTTGAAGGGTTTATTAATTCGATTGGAGGTTTTGTTTTACAGCAAAGCTCTAGACTTGGATTTGTAGGTCTTTTCTTTTTTGATGTTATTCGTTCCTTCTTTACAACTAAGCTCAAAATAAAAAAAGTTTTCGAAGCCATGAATTACATAGGGGTATCATCCTTTGGAGTTGTTGGGTTAATAAGTATGACCTGTGGTGCTGTTTTAGCATTACAAAGCTATATCGGGCTTCACCGATTTGGGGCCGAGCAATACATAGGGCCGGTGGTTTTTTTATCAATGACACGAGAACTTGGACCAGTGTTTACTGCTATTATGGTTATTGGACGAGCAGGGTCTGCGATTACCGCTGAAATTGGTACCATGAGAATTAGTGAACAATTGGATGCCTTGCAAACCTTAGGAATTGATAAAAATCAATATTTAATTATCCCTAAAATCATCGGCGGAACATTAATTATGCCATTTCTTTCGATGTTTGGAACGATGCTCGGTGTTTTTGCAGGGTATTGTACGTCGGTATTTTTGCTTGGTATAAATTCAGAAGTCTTTATGGACTCGATTATTGAAAATGCGGAAATGAGTGACATTATATTAGGCCTTTTAAAGGCCACTTTTTTTGGATTTTTATTAACCTTAGTAAGTACGTATAAAGGTGTTACTACGTGGGGTGGATCTAAAGGAGTTGGAACCTCTACGACAGAAAGCGTTGTTTACTCGAATATTACCATTTTTATTGCGAATTATATTTTAACCTCACTGTTGTTTAAGTAATTATGATTATCATTCGAAATTTAAAAAAATCATTTGGGACAAAAGAAATTACACGAGGCCTTGATCTTGATGTTAATGATGGCGAGTTACTTGCTGTTATTGGTCGATCAGGAGAGGGAAAATCGGTACTTCTTAAACAAATTATAGGATTGATCCCGCCTGATAGTGGGAGTATTACCATTGACGGAGAAGATATTACTAAGCTGTCAAGGGACAAGCGTGAGTTAATCTTTAAGAAATGTGGCTATGTTTTTCAGTTTGCTGCCTTACTTGATTCTTTATCAGTGTTTGAAAACGTTGGGGTGACTCTTCTTGAGAAGGGTATAAGTCATGAGGCGGCACTGCCGTTAGTTATTGAAAAATTAAAGAACGTTGGGCTTTCTGAAGATTCGTTAAACAAATATCCAGATGAACTTTCCGGGGGGATGAAAAAGCGGGTTGGTCTTGCCAGAACGCTTATGCTTACACCAAAAATTTTATTGTACGATGAGCCAACAACTGGGCTTGATCCAATTACGGTGAGATTGATTCATGAGCTTATCAAAAAAACCCATGAATCGCTTAACGCAACTTCTATCATTATTTCTCACGATATTGAAGTGTTTAAATATGCGACCCATGTTGCCATGTTACATGAAGGTAAAATTGTGCATAAATGTAAGGCTCAGGATATTTGGAATGAGACTAATCCATATATACATCAATTTATTCGTGGAGACATTGAAGGTCCGATTAAGCAAATCGGCTTCGAATAATCATATTAACAAGGACTTTCTATGGTTAAAAAATCAATAACCGATAAGCCAATTATTTTAATTATCGATGATGAACCGGCAATTTTAAAGGAGCTTAAGTCATCTCTGGAAGAGGAATCGTATTACGTTGATACGCTTGAGGATCCAACCAGAGCATTAGATATTATTGGGCAATTGGTTCCAGATCTTGTGTTGTTAGATATTTTTATGCCGAAAATGGGTGGCTTAGAATTATTAACGAAAATCAGAAAAGAGTATCCTCATCAAAAAATTATGGTTATTTCAGGATTTGGTACTATTTCTATGGCACTTGATGCGCTTCGTTTAGGGGCCATAGATTTTATTGAAAAGCCACTAAACTTGGATGAGATCTTATTAAAATTAGATACGTTAAAAAGTAAAAATATTCCTGATATAATAGGTGAAACAGCCGTTAATCAATGCTATGAAGATTTTGGGATTGTTGGGCAAAGCTACCTATTTAGAGAGCTTATGCAGTCAGTTGACCAAGTTGCATTGCTTAATTTGCCGCTTTTGATTTATGGTGAGCATGGAGTTGGAAAAACCTTAATAGCTCGTTATATGCATCATAAAAAATATCAAAACGACACGAATTTCTTTCTTTACGATTGTCAACAGGAAGAAACATTTGACTCACTTAAAGAAAGACTTTTTTCAGATAGTGCTGGAACGGTTTATCTTAAGCATCTGCATTGTTTATCTTCTGTGGGGCAACAAAATATTGTAAACATTATGCGTTCAGGTACTCATAATTTTCGGTTTATTGCTTCTTCTTGTGAATCACTTTTTGCGGGTACGGTTAATCATACTTTTAACGCGTCGCTTTTTCATTATTTTAATGTAATTCCTCTTGAGATTCCTTCGATAAATAAGCGACGTTATGATATTCCATTACTTATTCATTATTTTTTACATCAACAAAATGAATGGCAGAAAAAGACGGTTACTTTTAATGTAGCAAGTATACGTATGTTGCGTAATATCAGTTGGATTGGTAATGTATCTCAGTTGAGAGAATTTATAAAAATAATGGTGACGTTTGTTCCTATATCAATGGATATTGTTACCCCTGAATTCCTTCAGAGATATATGCCTGAAATTAATGTGTTATGTGTAGAAGAGCAAATATTTACAAAATTTCCTTCTTTAAAAGTTGCAATACTTATGTTTGAGAAACAATTTTTACTGCATGCTTTGAAAAAAAATCGTTATGATTTACAACAGGCTTCAGATTATTTGAGTTTAAATATTTCTCAATTACGTGATAGAATGCTCGAACTAAGAATAATGTGTAAATAATGAATGTTATATAAAATAGGTCATAGGAGTTGATATGTCAGAATCTCAGATGAGTCATATTGCCGAGAATATTAAAGAGCAGAATCTTAAATTCCAAGCGCTAAAAAATGAAATAAAAAAAGTTATTGTTGGTCAAGACTATGTTGTTGATTGCATGTTGATGAGTCTTCTATGCAATGGGCACATTCTTCTTGAGGGTGTTCCTGGGCTTGCTAAGACTACCTTGATCAAAACAGTTGCAGATGCTTTAGGTTTAAAATTTAAACGAATTCAATTCACGCCTGATTTATTACCGGCGGATCTTGTAGGGACGCTGATTTACAATCCTAAGACACAAGATTTTCAGACTAAACAAGGTCCAATTTTTACCAATCTTCTTCTTGCTGATGAAATCAATCGGGCTCCAGCAAAAGTACAATCAGCCTTGCTTGAAGCGATGCAAGAGCGACAAGTAACCATTGGGGATGCTTCTTATAAGCTTGATGAAGAGTTTTTGGTTTTGGCGACACAAAACCCTATAGATCAAGAGGGAACGTACCGATTACCTGAAGCGCAAGTTGACCGGTTTATGTTCAAGGTCCTTGTTACTTACCCTTCACTAACTGAAGAAAAAGAGATTTTAAAAAAAAGTGGTGAACGACAAGAGGTTCACTGTGTAATTACTCAAAATGACATTAAAGAAGCTAAAAAATTGGTACAACAGGTTTATGTAGATGATAAAGTGGTTGATTACATTCTTCAGATTGTTTTTGCAACACGATCCCCTGAGAAGTATAAGCTTGATCATATAAAACATCTTATTGCTTATGGAGCATCGCCTCGTGCAACGATAGCGATAAACATTGCTGCCAAGGCTCATGCATTTCTGCGTAAGCGTCATTTTGTTATTCCTGATGACGTCAAAGCGGTAGCGCCTGATATTTTGCGGCATAGAATTATTCTGACCTATGAGGCTGAGGCTGAAGAAATAACCTCAGACCAAGTAATTCAGCAAATATTGAGAACGATTCCTTCACCATAGAAAAAAATACATATATTTTAGTAGGACTTTCTTGACGAATAAAAGAGAAGAAAGATATCCTCATATTCATTATAATAATGAG
Organism: uncultured Pseudomonadota bacterium; assembly: GCA_964354855.1. Lineage (GTDB taxonomy): Bacteria > Babelota > Babeliae > Babelales > RVW-14 > CAYHBO01. The sequence goes on along the minus strand of CAYHBO010000022.1, from coordinate 12,401 downwards.
GAAAAGCTGTCATGATTTCACCGTTGTGGATATTAAATAGTTCTCTTTTGGGTGTCTTATTAATGAGTGTTTTTATAAGCAATTTATTAAAGATAACCGCTCCTCGCATGGGAATGATAACGCTATCGACTCTTCGTCAAGGAGATGAGAATCAGGTTATTGATGTCCCTGCCAGGATACCTTTGGAAAGAATTTACCAACGAGATATTTTTGGAACCTTTGTTCCCAAAAAAGAGGAAGCGGTAAAACAAACACTTATATCCCCAATTCCTGACTTTACGATTCCTCCTGTGGTTCCGGCTCCTCCTGCTTTAACGTATGATTTTATTGCGCCCCTCGATCTCACCATTAAGGGTATTATCATGGCTGATGAAGAAGATCGCTGTGTTGCAATGATCGAGGATGATACGAAAAAAGAGGGGTTGTACTACCTCGGGGACAAGATTAAAGATGCTCAGATTATTAAAATTGCTAAAAATCGTGTCTTATTTTTGCGCGGGGCTAATGGGCAACTGGAGACATGCTTGCTGAGAAAAGATGACCCGATTATGGAAAAAGACCCTCAAAATCATTGGAAATATGTGGTGCATCTTGTTGAGCCACAAAAATATGAGTTAGATCCAAATAATTTTAAACAAGAGTTTGATTCATTGGGTAATTTCTTAGAGCATGCCTCGGTGATGGGGACCGTCTATCAAAAAGGAGCTCCAATTGGGGTGAAAATTGGCGTGACTGATAAGGGTGATATTGGTGAAGCGCTTGGGTTGCAGCAGGGTGATATTATTACTTCTATCAATAATAAATCAACTTCTCAGCTTAGTGATCGTATGTCGATCTATCATGCTATTTGTGATGCGAAGCTTGGCGATACAATTTCTGTAACTCTATCGCGCGCGGGGGTTGATCAGGTAATGTATTATAAACTGTCAACCATTAGTAAAGCAAAACCATCCATGTTTGGGGCAAAAGAGGCTGGTGTGGCTGGGGGGAAACCGGAGGATAATCTAATGAGAAGTCGCCTTCAAGAGCGAGAAAAGATGATTAGAGACTTTAAGCAAAAACATTCAAGTCCTGATCAAACTGAAGCGATATCTCGTATTCGTCAACGACTGCTTGAAAATCTACAAACGCGCGTTAAAGATAGTCGCGTTAGATGATGATGCCTGGGAAGTGTATAAAAGAAAGATTACATGATATTAACGCATAAAAAAATACTGATGATTTTTTGTTTCGGGTTGCTTGCTGTAATGTTGGATCAGTGTTGCTTTGCCGAAGAAAAAAATGCTGATGCATTGGCTGAGTCATTCAGGGAAAAGCTTAAAGATCAAGTCAAGAAATCTTCAAGTCCCTTTGAGAAAAAATCAACAACACCACAACTTCCAGAAGTCCAAGATCAGCCTGTGCCTCAAGTTGGGGCAACAAGTGCTGCTACTCCGGTGGCTTCCCCAGCAGAAAGTGATCCAAAGGCTGAAGAAAAAAATATTTTTCTTAATTTTGAAAATACTGAGTTACTCAGCTTTATTAATTACATGGCTGAACTTAAGCAGATTAATCTTATTCCTGATAAAACCCTTGAGGGGGTAAAAATCTCATTAACGGTGCGGACGCCGTTAACAGTCAGTGCAGCGTGGCGTATTTTTTTAACCGTTGTCGAGATGGCTAATTTTAGTATGGTTAAAGTTGGTGATGTTTATAAAGTTATCCCTAAAGATCAAACCATGGTACAACCGCTTCCTTCCTACATTAACGTCCCTATTGAAACGCTTCCTGAAAGCGATAAGCGGATTCGGTATGTACTTTTTTTGGATAACATAGGAGCAAAAAGCGTTGAAGCCTTATTAGACAGTATGCTTAGCGATCAAGGAAAAAAGTTTACTTATGAAGATAGCAATGGTTTTGTAATTACCGACAAATCTTACAACATTCGTAGTGCGGTGCGGTTACTTCAAGAACTTGATGCTACTGGGCAGACTGAAGCGGTTGTTGTTATGAAGTTGAAAAACGTTAATGCTGGAGACGTCAAAGAGCTTCTTAAGGGGTTGATTGGTGAAGAGCAAAACCCTCTGGCAAAGCTTTTAGGAAAATCAGCTGAATCAAGTGGAAAATATTTTCCTCCAGGGACAAAAATTATTGCAGAAGAGCGCACGAATTCATTAGTGTTACTTGGGCTTTCTGATGTAATAAAGAAGATTGAAGATTTTATTGTTACTAATATTGATACAGAGCTTAAAGCAACCGAATCCCCGATACACATTTATGAACTTCAGTACACCGATGCAAAACAGATTAAAGAAATTTTAAAAGCGGTTGTGAACCCTGAAACGTCTTCTGAGGTTGCCAAACAAGCACAAAAATATGGTGCCATTCGAGGTGGCGTTAAATACTTTAGAAGTATGAATTTTGAAGTCGATTCTGAAGGGAACCGTCTTATCGTGTCTTCTACTGATAAGGAAGATTGGGAATTGCTGAAAAAAACAATTAAAGACCTTGATAAGCCTCAGCCACAAGTTGCTATAGAAACATTGCTTGTGTCGATTAGTGCTAATGATGTAAAGCGACTTGGTGGGGCGGTGCGGAATAAAAAAGGGAAGTTTGGAAATGTTAATTTTCAGTCAGCGCCTCATTCAGGAGCTTTTCAATTTGATAAGACGGGGGATTCTGGTTCACCTATAAGTCTATTAGGAAATATGCTTAACGGTGTAGCAAACGCAGTTGGTTCTTCGGTGCTTACTTTTGGGAAAAGTGCCAATATTTGGGGTATCTTTGAGTCGATAAAAACGGTTACGAATGCGACCATTCTTTCACAACCTTTTATTACTGTTGCCAATAAAACGCCAGCAAATATTAAGTTTGGTGAGACCCGTCGGGTACCTCAGGAATCTGGCAGTGATCAAACAGGCTATGTATCATTGCCTGCAACAACTAATCTTAAAGTAACGCCGCTGATTAATCTTGATGGAGTGATTCGTCTTGATATTGACATAGACAATGATACATTTTCTGATACAGAAAGTTCTAGTGGAAATACACAAACGCAGCATCTTAAAACAAATGTTACGATTGCTGACGGACAAGTGTTAGTTCTTGGTGGTTTTATTGAAAGCAATGTACAGGTAACTAAAAATAAAACCCCATTATTGGGTGATTTGCCATTAATTGGTTGGTTGTTTAAAACTGAATCAAGACAAGTTATTGAAAATTATATTTTCTATTTTATGGCGCCCACTATTATAAAGCCACGCACATTGCCGGGAATGGGGCTTTATACACGAATGAAGTTGCATCAAGCTACTGATTCCATTAAAGATGGAATTGTTACATCTAAAACAAAGGACCCTATTTTTAATTGGTTCTTTAATCCTGAAAACGCTGATTATTCGCGCAAAGTTCTTGATTATGCAAATGCACGCTATCAACCAACAATGGTGGATATTAAAAATGATCCATATTATCGTTCCAATCTGCAACGGAATGAAGGGAAAAATGATAATGCTTATCTGGAAGAACCGTTACAGGAAGCCATGGGTATTAGAGATCAATCTGACCGTAAACTTGTTGCGAAGAAAAAAGATATTTATGTTGAGGAGGCACAAAAGCCTTCTTCTGTAAAAGAGTCTTCTAGTAATAAGACTAAATCTCTTATTCTAAATCTTGATCAAAAGCCAGTCGTTACGCCTGTATTGCCACCTCAAGAATCGACCATGAAGGCCCCAGAGCAATCACTCCTTGCAAGTACCAATGTGCAGGATCGAGTGCTTAAAAAATTACAAGAACGTCGCCAGGAAGTTATGCGTGTTGATAATGGGCTTGATCAACGTAGGGCGAAGCTTAAGGAGATGGTGCCGTCGCCTGCACTTGTTCCTAAAGTTGAGCCGGTTGTGGTCGCTGAACAGCGTACACAATTTAAGGAATTATTATCATCTCCTTCATCTCCTATTGTGCAAGAACTGGTACAACCGGCAGCACTTGAAAAACGAAATCGATTGAAAGATTTCTTATCCAGAAGTGAAGAGCTTAATGCGATGCCGCTTGAAACAGAAAAACGGAATCAGCTGAAAAATTTTCTATCTAGAGGCCAGGAAGCAACGTATAATGCCCAAGATCCACGTAATACAAAGGGCATTCTATGATTAAAGAAATTTTCCTACCCGAGCGGATAGGAAATCGAAGAATTATCGCACAACGAATTATTGGTGTTTCATTGCAAGATGATGCAGTGTATGCTGTGCAAATTTATGCAAAATATTCGCAAACATTTATAGAAAATATTTGTTCTGAATCGTATGAACCTGGTAATCAAGAAAGTTTAGTGCAAGCATTGATCGCGCTTAAAGCAAAGTTTGGACGCTATGATCGTATAACGGTAGCTTTGCCAGCCTCGATTGTGGTGATTAAAGAGCTTGAGGTTCCTTTTGTAGATGCAGAAAAAATTCGGATGGTGTTGGATTATGAAATTGAATCGATGCTTCCTTTTGCGGTAGATGAAGCGGTCTTAGATTTTATCATCACAGAGTCATTACCAAGTCAGGGATCATCATTCATTCTTGCTGCTGCGGTACGTATGCAGGATTTGCAAAATTCTCTTGAGCTTTATGCTCGAGCGGGCATAGATCCTTCGGTGGTAACGGTAGATCTTTTTTCATTCTATAGTTTATATCAACAAATAGCTGATTATCAGGCGATTAAAAATGGGAGCGCCTTTGTTGATCTGGGGTTATTTACGACACGTATTTCATTCATACAAAATGGAAAACTTCGGATGACGCGGCAAATACCGCGGGGGCTGATGACGATTGTTAATGCGATTACTAAAGAAAGTACCGAAACTCCTGAAGAAATTCTTAACACGATTAAAACGTTAGGAATCGCAAATGCTCATGAACAAGGTGAAAATTTAGCTATTCAAAAACAGGTTATCAATTTTTTTAATGACATTCAGTTTACGCTGAATTCCTTCAGCCTTAAGGCTAATTATTATGAAGGAATCACTAAAATTCTTTTTACGGGAAAGTCAGTTGATATTAATGGCTTTATGCGCTTTAGTAGTAATCTACTCCAAATTCCTTGTGAAATTTTTGATGTACCAAAGTTCTTTGATTATACCCCTATTGAAAATATGATTAAGACGCTTCCTTCTCAATGGAGCCATTATGCGGCGTCATTAGGTGCGGCAATCCCATCATCAATGTTGATAGATTTTAATGTGAGACGTAAAAATTTTGCACCAGCGCATCACCAAATAGTTTGGCGACAAGTTCTTGCTGCGGGGATGCTTGTTATGATGATTCTTGGTTTAACCGGAGTTATGGGTTATATGCAAATAAGTGCTCTTAAGAAGCAAATTTTTAAAACAGAACAGCAACACAAAAGAAAACTTAATCCGCTTTTACCCGAAAAAGATCGCTCAAAAAAAACAACATTGCAATCGTTGGTAAATAATGCAAAAAAAATAGTTAAAGAAAAAGAAGAATTACTGCTTCCTGTGATGCAGGAGCGGACGAACCCTTTGCAGTTATTGTATGAACTTACTGAGCTTATTGATCAGAAGAAAAATAATTTAATTATCGAAGAAGTGTTGATTGAAGAACATGGGCAAGGGAAGCAAGCCATAGAAGTTGAAGGTTATTTTAAATCTGATCGTGCTCAATGGGAAGATTGGACTGAAGTTAAAAAACGCTTTAAAGAAAGTTTACATTTGTCTTTCGTAGGAGAAATTGACGATAAAAATGCTGCTGAAAAAGGTATTAAATTTAAAGCAAAGTTACAGTTAAAAGAGATAACGGATACGGAAGCGTAGTAGATTAATGGAATTTTTTACTAAGATCATACAATGGGTACAACAAGTTCCCGCAAAAGAAATGCGGCGTTATATGTACGTGCTTATAGCAGGTACCAGTATAAGTATGATGGTCATTATTTTTATTGTTTATGAACAAAGTAATCATTTAGTAGCTCAACTTAAAAAAATTAATGACATTGCAAAGTCTGCCGGGCCATTGTTTAGAAATTATGAAAAAATTCAACAGGAAGAAGTGCGTATCCAGGGGATGTTAGAGAAAAATCAAAATGAAGATATGAGAAGTTTTATAGAGCTTTTTTGTAAGAATCAGCGTATAACTCCTCAACCTGATTTGAGCCCTGTTTCTATTGATATCAATGAAAAGTTTGAAGAGATTGCGGTGCAGGTAACGTTGATGGGGCAGTCAACACAAAAGCTTGTTGAGATTCTTGATGCGTTGAAAAAAGAAGCGCTTACTAAAGAAAAAATACTCTATACAAAAAATATACATATTAAAAAAGATCCAAATGGAAATACCATCAATATTGATCTTACCATTGCAACGATCCGTATGAAAAAAGAGGGAATATCGTGATCCAAGTTTTGTTCTGCCTCTCCATTCTTGTGCTTTCTGGGATCAGCTCTGGCAGTCTTTTAGCTTTGTCTGATCAGTCTCAGGTTGTTGCGGCAACGCCGGCATCATTGATACAACCGAATGTTACGATTGATTTAAATCCTCCAGTGGGTAAGACGGTTATTCCTGATAAACCAATCCCGGCAACGAAAGAGAACGAAGAAAATATTTTTCTTAATTTTGAAAATGCTTCGCTTGCAAGTGTTTTGAATTATTTAGCAGAAGAGAAAAAAATTAATGTTTTGCCTGATAAAGGGCTTGCTGACATAAAAGTTACGTTATCAACACGTAAGCCGCTGACGCTTGAGCGCGCTTGGAATATTTTATTGACCTTACTGGATATGAACAAATTTACCATTAATCAGGTTGGTGATTTGTATCGTGTAGTACCAAAAGAAACGAATGGTAAAGAGCCATTGCCTTACTACACATCAAAGACCATGGATATTAATGACCTTCCTGAAACCGCAGATGTTATTCGTTATTTTTATTTTCTATCAAACCTTAAGACAGATTTTGTCAAAACCATTCTTCCTGCGATTCTTGAAGGTGGTGAAGATAGATTTATTCCACTCGATGATTTACAAGCATTTATTGTGAAAGAAAAATCGATCAACATTAAAGCTGCTATGAAAATTGTTAAGGAGCTTGATCTTGGTGGTATCCGTGAATCTATTAAAATTATTACGTTACAAGAAGCTAATGCTGATGATGTTAAAGCGAAGTTAGAGGACATTATTGGGTCGGCGGATAAAGATAAAACAATGCGTTTTACCGCCATGAGCAAGAAAAAAGAAACAACCTATTTTTCATCTTCAACAAAAATTACTTCTTATCCTCTAAAAAATGCATTGGTGTTATTGGGTAACGAAAAAAATATAAATCGGGTGGTTGATTTTATTTATAAGTATCTGGATGTTCCTATTGGATCGGCAAAGTCGCGCATACATATAAAAGAAATTCGCTATGTTGAAGCTGATAAAATCGCTTCTATCATTCAGAATATTATTCAAGCGCCTCAGGGACAAAAAAGTGACAAAAGTGTGATTGTTGGTAAGTATAAATTTTTTGAAGATGTTACGATTCACCCAGAAGCAGCGACTTCTGAAGGTAGGCCATCAGGAAATCGCCTTATTATTTCATGTAATCAGGATGATTGGATTCGTCTAGAAAAATTAATTGATAGTATTGACAAGCCTCAGCCTCAAATTGCGTTTGAGTTGATGATTGTCAATCTTACAGAACAGCAAACAAGGGTTCTTGGTGCGCAATTGCAAACTAAGTCAAATGTTGGCATGGGAATTAACCAAGCAGTATTTAGTAACATACAGAAAGGGCCGCTAGTAGGTAAAGGAACACTTCCACCGGTGCCTGGATCAACGGTAAATCCGCTTCAGGATTATATGGCGGTTGCGGCAGGAGCAGTTTCTGGGGAGATGGGTGGAGGGATTTTAACGGTTGGTAAAACGGGTAATATTTGGGCATTGATTCAAGCGCAATTTCAAATTATTAATTCGCAGATCATTGGGCAGCCATATTTAATTGCAAATAACAATGCTACTGATTGCGAACTTAAAATAGAAGAAAAAAGACGACTTCAAGGTCCTTTGGTGAGTAAAGATGGCTCACCACAAATGGCTACACAAGAAACGGTTCCAGCAGGAACAACTGTGGTGATTGTTCCCAAGGTTAACTCAGATGGTATTGTTGATTTGAAAATTACGATGGATTTAAGTCAGTATGTTAAGGTTGACTCTGCGACGGAGCAAGGTGCGAATACGATTATTACCAGAAAAATTGAAACGAAAACAAGTATGCTTGCGGGAGAAGTTTTGGTTTTTGGTGGATTTTCAACATCGGTACAGACCATAACCGTTAATAAGACTCCTATTTTGGGAGATATTCCAATTATTGGTAATCTTTTCAAAAATAAAGAAAAAACAAGAACGATTCAGTATCTTTATGTCTTTATTCGACCAAGTATTATTAAACCGATGTTTGAGGGAGGTGCGGATAAATATACGCAGTTGAAGCTTGATTATGCAAAATATAAAGTTATTGATCATGACATTTATGGTAACGAAAGTGATCCGATTCAACGTTGGTTCTTTAAACCTACTCATAAGACAACTAAGCAAAAAATTGACGAAGCTCGCATAGGTATTTTTACACCAATCGACGATTTTTCATCAGGGAAGAATCGTCCAAAATTGGTTAATATTAAAAGTGATCCACATTTTAAAGCGTCAGAAACCATTACAAAACAACGTAAGCAGTTAAAGGAGCGTAAGGGCTCTGAAAAGATTTCTGAAAAAATTGAAGGGGATATGGTAATAGAAGTTCCTACGGAGCTACGTAATCAAAGTCGGTTGGCGGCGTTTGCGCAAGCCTATGAAGAGGTTGGGACTAAGCCGAATGGGTAACTACTTCTTCAGCATGCATAAATCTTGATTAATAAAACAGAATGCTTCTTCTACCGTGTCTACTACGGTGAACAACGCAAGATCGCTTTCATCGATGAGGCCATTTTTTAAGGCACAATCATCGCGCCATTGAATAATTGGTTTCCAAAATTCGCGATCAATCAAAACGATTGGCGCCTGTTGCATCTTGTTTGTTTGCCGTAACGTAACAATCTCAAACAATTCATCCATGGTGCCAAATCCTCCTGGAAATACAACAAACCCTTGAGAGTAACGAACTAAAAGCCACTTTCGAGTAAAGAAATAATCCATAACAATGTGCTCTTGTATGTAGGAATTATCATTTTCTTCATTGAGTTGTAATAGACCGATCCCCGCAGAAACAAGCATATTACAGGCTTTTGGGTTATCGAGCTTACACTCTTTTATATATTCCATGGCACCAGCGTTTGCTGCTTCCATGATGCCTGGTCCGCCACCCGTGATAATTGAGTAGCCATGTGAGACCAGTTTTTTTGCAAGTGCTGAAGCTAGCTGTGCATGATTACTGTCTGATTTAATCCGAGCGCCTCCAAAAACGGTAATTGCTGGAGGTCTAAGTTTAGTTAATTTCCATACGCCCCATAATAATCGAAGATTAATGCCTGCAAGGCTCATCAGAAAATGGCCGTAGTATTTTAAGCGTCGAAACATAAGACCTCCTGTTAGCGAGTTTATTAAAACGTCACTCTCACTTTTAAAATCTGATTGTCATCCTGTTTATAGTATTATTTGATTTCTGGACACGTCATCCTCGCGAATGCGGGGATCCAGGACTTTTTTCTTTTTTAATTTTTTTATACTTCTTTTTTTTAAAAAGTTTTTAGTTAGCCAGCAAAAGTAAGTAAGGTCTGGATCCCCGCATTCGCGAGGATGACGTGTGTGAATAATTTATAGTTTTTTCCCTTAAGTTGACGCCCATGTGTTAAAGTAGGGATACAGGTCTCATTTACTTTTCAACATCTTCTGCGCCGTCTTCAAATCACTATTATCAAAGACCAAACTCGCAACAGCATTACAAAATCTTACCGCTTCAGTAACCGGTTTCTGATGAATATTCCTTCCAATGGCAACCCCTCGTGTGTTGCCGGTATGGAGTTGAAGATATAAATCTTCCAAAAATCTCTTTGGATCTTCTGATTTTCCACCGGAGCACACAACGCCAGCCTTTCCTGAAGCTTGTGTTGCTTGTTGTAAAAGTTCAGCACTTTTAAGGCTTGTTGAAGCGGTTGGTGGATTGACTTTAATAAAGTCGGCACCTAAGCATGTACCTACGCCAGCAGCCCCTGCAACTATCGCTGCATCTAATTCATTTTTTACTGCCTTTCCTCGTGGATAGCTCCACAGGATTGTAATGAGCCCGTGTTGATGAGCTTGATGCATAATCTCTGCAGCTTGGGCAAACATAGTGGCTTCATGGATACTTCCTGGATAGATGGTGTATCCAACCCCAACGATATTAAGTCCGGTACTTTTTTTGAATGCGACAATCTGTTCAATGGTGCACAGCGCTAAGCTCAGTGGATCTGCTTGATCGGTAGGGATTAAATTTGTTTTGGCATTCATCTTTACGATGTAATTTATTTTTTTATAATCGTTGCCGTACTGAGCAATCATACCAAGTTGCGTTGCAAACGCGCCGATGCGGCTTTGCGATGCAATCTTAAAAAGATGTTCAGGAGAGCCGCATTCTTGTGGAATATTTTTCCCATAAAAATCATTATTCATGTGCTCAATTTTTTGGTCGCCAGCAAAAAGGAATAGTCGTTTTTCTGATGAGTTACCAGTTACCGTAAGATAATTTTTGCGGTAACCGGCTTGTGCTTTTTTTGGGACAGTTAATGGGATGTGAATCTTCCTTATATTCTTTTTATTGTTCATTTTTTATCCGTTTTTAACCTTAAAATTTAGTTTGGCCATGCTGGTAAGTCTCTAAGTGTTGTGTCTAAAGTTGATCCTGTCCAGCTATTTGCGTATTGGCGCATTTGTGTTACCGCCGTTGCAGGAGTTTGTGTTGTACTGTTTCTCAAGTTGATTATTGTCTGGAAATCACGTCTAGCATTTGGAGTTTGTTGAGCTTGTCCATCAGCATCATTAAATGCATATACATAAGCTTGTACCGCTTTTAGGGCATTCATTGGTGCTTGTGCTTGTGCTAAGGCTGTATTCGCACCAGTTAATGTAGTTGCAGCTTGAGCTGCGGAGTTTGCAGCTGTCACTTGAGCTAGTAGGGTTGTTGCTTTTGGTCCAGCACCTGTTCCAACTCCTGGGTTTGCCCCGCTTGCAGAGTTTTTAATATTTGTTGCTGTAGTCAATAGTTCTTTGACTTGTGCTTTGATTGCGCCTACTGCAGCAGCAGCTTGAGCTATATTAAAGGCATCTTGTAATGGTTGATGTTGTGATTGTGCATCAGAAGCAGCGGCCTGAGCTGCTTGGACTGTGGTTGCTGCCTGTACCGCTCTAAGGTCGTTAGCTACTTGAGTTGCGAGTTGTTGAATTGTTGCTACTTGTGAAGAAGCAAGTTGTTGGTATTGATTAGCGTTGTTCATAATCCCTTGAGCATAACTATTTTCAGCTTGTACCTGTGCTAATGCAGTATTTATAGCATTTTGGGTTGCTGTAAATGTTGTCTGTGCTGTTTGTAGTGCATTTTGTAGCGGGCCATGTTGTGCTTGAGCGTCAGCTAGAGCAGCTTGAGCGGCTTGGGCTGTGGTTGCAGACTGTGCAGCTCTAAGGTCATTAGCTACTTGATTTGCAAGCTGTTGTATGGTTGCTATTTGAGGTTGAGCAAATCTTTGGTATTGATTAGCGCTATTTACAATGCCTTGAGCATAACTATTTTCCGCCTGAACTCTGGATAGAGCATCAGCGATAGCATTTCTATTAGCAGCGGTTTGCGCAGCAGCTTGAGCGGCGTTAAGAGCATCTTGTAGTGGTTGATGTTGTTTTTGTGCATCAGCTAGAGCAGCTTGAGCATCAGTAGCGGCGGTAGCTTTTTGTACGGCTACTACATCAGCAGCAACTTGTTGAGCAAGTTTTTGTACAGCGGCTACTTGTTGAGGTGCTAATGCTTGGAACTGAGCTGCGCTATTTACGATACCTTGAGCATAGGAATTTTCCGCCTGAACTTTAGCGAGTGCATCAGCGATAGCATTTTTATTTGCAGCGGCTTGAGAGGCTGACTGTGCAGCATTGAGAGCCTCTTGTAATGGTTGATGTTGTTTTTGTGCATCAGCTAGAGCAGCTTGAGCATCAGTAGCGGCG
>CAYHBO010000022.1:0-162 GCA_964354855.1 uncultured Pseudomonadota bacterium | reverse complement strand
CAAGTTTTTGTACAGCGGCTACTTGTTGAGGTGCTAATGCTTGGAACTGAGCTGCACTTTTTACGATGCCCTGAGCATAGGAATTTTCCGCCTGAACTTTAGCGAGTGCATCAGCAAGAGCATTATTATTGTTAATAGTTGCTTGTGCTGTAGCTGCGGCAG
>CAYHBO010000021.1:0-25472 GCA_964354855.1 uncultured Pseudomonadota bacterium | reverse complement strand
AGGGGCTTGTACGATAGGGGCTTGTACGATAGGGGCTTGTTCACTTATTTTTTCAGTAGCGCTTGTTTTGATTGGTGTTGGCAATGGTTTTTGTGTGGGAGTGATTTGTTCATATTGCTTTTGGAGAGAACTTGGTTTTGTAGGAAATGGTGCTATGGGTGATTGTTTTGTTGAAATAGGTTGAGTAGCTTTTTGTAATAACGAGACTTTCTCTGTTGAGGGAGGAAGTGGCTCTAGCTTACATATTTCACCGGTCTTTTTTTCTAAAGTCTGTATCTCACAGATCTCACCGGTCTTTTTTTCTAACGGCGGTGGTAAAAAGCATACATTGTCTGCGACAGAAGTTGGCTGTAGTAAGCATACTTTAGGTGATTCTTCGGTAAGAATTTGTTGGGAAAATAGGATGATTATAGGTATTAACCATGACTTTTTATGTGAAGCTATAGTATTTTTTGTCTTTATAAAAAAACGTTTCATGTAGCTTTAATCACTTTTCAGCTAAGGGACGTGTGTTTATACCAAAATAATCAATCCATTAAAGGGTATAATAATTTATCTTTTAAGTGCAACGACTCGGAATCTTTTTTGCATCTATTCTTATAGCCGGTTTAGATAATTTTTTTAATGACGGGTGTGATATATTTTGATTAAATTAAAAATATATTCAAATATGATATTAATTTATGTTAGGATGTTATGTAAGAAGAATAAATATTGGTAAATAGTACGACAAAAAGGGGTTAAAGACATGGTTAATATTCGAAAGATGGTTGTACTGTCTATTCTTTTACTTGTTACATCTTTTTTTTCAGGTTGTACAAAACGACAACGAACGCTTGCAGGGGTAGTCCTTGGTGCTGGAATTGGGATCTTGGTTGGAGCAGTTACTGGTAATACTGGTGGCGCGGTTGCTGGAGCCTTAATTGGTGGGACTACTGGTGGGGTTGTTGGTAATGTATCTGGAAATTCAAGTGATGGTTGTGAATTAGATAGTAGTGATCGAGATTATTGGGAGCATTAATAAAATAATATAAATCAAATAAGGAGAATCGTATGTTGAAGAGAAATTCGTTATTGTTGGTAGGTGTTTTAGGGATGTCAGTTTTACTTTCTAGCTGTACCAAACAAGAAAAAACCGTAGGTGGAGTTGTTGTTGGCGGTAGCAGCGGAGCGCTTATTGGTGGGCTTGCAGGTGGACCGATTGGTGCCGTTGTAGGTGCCGGTGTTGGTGGTACGGCTGGCGGTCTTATTGGTAATAGTCTTGGTGATGATCGAGATGATAGAAAAGGGAATAGAAAGTAATCAAGATTGAGGTATTAAGAGTTGAAGGGGTTTATGTAAAAATCATAAGCCCCTTTTTTCTTGCAGCATTCTTTGTGGTTCGTTATACTGCGTCTTCTTGCGTATTCGGGTACTTAATGTTCAATTTATTTAGTGTTAGTTGCATATGTCATACGAGTTTCTTAACGTTTCGAATCTTTCGGTAACGATTGAAAAAAAACAGGTGTTGGATGGAGTGAATTTGACGGTTCAACAGGGCAATGTCCATGCTATTATGGGACCAAATGGTTCGGGTAAAAGTTCTTTTGCGTTGTCACTTATGGGACACCCTCGTTATCAGGTGACTTCTGGTACGGTTAATTTCATGGGAAATGATATTCAAGGTCTTTCTCCTGATAAGCGGGCTCAGCTTGGTATTTTTCTTGGTATGCAAAATCCTTATGAAATTGAAGGTGTGCCGTATAAAGACTTTCTTCGACAAGCATATAATGCTTTATATGATGGGACTGAAAAACAACTGCGCATTAGAGATTTTCATAAAATGCTGTTATCACGGCTTGCATTGTTGAGTATCGATGAGTCTTTTATAAATCGTTCTTTAAATATCGGCTTTTCTGGTGGTGAAAAAAAACGGGCTGAAATGTTGCAGTTGGCGGTGTTACAACCAAAGTTGGCGATCTTAGATGAGATTGATTCTGGGTTAGATGTTGATGCTTTGAAGGTGGTTTGCAACAGTCTTACAACAATTCGCCAAGAAAATCCTGCGATGAGTGTGATTTTGATTACGCATTATCCTCGAATTCTTCAATACATTGAGCCTGATGTTGTGCATGTTATGCAACAAGGGCGGATAGTGAAGTCCGGTTCATTAGACCTTGCACGAGAAGTTGAAGTAAGCGGCTTTCAGCCGTAATATAAGCGAAATCGTTGATTTTTATACCCTGTTCATGAGACCATTGCCTTGGGACATTTTTTTATTTTGAGGGGGAGTCTATGAAGTCGCCGGCGTTTACGCTTATTGAATTGATGATTGTCATTGCCATTATTGCTATTTTAGCTGCAATTTCGGTGCCACATTATTTTAAATATCTTGCTAAAGCCCGTCAGGCTGAGGTTGTCGTTAATCTCGCATCATTACATACTGCTGAACAAGCTTATTTTGCACAACATGGTCGTTATACGACGGTTCTTTATGGAGATGATGGTCTTGGCTGGAAACCTGAAGGATATAAAGGTGGTGGTAAACGAGAAAATTTTTATTATACCTATGGATTCAATTTTTCTGGAGCCCAAGAGGGGGTTCACTATTTTACTGGGAAGCTTAATACGCCTAAAGAGGAATTAGGGGAAACCGGAGTAGTTGAAGAGGGCTTTGTCGTGAAAGCGGCTGGGAATATTACCAAGAATAAGGCAGATGTGTGGATGGTGAATGAGAGCCGGCAAATCGAAAATGTGCAAAACGGTATCGATTAGCGGATGGTTATTTGAGTAAAAACCAAGCAAGCTTGATCGGTGTTGAGAATTTTAAAGTTAGCGTTAGCTGGAATGACGAGAATATCGCCTTTCATGATTTGAAGATGAAGTGGTTTCTCATCTTGTTCAGTCAGTTTAAGTTCTCCGGTACCGCGAAATACCATGATCATGATTGTTTCTGAAGGATTACTTTTATCAAAATGTTCCTGATGAGGCATAAGATAAATGCCTCGTCCGATAAGTTTGTTTGTTTGGAAAAGAGAGGTGCCATGTTCACCATCGACGAGTGAACTAAAGCGTGCTTCAATATTATTCTTGATAAACTTACTCATTGTTTTCTCCTTAATAACCACCAAGTAAGTAGGTAGATAAATACTTTCCATAAAAGAAAAAAATTATTGCTCCAATCGCTAAGCATGGACCAAATGGAATTGGTGTTTTTTTGTTTTTTACAGTAAGCATGAGATAAGCCCCTCCTCCAAGAAGACCGATGACCGATCCACCCATGAGAGAAAACCAAACTCCTTTAATGCCTAAAAAAGAACCGATCATGGCTAATAGTTCAAAGTCACCTTCACCAATACCATCTTGGTGCGTTGCTTGCTTAAAAAGCCATGAGGTTAGCCATAAAATTCCGTAACCAAGAATAATGCCCCCGATTGATTCAAATAAACTTATATTAATGAATTCAAAGAAAGCGCATCCTATGCCGATAGGAATAAGCCAAACGGTTACGAGTTGTGGAATAACCATTGCATGGAAATCGGTTGCAGTTGCTACGATGAGCGCTGAAAATAAAATAAAATAGGCGAAAAAAGCAGGTAAATTGGAGATGTTTATGTTGGGTAATTCGAACATATGAAGTGCCAGTGCGGTTATCAGAAAGCTGGTGGTAACTTCGATAAATGGATAAATCCATGAGATGATGGTGTTGCATTGTCGGCAGCGGCGGTTGAGTAAAATCCAGGAAATAACGGGAATATTATCATAAAACACAATGGTTTTTTTGCATGATGGGCAGTGCGAGCGACACGTAAAAAATGGTTCATCGAAGGTGAAACGATAAGCAACAACGTTTAAGAAAGATCCCCAGCAAAGTCCCAGCACGATGAAAAAAAGGAGGAAAATAATTGGTTCTACCATTAATCATCCTATCCTTGAAGACCTGCTTTAATGAGGTCGTGAATGTGAATTAATCCAATAACTTTTGTATCATTGATGACGGTGAGTGTGGTGATATTGTATTGTTCCATGTACTCAAGTGCTTCTAAAGCAAGCATTGTAGGAGGAATACTTCGTGGATCGCGTGTCATAAATTCGTGAGCTTTTTGTTCGAATACCTTAATGCCATTGTTACATGCACGTCGTAAGTCTCCATCGGTTACAATCCCGAGAAGATTTTGTTCTTCATCGACAATGATACCAACACCAAGCTTTTTTTGTGTGATGGTAATTAACAGATCTTGAAATAAACAATTTGGACTAATGAGTGGGATACGGTCACCTTTATGCATAATGTCTGCGACGGTGAGGAGTAACTTTTTACCCAGTGTTCCTGCCGGGTGAACGCGTGCAAAATCATGTGAGGTAAAGCCTCGTTGTTGAGCGGTTGCGATCGCCACTGCATCACCAAATGCCATCATTAAGGTAGTACTGCTGGTTGGTGCAAGATTTAAATGACAAGCTTCAGTGATGATAGGTAGTTGAATGACAAGATTTGCTGTTTGCATAAGTAGGCCAGGATAACAACATAACAGTACGCTATCGTAGTTTTGGGTGGATAGAAAAGAAAAAATTTTTTCAAATTCGTCACTGTTGCCACTTTTTGACAATGCTATGAATAAATCATTTTTTTGTATGACACCAAGATCTCCATGGAGAGCATCATTTGGGTGCATAAATAATGCGGCCGTCCCCATGCTGGAAAAAGTAGCTGCTAATTTTCGAGCAACTAATCCTGACTTGCCACTACCCGAAAAAATAACTTTACCAGTGATGGTAAGAAGTTTTTTTACAAGAAGTTCTGCTTCATAAGGAAGGTTATTGATAAGATTTTGTAGTGATATTAGTTCTGATGTAAGTGCACGAATGAGATCATTATTAATTGACGGCTGAACGGAGAGTACTTCTGTAGCCGACTGATGCTGCATTTATACATCCCGTTTATGATCGGTTTCTTCTAATTCCTGTTGTACACGATCGAGAAGTTCATTGATTTTATCAACTTTCTCTCGGTTCTCATCAAATAAAAATTTTATATCAGGTACGTATCGTTTTTGAAGAACCCCAGCAAGACTTTTACGCATTGATGGTTTGTATAAAATAAGAGATGGTACTAGTTCTTCAAAAAGTTTCTTTGATGTTACTGTTGGGTCTAATGGTGTTGCGGACATATAAACATAACAAATGCCACCATCATCAGAGAGATTAACTTTGGATATAAATAGTGGACTTAATTTAGGCTCATCCTCGCATAGAGTGTGAAGCATGGTTGAGAGTTCGCGCAACAAAAAAGATTTTCGTTGCTCACGTTTAATAAGAGAAGTTCTTGGGTTATGCATGGAGAGCCTAATAATTTTTGTGAAAGTGATACTTGGTGCTAACTGATTTTGTTAGCAAGATGGATTTTCTTCTTGATCTTTAAGGAAGTTATTTTTAATGGCACGCATAAGACGTTTACGTTTTTTTTGGGTGTTTGGCTCGAAATAAACTTGACGTTTCATATCACGAACAACGCCTTCACGTTCAATCTTTTTCTTAAGCTGTTTTAGGCTTTTTTCTACATTGCCATTAACACTGATTTCAATGTTGTATTTTTTTGCCATAGCGTAAAAATCACTTTCTTTAATTGTAAGGGTTATACGATTTCATGGATTTTCATAGATCCCAACACTATAACAAAAAACTTTGATTTTTGTCAAAAAAAGCCGCAAATCTTTTATAAATAGGGTCAGGCCGTTATGAAATCACCGAGTTGATCGATGGTGTCTTTGGGTAGCGCGACATAACTTAAGTTTTTTGAGAGTGCCCATGCACGTGAAAAATCTCGTAGTGGGTATTCATGGGTTATTTCTTTTCCTTTAAATGCTGGGTCATGGCAGATAACCGATTTAGTTTCATGGTTCCAGCCGACGACCACAAGAATATGACCGTTTGCATAAGGGGTGGCTCCGCCCTTGAGGCGTCTGACGCTGACGATTACTGGCACTTTGTTTTTGAGTAGGGTATAAAGGTTGTCAAATGAGTTTAGGCGCTCAACTCTAAAAAATACTTCTCCTTGGCAAGCATCGTAAGCTTGAGCTGCATTTAATTGCCAATTGCCATAAATATCAATACCGTAATCATGCACTTTACCAGCGAACTTCAGCGCATAGTTATAATATTCGAGTTCACTTGTTGGGTAGGTGGATAAAAATTTCTTGTTAAAATGGGAAGTAACCATACTTAATGAGGTAGGAGCGCAGAGATCTTGGTAGCGATCGTGATTGATAAGCATCTGTGAGATGAGAGGAAGTTTTATGGCGTTGGCATTTGAGTCTTTGAATAACTTAGGATAGTTCATATAAGGGCTTGTTGCTCTAAAATAATTTTGGTAGGAGAGACAAGCGAAAATGGCATGGAGATTTTCTATAGTGGCGCCTTCATGGAAAACTGCTTTTATTCTAAATGCACAAGCAGATTGTTTCCGCTGTAGCTCGACTCGTACGTGTTTAGTGTGGACGTGTTGATGAAGTTTATTAACAAAAGATCGCTGCTTGCTGGCACCCCAGCTTGCCATGCGATGCCATGGCGACCACTGGGACCCGTATTGTACTTGTGTCCAAAACGTGAGGTGTCCTTTTTCGGGGCGTTTTGCATTCCATGAAATAATCAGTTCATCAAAAGGAATTGGTGCGATATCTTCCCAGGTATAGCTGTCTAGTGTTGGGTCATTTTCTTTCGGTGGGGTAATAAAATGTGTGAGAGTCTTAGCAAATATAGGGTGTCCCTGATTTGTATTAATTTCCGATCTTCTTCTGATAACGAAGCGTTTTGATTTTTTACGAAGTGGCTTTTTTATAATAAAGGAAGATTGACTTGAGATGGGAATTGCTCTGGTAAATATGATTGAAATATGTCCTAGTAATATAAAAAATAAGGCAATTTCTTTTTTCATTTCTCATCCCCCCGAATGATTTTTAAGCTTTTTTTTGTTGCCATTAACACTTTCCTCATTTACCTATGCAAAATGTTGAAAAAACGGTATTAAGAATTTCTTCAGATGCCTGTTTTCCCGTCATTTCAGCAATTTGCTCTAAAAGGTTTCTGAGCTGATAAGCAACCAACTCATATTCTAGTGAATCTAAATAGCTATCTGCAATAAATTTTAATTTATTATCTAATTCGGTCAGAAGGATGATATGCCGTTGATTGAGGAGGTAGGGAGATGTGTATTGTTTAAAGAATAAATTAATCTTGTCCTTGATTGTTTTTTTAAGGGTGTCTATCCCTGAACATTCTTTTGCACTGACCATGAAGGGGTTTGAGATGTTTAAAATGTCTAATTGTTGCTTAAGTACGTTATTGTTGATTATTGGTAGATCACTTTTATTGTTAACGACAATAATTTTTTTATGATGATTTTTATAAAAATTGTCGTAAAACGAGAGTTCTTCAGGAGTTAATGGCTTTGATCCATCGAATATTAATAGAATGATATCCGCTCTCTTTGCTTCATCAAATGAACGTTCGATGCCTTGTTGTTCAATGGTATTTTGTGTTGAGCGTAGTCCGGCGGTATCGATAAGTTGCCAAAAAATGCCATCTTCGACGATATTATATTCGATGCTATCACGAGTTGTTCCTGCTATGTCGCTGACGATAGCACGGTTTTTATTAGCAAGAGCGTTGAATAATGTTGATTTTCCAGCATTAACATGACCAAGAATGGCGATACGAATACCATCACGAATGACTTGTTGTTCATTAAAGGTAGCCTTAAGAGTCCTTACTGTTTTCTGAACACTTATCATTTTATCTTTGATGGTTTGATGAAAAGCAATGTCTTGAAGTTCTTCTTCTAAGAATTCAAAACTTGCTTCAGTAAGTGTTAGAAGCATCAGTATTTCTTGTTCAAGTTGCTTTATTTGATGAGATAAACTTCCTTTACTTTGTGCCAGAGAAGCTTTTAATGCTTCTTCTGATGGTGCGTGAATAAGATCACGAATAGCTTCGGCTTGGAGAAGGTCTATCTTTTCGTTAAGATATGCGCGCTTAGTGAATTCACCTGGTTTTGCTTGTCGAGCACCCATCTTAATAGCGCATTGTAAAATGCGATTAATTATGAATGGATTATTGTGACAGTTGATTTCAACCGTATTCTGACCCGTAAAAGTCTTAGGGCTTTTCATGAGCAGAAAAAGTACTTCGTCAACGAGTTCATGTGGATTTAATTGTTTATCAATTACATAACCATGATGAATTGTGTGAGAAGCTTGAGTTTTGAGGAATTGTCCTGATGAAAGTTGTGCAAAAGCATCTGCTATTTCTATAGCATTAGATCCTGATAATCGGATAATCGCTATGGCACCACTTCCTTGTGGCGTACACAAGGCGACAATAGGGTCTTGTTCGTTACTCAACATTGCTTGATTTTTGATTTCCATTATAAGAAGCATCTGTTAGGGTGATAATAATATTAAACCCTTGAAACTTCTTCTTATGTTTCTTCTTAAGTGCTTGCATAAAAAGGTTCCCAAGACTTATGTAAAGTGTTTTGTTTTCTATAGCGTCTGGGATCGGGTATTTGTCAATGGCAATACGTAGCGTCTTTTTGTCAATTGAAGTAGTAAGCTTTGTTTCACTTTTTAATATGACAAAAGTTTCTTGCATCCATAGGGAAATATCAGTTACTTGCTCATCGGTCCAGGTATTTGCAATAAAAACATCAGTAGGTTTTTGTTCAGATTGTTTTGATTGAGGACTCTGTTGTTTATTTTGTTGTGGAATAGAGGTATTTGGTTGTGGACGAAGTTCGCGATGATTCTTTTTTATTTCAGGAGAAGCGTTACGGATAGGGAGTTCATTGGTTCTTGTTGGCCTTTTTTTCTTTGATGCATGATTATTTGATAGGTCTATTTCTTCTTTCCCGGTTAATGTCTGAATTTCTTTTTCGGTTTGTTTCTTTGGATCATAGCTCATAGAAATGATTGCTGGATGTTTGGTAAACCACAAAATACCTTTTTCACCTGCTTCAAGAATTTTGATAGAGAATTCACTGGGCTTTCCTGATTGTTGCCAAACAGATTCGATCGCCTTTATAACGGAAGATGCTTCACAAAGCATTGATTTCATGCTTGAAAACCTTTCATAAATTGTACGGTAATAATTATTGTGCCTTCATACTACGTCAATAACATACGCGAATGGAAGGGGCATTAACTTCGGAATGCGCATGTAGAAACGGTGCCTTAGACTTGTAAATTCATGACAAATAGAACCTAAAAGTATAAATAATAGAAGAATTGTACTACAAAGTTATTAAATATGCAAATTGGGACCTGAGAATGATTTGATATAAACTGGAGCGGGAAACGGGACTCGAACCCGCAACCTTTGCCATGGCAAGGCAACGCTCTACCAATTGAGCTATTCCCGCATAAAATGTCTAAGAAGATGAAAAGAAATCTACAATCAATTGGCCATGTTGTCAACCGAAAAAACGATATTTTTTATTGTAGATGTGTTTAAAGTTGTTTTTATGAGATTTTTACTTGCTGTTCTTCTTTTTATATGGATAACTCAGCTCCTGTTTTTTCTCTAAGATTTTGCCATTCTTCTTCTGCCTGGACTGCATCAAAGGTCGTAAAACTGTTGATATGGGTATAGTGGACTCCTAAGAAATTTGTTTCAGGGCGTGTGTTTTTTAATTTTTCTTGAACGTCAGTAAGATTTTTTTTCACGTCATCAAGGAAAACAATCTTTTTTGGATGATAGCTTGCACGGGTTAAGACCTCATGAAGAGCGGCGCCTTTACAGGTTCCATTACAATAAATAATGCCGTTATGGTATTGAAAAGATATTGTCCCATGATTGATGAGGTTGTCTTCTACGGGAAGTGGCGATTGAAAATGTAAGCCGAGTTCCTTGAGTGTGTTATGTGTGAGGTGAGCTGATCCTTGTGCTCGTCCGGTGAGACCAATTATGGTTATGCCTTTTTTTTTTATTGTATTGAAAACTAATGGTGTGGATGGTTCTATAAAAGTATAGGTAAGATGTGGTGAAATTTTGACATAAAAATCATTGAGCTTTAGAACAGCGTCTTCGAAAGAAAGACCTATTTGTTGGAGCTCAGTAAGTTTTTTTTCCCACCAACGGTATCCGCCAAAATGGCCGATGTTTGCGATGAGAACATCATCAAGGTCAAAAAGCATTAGTGTGTTATTGGGATCATTGAGTTCTTCGATATAGATGAGTATTTCTTCAATATGTTTGTGCTCGATAATGTTAGACATGATAAAAGATCCTTATTTGTGAATTTATAATTCAACGAGCGTAATAACCCCGTGTAGTTTGTATGTTGGCAGTCGATAGAAATGAGCGATGCCGGGGGTTATTCTTTTGATAGCTGCATAAACTTTCCAGAGGGGATTTTTGGTAATGATTTCGGTGATACCATAAAAAATTACTTTGGCATTGATTCCCGCGTTATGGAGAATTTTTTCAATGTTAATAATTTCCATGTAGCCGACGTGAATTTCAAAAACTCGCAATCCTGGGGCAAGATCGCCTTTAAAGAATCCGATGATGCCAAAGGAATTATCACGGGTAGTAATTGAAATAATGATATTGTCTTCATAGAGAATATTGTTTTTAAAGATAGTTTGAAGAATATAAGGTTCAATATGATTAACATCTTTGGTGAGAAAGAGAGCGGTTCCTTCAAGATGGGTACTTCTTTTATACATTTCTCGATACTTATTTAAGAATCGTTCTAATTCAAGTTGCTTGAGTGCTGTTGATACTGCTTGTGTTCCTTTGATGTATACAAAAATGATACTTAGTAACATAACGGCAAGGATAAGAGACCAATAACCTCCGGCGGGAATCTTGAAACTATTTGAGCAAAAGAACATGAGGTTAAGGATGACTAAACATGAAGCGATAATTGCTTTAAAATAATGACGTTTGAGTATAAAGACCCATGTCATCATGATACTTGTAATAGTCATAGTACCACTTACGGCAAAACCATAAGCCGCCGCTATTTTAGGCGTTGTTCTAAAGTGGAACATGATGGCAACGCCGGCGAAGAAAAGAAACCAATTCACAAACCCAATGTAGATTTGTGACCGTAATTTTCTAGAGGTGTAATCTACTTTAAGTACTGGGAAAATATTGGTAATAATTCCTTGATAAACAATAGAGAAAATACCACTAATCATCGCTTGAGATGCAATGATCGTGGTTGCAAGGCTAAGCAACAGAAATGGCATATAAAAAAATGGAGCTTGAGTGTAAATCATGTCATAA
Organism: uncultured Pseudomonadota bacterium; assembly: GCA_964354855.1. Taxonomy (GTDB): domain Bacteria; phylum Babelota; class Babeliae; order Babelales; family RVW-14; genus CAYHBO01. The sequence goes on along the minus strand of CAYHBO010000021.1, from coordinate 14,207 downwards.
AGGACATATCCGGCATGTGGGTGATTGATGAGATGTGCCGCTTGCCCCAGGTAGGTGAGTACTAAAGAGACGAAGACAAACCCACTTGCATCGATGATTGGTTTTCTGCCAAGGTGGCCCATGTCGGCATATAGAGCTTCTCCTCCTGTGGCACAGAGGATAACGCCTGACAGTCCAAAAAATGCTATAAATTTGTTCTCTATCATAAAAGTAAAGGCGTAGTATGGATTAATTGCTTTGAGGACAAAGGGAGCGGTAAGAAGCGAAGCAATTCCAGAAACAGCTAAAATAATGAACCAGATGAACATCAGCGGTCCAAATGCTGCGGCTACTTTATCAGGGCCCTTTTTCTGAGATGAAAAAATTACTATCGCTATAAACGAAGCCATACATAAAAGTACTGTTTGACTGACATCTTTAAAATATGAGATGGCTCGTATTCCTTCAATAGCACTTAAAATACTCATGGCGGGAGTAATGACGCCATCACCAAACAGAAGCGATATGCCGATGAAAGCGATAAGGGATGCAAATCCAATACTTTTTTTTGATTGAAGTAGAGGGAGGAGTAATTCTTTAAGAACGATGGTTCCTCCTTCTCCTTTTTTACCAAGACTCATAGCGAGAAAAGCATATTGTACAAAGACTAATAGAGTAAGTGTCCAAATGATGAGTGAGAGTATGCCTAAAATATTTGCCGTGGTAATGGGTACGGTGAGAAAAATAATATAAAAGGTATAGATGGGACTTGTGCCGATATCTCCAAAAACAAGTCCTAGAGATTTAAAAATATTTGTGATGCGTTCTCCGCCATTTTCATATGTCATAGTTTAAGGAGCCTTTTTGTCGTGTAAGTCTATACCTAATGCCATCAGTTGATCTCGTAGAATATCTGCACGGTGCCAATCTTTTGTTTTTCGTGCGGTTTCTCGTTCATCGATAAGCTGTTGAATTTCTTTGGTGATGATAACCTTTGTTTTATGAAGCGGTGTTAACGTAAGACCTAATACATTTTGTACAATACTTTTTATTTCTTGAGCTAACAACTGGTCTTTCTGGATAGTGTCATTATGTTGGAAAATAAGACCAAGAAATTTTGAGGTATTGAGATCATCGCATAAACTTTCAAAAAATTCTTTGGTGAGAGGGTGTTGATAGGTGTTATCGAGTGCTGTTGCTGTTAATTCAAAGAGGTTAATAAGTTTTTTGTACGCAGTTGTAACTCCTCTTAGATCATCTAAACTAAAATCAATGGGAGTTCGATAGTGATGTTGTAGGTAATAGTATCTAAGTACCATTGGGTCATATTGTTCAAATATATCGATTAGATTAATCATATTGCCCAATGATTTTGACATTTTTTCTTTATTGATGTTTACAAACGCGTTGTGAAGCCAGTAGGTAGAAAAAGGTTTTTCATGGAGTGATTCTGATTGAGCAATTTCATTTTCATGATGTGGGAACATAAGGTCTGATCCGCCACCATGAATATCAATTACTTCACCAAGATATTTTTTTGCCATGACTGAGCATTCGATATGCCAGCCTGGTCGTCCATAACCCCAGGGAGATTGCCAAAATAGTTGGTCATTATTCCCTTTCCATAGGGCAAAGTCGCCAGGATTTTTTTTGCGTGTATCGATATTGACGCGAGAGCCAGCTTCTAACTCATCGATTTTTTTCCCGGAAAGTTTACCATATGACGGAAATGTGCTGATATCAAAATAGACATCATGATCTAGAACGTAAGCATTTCCTTTATTAACAAGTTGTTGCGTAAATTCAATAATTGGATCGATACATTCGGTGACCTTAGGTTCTTCGGTTGGCGTAAGGCAGTTAAGTTTCTTTAGATCTTCTTTGAAGTAGGTAATGTATTTTTCTGAAATTACAGCATATTTCTGTTCATCGCCAAGTTCATTAAGGGCTTTTTTAATTATTTTATCGTCTATATCGGTGTAATTCCGTATGTAAGAAACGTCGTATTTTAAGAAGCGCAGTAATCTAACGAGAACATCGAAATTGACGTAGACGCGACCGTGTCCCAGATGAGTACGATCATATGGTGTTATGCCGCAGACATATAAAGAAACCCTTTGTTTTACCAAAGGGTCAAACGTTTCTTTTTTTTTGCTGAGGGTGTTGGTGAATTGTAATTTCATGGATGACCTGTATGAATGCTTTTTATTAATGTTTAAGATTTAAAAATGGTTTCAATTTTGTTTAAGAAATCAACATATTTTATAGATGCGCCAATAATTTGTCCGTCTAATTTTTCACTTTTGTCGAAAAAGAGAAAGGTTGGTAAGCCTCGAATGTGATATTTATCGGCAAGAGCAGAGAAATGGTCAACATCGATTATAACAAATTGATATTTCGGATGATGATCCTGTGCAAGTTTCTCATAAATTGGTTGTATTACTTTGCAAGCACCACACCAGCTGGCGGTAAATTTTACTATAGTAGGCTTTTTAATGAGATTATTAAAGAATTTTTCATCATTAAGTTCATGAATAGCTGGAAGATTATGGACTACTTCTTTTGTTGGTATGTTTTTTTTGACGGTGTCTTTTGTTGTGGCAATGGGGTTGGGAGCTATTTTGTCATGATTACAACAAGATGGCATTTTGCAGGACTTAAAACTTGCCAGAAATGGAATTACACATAGAAATAAAAAAAACATTTTCAGTCTGTTATTCATCCTATACCTTTAGTTGAATATTGGTTGGTTCTTATTTTTGTAGGGTTTCTTCAAAAGCCATTTTTATTGTTTGTAATAGTTGTTCTCTTGTTGTATCTGAACTAACAAGTCGTGCAACGGAGGAGACTTCTTTCCCATTGTTAAAGAAGAGGATCGCTGGGATAGCGGTAACATGGTATATTTCTGTTGCGAGCGATCTAAATTTATCAACATTAATCGTTATGAAGCGATACTGTCCTTCTAATTCTTGTGCAACTTGATAAAAAATAGGGTTTACTTTATCACAAGCAGTACACCATCCAGCAGTGTAATAAACAATGGTTTGATTTTGAATTGTTCGATTAAATTCTTCTTCATTTTGTAGATCTCGGCGTATATTTTTCACTTGAGGTAATACTGCGGGAGTTTCAGGCATGATTAAGGATTGTATTGGTGCTGGAGTTTCAATTGGGAATTGTTGGACAGGAGCTTCTTGAGCTTGTGTTGGAAGCGTTTCTGCTTTAACTGGAGTCGGTGAAAATTGGAGCTCTTTTTTTATTATGGGAACTGGCATTGGTTGGCAAATTTTTTCTTTGCAAACACAAAATCCGCATCCGGCTAGCAAAGGGATGATACCAACTAAAACTACAAAAATCATAAGGTTATTAATCATCAGAATTCCTTTCAATATTTATTCTAACTACCAAATTCACCATACTAAAAAACATTTTTTTTTACAACAACATGGCAAATGCTTTTTTGTTCAGGATAAGATTATCTTACGATTATTGTTTTATAGCATCTTACCCTAAAGGATTTGGAAAGTACCATGGTTAAGCGTAATTTTTTTCGAGTACTGTTTATTATAGGAGCTTCTTCCATGTTTCTTAAAGTTTATCAGTGTAACAGATTTATTAAAAAAAATTATGAAAAACAGCGGGTTGAAAAATCAATAACCGGCCTTCTTAAGAAAATAGATGAATTAAATAAAGAGCTGGTAACGTTGCAATACTATCAAAATATTACGGCATGGGCATCTTCAGGTCTCGGTATGCAACCATTGTCTACTTCGAGGCTTCAGACGTTAGCGAGTGTTTAATCATGATTAAGAAAAATTATAAACCGCGGATTGTTTTGATTTTTATCATTTTTTTGTTAGGGAATCTGATTATATTGGCTCGTTTATTTTTTATGCAGGTTTGTAATGATGAGTTTTATAAAAATTTAGCTCAGTCTCAATACCAAATTAAAGTTAACGTGAATCCTGTTCGAGGTCAAATTTTAGATCGTACCGGAGTGCCAATTGCTTGTAATGATGATACGCTGTCTGCTTATTTATTACCGAAACAACTGAATGATCCGATACATGTCAGTTCGGTGTTGCGATGTCATTTTCCTGAAGCTTTTAATCGTCTTAAAAGTAAATCAAGTAAGCATTTTATGTGGGTTGAGCGTATGTTGTCAGCACAAAAACGTGATCTTGTGATACAGGAAGCACAGGAAGATATTAGGTTGCTTCCAGAACCTCACCGCTTTTATCCTTATCCTGAGTTGGCGAGTGTTTTAGGGGCAACAGATATTGATAACATTGGGATCTCTGGCATAGAACTTATGTTTGACCATAGTTTACGAGGTGAATCCACTAATATTTTATTAGAAAAAGATGCTCGATTTAAACATTTTTATTTTGATAAAAATATTGGGAAAAGTGGTCATACTGGAAACCCGGTGATGTTGTCAGTTGATCGAACGCTACAATTTTTGGTTAATGAGGAATTAAAAAAGACAGCAAAGCTTTTTGAAGTCCAAGAAGGTTCTATTTTGGTGATGAATCCTGACAATGGAGAAGTTTTAGTAATGGCTAATTACCCTACTATGGCAACACAGGAGCGTGAAAAAATGCCCTCCATTGAAGTAACTAAAAATCGTATTGTGACGGAGTGTTATGAACTTGGTTCAGTGCTTAAAATTTTTGCTGCCCTGGCTGCGTTGGATGAAGGAGTGGTTCAATTTGATGAGCTTATTGATTGCGAGGGTAAAATTACCTATATCAATAAGTTTAAAGTTGAAAATTGGAAGTTTACACAGATAGAACCTTTTTACGAGGTGGTTAAAAAATCAAGTAACGTTGGTATTGCAAAGGTTGCTTTGCGGTTAGGGCCAAAACTGTATGATCATTTTTGTCTGATGGGTTTTGGTAAAAAAACGGGTATTGAATTTCCAGGAGAGCGAGCAGGTTTTGTTAATGCACCGAAAAAATGGTCCCGTTCTTCGCCGATTGTTATGTCATTTGGCTATGAGACGATGTTGAGTATTTTACACCTGGGAGTTGCGGTGTCCATTATTGCCAATGGTGGGTATGCTATTAAGCCAACATTGCTTAAAACTGATCAGCCGAATCTTAAGATGAAACGGCTTTATAAGAAAAGTTCAATCGATCAAATTCAAGAGATTCTTGCAAATGTTGGAACACGTTATGGAGTATCTGGCTATAAAGTCATGGGTAAGACGGGAACTGCGCGGATTGCCGAATCGGGTGGTTATTCGACTAAACGGCACGTTTATACATTTTCAGGGATTATTGAGAAAGATGGATTTAGACGCGTTATTGTTACTTTTTTGAAAGAGCCGGTGAAAGAAAATTTATGGGCTGCTGATTGCGCTGGGCCATTGTTTCAGCGCGTTGCTGAAGTGATTGGTATGCATGAATTGTCTATGATGGCGTGCTTGTAATTAGTACTGCTGATTTGCCTGAAAAGCATTGGGAATATATTGGATGGTGTAATCGTTTTCTTGATAAAGAATTGTTGCTACATCGAATCGTAAAACTTTATCGGTGATTCCACTTTTAAGCACAAATGACTTAGCTGCTCGAATGATCTTTTTTTGCTTGCTTGGGGTAACGGTGTTTGAGATTGCAAAATATTTATGCTGCCTTGTTTTGACCTCAACAAAAGCTACCGTTTCATTTTTAGTAACGATCAGATCAACTTCTCCGAGTTTTGTTTGATAGTTTTTAGCAAGTATCGTGACCCCTTTTTTTTCAAGCCAATCGGCTATGATCTGTTCTCCTGTCATGCCTAATTGTTTTGTTGCTTGTGTCATTGTTTACCTAAAATAAAAAGCCTGGTTTTTTAAAGAGATCTTCGGTCATACGAGTAAATGGGGACGTTGGATGTCGTTGTGCGAGAAGGGTAAATGTATTTTGCATGGTTTGTTCATCATTAAGCATCTTGGCGAGCTTACATTCGAGGTAACATAATCGTGCTTCAAGTGCCGGTTGTTTTGGCAAGAAAGTTGCTTTTAAGTAGTTGAGCCTACTTTTTGCTGCATCAAATTGTTCTTGGCCAAGATAGAAATTAAAAACGTAGATCTCTTTGTTAATGAGTTTGTGTTCGCAGGTATTTTGGATATCTAAGACGTCTTGGAGGTATTTTTTATATTGAGAGTTTGCAGTATATTCTTTACAGAGTGTTATTGTTTCATCGGTGACGGTTTGGTCACAGTCAATCTTAAGCGTTTGATAGAATTTTGAAAGAACGGCTTGGTACTTGGTATATTCAGATCTACCGTGAGAAGGGTATTGTTGCCAGTAGTTTTGATACATCTGACACGCTGATTGATATTGTTCTAGCTTGAAATAAACATCTGCAAGAATGATCTTGAATTTATGGATATCTGGGCGTTCAGGATGTTTGGCAATGACTTCTTCAAGCATTTCTGAGGCTGCTTGGTAGTTTTGTTTTTTAAGAAGGGAGCCAACGCTATTTTTGAGTTCATCAAAACTCATATCTGTTTTGGCTTTTTGTTTGGCGCATCCTGATAGGAATATAGCTACTACAAGGATAACTGGGGCAAAAAGGGAAACGCAGTTTTTCATACGAATGGTGGTCATGGGAGGGTCCTTTTTGTGCAAATAAAACAACATTAATGTAATGTAAGTGTAAAATAATTTTTTAAAAATAAAAGTCTAGTTCATTTTTTATGTTTTATCTATTAATATGAGCATACTTTTTGTATGTTTTAGCGTAAAACTTTAAGGAATCATTAGATGAATAGTAAACTATTTCTTCCAATTATATTGGCATTTTCTACCGTTTGGGCTGTTCAGTGGTATTTTGGCAGGAATGCTGGTCAGGCTGTGCAGCAAGGTGTTGTAAAAATTAATCAGGCTTCTGAGGCAGCAGGTGGCGTGATTAAAGTTCAAAAAACACAGGATTTGGTGAGGCCGCTTAATGCGGAAGTCGATTTTGCTCCTCAAAAAAGTTCGAAAGCCGAAGAAGAAGAAAAAGTAGAGACGGACCATGTTATTGCAACGTTCTCAAGCTTTGGTGGGCAATTAAAAGAGATAGTTTTCAAAGATTATCTTGGTAAAAACAAAAAACCACTTAAAACCGTTTATGATCGTGGCATCTTTGATCAGCAAGAGGGAATAAAACATTGTTTTCTTCTTTCTATAGATAAAGAAACTCCTTATTTTTATCACTTAGCTAATCATGAGAGTGATGGTACTAAGCATACATTGGTCTATCGAGCTGAAAATAGTGAATGGTCAATAGAAAAGACCTTCTTGCTTTATGACAACTCGTACCAAATCGATGTATCGATATCTTTAACACAAAAGCAACAAGACACTTCTGTGGTTATGAGACCGCGACTCTTCTTTGTTGCTCCGGTTGTTCATGAACTTGTTGATGACGCTGTTGTTCCGGTGGTATGGGATGAAGGACGTAGTGCGATTGAAAAAATAGAACTTTCAAAAATAACTGACTGTGCGTGGTATTGGAGTACCCCAAAGGTTATTTTTGGTGCTGAGAACCGTTATTTCGTACATACTTTAGTTAATGACCCATCAAAATTTGTACAGAGAGCTTACTACATGGTTTCTGGGAAAGAAGAAAAAGCTCAGGAATCTAAGAGCACTAAAGTAATGAGTGCAGTGCTTGAAGGGCCTGAAATTGGAGATAGCAAAGATGCATCTGTATGGACTATGTCATTTTACATGGGCCCAAAAGTGCAGCATCAGTTATCGCGGGTTGATGATCGCTTACAAGACTTGTTATCATTTGGGTGGTTGTCATGGTTTTGTACGTTGATGCTTCAATTACTTGGATTTCTTCATCAATTGATCGGAAACTATGGCTTGGCAATTGTTGCGTTAACGGTGGTCGTGCGTATTCCGTTTGTTCCGTTATCGATTTTTTCTCGTCGTAGAATGGAAGAATATCAAAAGCATCAACCTCATATAAATCGCATTAGAACGAAATATAAAGCTGAGCCAAAGGTTCAGCAACATGAAATTATTCGCTATCATCGTGAGCATAATCTTTCTCCTGCAACGCCGATTATTGGTTGTTTACCATTGTTAATGCAGGTTCCAATTCTTCTCTCGTTATATCGAGTTTTATGGAGTTACCTTGATCTTTATCAAGCACCATTCTTTGGTTGGATTGTTGATTTATCCGCGAAAGATCCTTACTACGTTCTTCCGGTATTGATGGGTGTAACGATGATTTGGCAACAATCAATGACCGCGGTGCAAGATGAGAAGCAGCGTGTTATTTCCTGGTTTATGGGTATTGTTATGACGGTCTTATTTGCAAGTTTCCCTGCGGGGTTAGTCTTGTATTGGCTTATGAATAACGTATTAACACTCGTAGAAGATTATGCGCGTAAGGCATTTGTTAGGCGATAAGGGCGGTTTATGTTTCAACATTCGCCGGTATTGCAAAAATTAGTAAGGCACTTGCAGAAAGTGCCTTATCTTGCTTCGAAGAATGTATATCGCGTGGTGATGTATTTTTTAGAGGCTGATGAGCAATCTATCCATGATCTTTGTCGAGCGATTGTAGAAGCAAAAAAAACTGTTAGACACTGTACTACTTGTTTCAATTGGACTGAGCATGAGACACAATGCTCAATCTGTCTTTCAACATCAAGAGATGTTAGTATCATTTGTGTTGTTGAATCATGGTTTGATCTGTGGGCCATTGAGAAGGGTGGGGAGTTTAAAGGTCATTATCATGTTTTAGGAGGTGTTCTATGTCCACTGGAAGGGATTGGGCCAGATGCGTTACAGATTAGCCCGTTATTGCATCGTTTAAATGGTTCTACCAAAGAAATCATTCTTGCTACAAATCCAACACCTGAAGGTGAAGCGACCGCAAATTATATTTATACGAAAATTAGGCATTTACCCGTATCGGTTTCACGGCTTGCAAGCGGTGTTCCTATCGGATCAACTTTAGCCTATATGGATCGCGTGACCATTGCTAAAGCATTATTTGATCGACGACCATTTTGAGCACGGCTCATTAGAATGAAAAAGTTTTTTTTTTATAGCGTCATAACTTTTCTTTCGACGTGGACGTTCTGTCTACTCGGTATGGTTAAGCAATCATCTGTTGCTATCGAAAAAAGTATTCAAATTAATAGCCTCAAACAACAAATCATTGATAAAGATCACCTTGTTTTTGAAGGTGAAGTTGAAGTTTTATTTGATAAGAAATTTCATATATGGGCTGATCGTGTTGAGGTGGATTATACCAAAAAAGTATTACGAGCTTTTTGTAATGTTTCGTGTGCGATTAAAGTTGAAACTAAGGATTTTCTTTTATTGGCTCAAAGTTTTGAACTTGATTTGCAAAGTAGAGTAGGATCGGCTAAAAAAATTAAAATTCATACGGCTGATGGTTATTTTTCAGCTCGCTATGCTGAAAAAATAGGTGATTATGAATGGTATTTACATCACGTGAGTTATACGGCTTGTGATGCTGACAATGCTCATTGGCAAATTACAGCACGAGAGGCATCGGTTTGTGCTGGTTGTTTTATTAAAGTGAATTGGGTTTTCTTTAAAATAGGTCCTATACCAGTTTTTGTATTACCAAAAATGATTATTCCATTACAAACAGGGTTCTCTTCTGAAAAGAAGGGAGCCGCTTCTGGGTTTATGATTCCAAAATTTTATTTTGACTATGATAGTGGTTTTGGATTTAAACAGGAGTATTATCACCATTTTGGTGATCGCTGTGATACTACGTTAGGGGTTGAATGGCGAGAGCAAAAGGGAATAGCCTTGTTTGATGAATTTAGATGGGTGCGTGCGCCTGGAAGCTATACGCAGGCAAAAGCTTATTATGCATTAGCGCGTCATGATTTTAAAGAAAGTCAGGGTAAAATTTTGCCGGCAATAAGAAATCGGTATTGGGTTTCGGGAAAAGATTTCTTTTCATATGATCTTTTTGGAGCACAGGGGAATAATCTTATAAAACTTGATTTTGGAACTGATAAGCGGATTGGGTACCAATTTTTTGAGTTATTGGAACAGGTAGATGATTCGTTTTATAATGCATTAATTAATCGTTTATTGTGGCCAAAGTGTTTATTGCAACTGAAAGTTGATGATATGCAAACGAGTCGAAAACGTTTTTCAGCGTTGAGTGAGGATGATTTGCAAAGAAAAGGGTTGTCTCTTGAGTGTTTAGATCAAAATATGATAACTACAAAGAAACCATTTAATGTTAAAGAGCTAGAGAACCGGGTTTCAGTGGCATTGGCACCTGCTATTTCGCTGCATAGTGCGTATCATGTATGGGCAAACAAACTTTTTTATCGGCAGGACTTCTTTTTTGATCAAATACTCTATCGAGAGCAAGAATTAGTAAAAACATACTGCGATTCGTTTTTGATTGATGAAGATCAGAGTATTCCGCTTAAAAAAGCGCAGATTATGCGTTTTGATTATCGAGGGGCGCTAGAAAGTTCAACACGATTTTATGGGAATACATTTACTGGGGGGATTTATCCTACAATGCAGGGAAGAAGCTTAATACAAGAGAATCAATATCTATATCGAAATGTTTATGAATCACGTTTATTTGCACGTGGTGCGAGTAGGTTATTCCTTACTTATGGCGCAGAATGGTCATTACCAGAGGTTGCATTTAGTGATTATGTGTATGATTACTTATATTCATTGCAGCCATTGGTTCGTTGGGATTATGTACCGTTATTTAAGCAGCAGCATTGGTATTTTATGGATGAGCGGGATTTTATTTTCCCAAAAAATCAGATTGAAGCATCGTTAACACAGCATTTTATGAAAGGATCTTCACAGATTGAATTTTCTGTGTCTCAGGGATATGAATTTAATAAAAGTGAGGATATTTTACCATTGCGACGATCATTGGGGCCACAGCATTTTTTACCGATTCAGGTAAGGGCTCAGGTGAACAATTCGCTATTCCAGGGAACGTTGCAGCAAGAGTATGACGTAAAGAATGCACAACTTTTAAATACTGAAATTATTACCGGTATCTCGGTGCATAAGGTACATTTTAATATGGGGTATTTATTTCAACCACCTTCGATACAACGGACGAGAGAATTATTTTCTAACGTGTCTCATTTTGTATTGGTTGATTTCATGGTACCGGTAGGTAAATCGAGTACTATTCAATATGCGGGACAATTTTATGTAGAAAAGGGGCATCGGTTTATGGAACTTGCGAATGTTAAACCGCTTTTGCATACCCTAAGGTTTGAGTATACCGGACATTGCTGTGGATTTTATGTTGGTTATGAAGAAAAAAAATATCGAGAGTTTGGCCATGATAAACATGAACGGGCTATTGTTTTTTCGTTAAGACTTAATTCGCTTGGGTCGTTAGCTAAGCGATTTAAGCGACCTCAGGTTATGGATAATAGTAAAATAAATGACGAAGGGCTCTACGGTCTTTCATAATAACTTATTAAGGATGATAGTATGTTGTTTCAACCGCATTCAAATTTTTTAATGTTTAAAAATCGTCGCAAGCGTCTTCTTGAGGAGATTAGGAAATCTTTTCCTGATGTTAAGCAGGGGGTTGTCTTGATGGTAGGAGGGTTTGAAGGTGAGCGTCAGAGCTTTAGGCAAGATAGTTCGTTTTATTATTTGACCGGGGTTACTGAACCTGCTGCCGTTTTACTTATGTTTTTGGATGGTCGTGATCATTTGTATTTGCCTAACTTTGGCAAAGAACGTGAAAAATGGGTTAATGTGGGATTGTCATTGACGAGTAATCCAGCAGATTTTCATGTTGATCAAATTGGTGCGTTAAGTGACCAAGCTCCGGGATACTCGTATAAAAAAAGCTTTAAGCATGAGGGTTACAAAAATTTTGTGACAGATCTTGCGACATTAATGAATGATGGAATAAAAGTATTTGGGGAGCTAAAAACACATACCGACGCCTTAGATCAGGAGCATTTTTTTGATCAGCTACAAAAACATATTCCAGAGCTGACTAAGGTGCAGCATGATATTTCGCATTTGATACATGGATTACGTCGTGTTAAAGAAGATGAAGAAATTGATCTTTTATATAAAGCAGTTCAGGTAACCATTGCAGCGCAGCATAATGCAGCTCAAGTTATTAAGCCGGGGGTTCCTGAGCATGTAGTGCAAGCGGCGCTTGAATATGTTTTTACGTTTATTTCCGGTTCCAAACCGTCATTTCCAAGTATTGTTGCGACGGGCAAAAATACAACTGTGCTCCACTACACCGATCGAAATGCGATTATTAAAGATGGTGATTTAGTAGTGGTTGATATTGGGGCTGAGTATGGTTTTTATGCTGCTGATTTAACTCGGACCTATCCTGCCAATGGGAAGTTTACCCCACGTCAGCGTGAAATTTATCAAACGGTTTTAGATGCACAGGAATATGTTGCGTCGATAGCCAAGTCAGGAATGTATTTGCGAAACGCTCAGATGAAAGAACAATCGCTTCACTGGCAAACGATGAATTTTTTTGAGACGCGAGGCCTTGCGCGCTATTTCCCTCATAATGTTGGGCATTATCTTGGGCTTGATGTTCATGACGTTGGTGATTATGACACACCCTTGCAGCCTGGTGATGTTTTTACCATTGAACCAGGTCTTTATATTCCAGAGGAGTCATTAGGTGTTAGAATTGAAGATGATTATTTGATGACAGAAGATGGCGCAATGTGCTTAAGTGAAGAGTTACCAAAAAAGATCGATGAAATTGAAGCAATGATGAAGTAATTATTGAGAGAGGAGTGCTGAATGTAAACATAGTTGTTTGTGTTGATTGGTAGCATTTTATTCATAAGGAGATAGAACGTGTTGAGTCGTAACAAAGTAATTTTAAGCGGTTTAGGTATTATTTTATTTACCAGTTCTTTGATGTCAGATGGAGATAGTCCTTTTGGTCCACGGATAAAGAGAACGCAATCTGCACCCGTTCTCAAAAAAACGGATGAAGGAAAATATGATCCTGGATTGCGTAAGGAGTTAAAAAGAACATCATCTGATTTGAATGATTCATCGAAAAAAAAATTTGAGATAAATTCTGGAGACGGGGATGGTCGTAGTGCTTTAGCTGAAGCGAAAAAAAAACGAGAAGAGGCTGCAGCGCTTAAAAGGAAGACGAAAGAAGCAGCAGAAGAAGCACAAAGAATTGAAGAAGAGAGAGAAGTAAAAATTAGAAGTCTGATAGATAGCTCTAGAAGAGAGATGAAAGTGTTATATGAGCAACAGAACGTTACTTCGGTTAAAGAAATAAAAGAAGCAAAAAAAGCTTTGACGAAGATGGTGGAAATTCGTGATCGTGCATTGATAGAATTAAAAAATATTCCAGGATCACATTCTTGGAACGCTAGTGACTTGGATATGGGATTACCGTTTATGCTTGAAGAAAAAATAAAAAAATTTATTGATTAGTTATTTGTTGAAGAAAATAAGAGAGGGAGCGAAAGCTCCCTCCTTCTTGATATTGCAGTTACTATCTAGTCGGTTTTATTGCTGCTTCTAGTTCTTCCAAAAGTGCATGAGTTGGATCTACTTTTACTTTTGCTTTTTCCTGTTCTACTGTGATTGCTTTTTCATCTATTGCTTTTCGAGCTATTATTAGGGCTGCGTTGAGGTCGTCAAATAATTTTTTGAATTTTTTATCGGTGAATTGTTTCTTGTTCTTAATGCTAGCTTTTAATGTCTCGAATGGCGTTTGTTCTATAGATTTATCAGTAAGTGTTTTTGGACTTCTCAGCGTTGTTAGTCCTGTTACGGTAAATTCGTCTGGTTTTAAGATGAACCGTATTGTGTGAGATACTCTGTTGAATACTTTATCTGCTGCTTTTACGGCTTCGTCTGCGGTTTCAGCATCTTTATCGTTTAGTGCTGCTGCAGCTTCTCTCAGCTCGTTTGTATGGATTTTTTTTAGAAGTATTGTTAACCCTTGGGTTCCTTTTAGTAAGTCGAATTCAGCTTTATCCCCTCGAGGGCCAGCTCCGGTAGCTTCTAAGATAAATGGTGTAATAATTAAATCGGCTTCTGTGATAGTGGTGATTGCTGACAGGGTTTGTAAAGACGTTCCTAGAGTTATAATTAATAAGCTCTTTTTAATAAAATTTATGAATTTTCTATTCATGAGTTCCCCTTGATTTTTGGTTTTTATGGATACTATAACTAGTTTCTATCTTGAATTATTCGGTCTGAAGTAGTCAATAATAATAATTCAAT